>JANMFM010000081.1:0-9383 GCA_031374125.1 Bdellovibrionales bacterium
CCTGAGCTTCGATATCAACGATCTTTTTCTCAGCCTTTCCAACATCCTTCGAAGCTGAGCGAAGCCAGATTTGAGATATAGGGATTGAAAGCTCTAGCTCAGTAGATCCAACTTTTTCTCCTGCATTTTCTCCCGCAACACTTTTCACTGAAAGTTCAGGATTTGCCCACTGAGAGGACCTATCTAAGACAGCTTCGGCCTCCATGGTTTTGAGGCTCACGACCTCAGATTGAGGATGTTTTTCGAGCGTACACTCGTAAAGGTCACGGGCGGACGCCACTGCATTGCAATCTTTTGCAAAACTATTTACCGAAAGTAAAAGTATTAAACTTAAACAGATAAAAAAATATAAATTTTTAGAAAAACTCACTTACTCCTCCGCGCAATTTAAAATCTAAGATAAATAAAGTTAGATTTTAGAAAGAGGCGGACGGAATGGGCCCTCAAGAAAGGCTTGAGTGTAGGCAAAGGAATAGGGCTGATTAGCCGAAGAACCCAGAGCCGCAATCAAGGTCATGGAAGAACTTGTGAATTGAAAGAAAACATTTGCGCAAGCGCAATGAGCATTACAGTGCTCATGTGAACTCGCATCTGTGTTGGAGTCTGAATTTTGACTATCAATTTCATTATCAGAACAGCCTTGATCCGACGAGCAAAGGGACTGAGCTACATTGCAAGCTTCAATGTTGGTTGATGCAACAACATTGAAAGCTATAAAAAAAGTAAAAAGAATACCCATAATTTTCATCTAGTGTCCAAATTAGCTATCTAGCTCAATCTTAGTCAATAAAAATCACTCAACGGAGACACCCCAGATGCAAATAAGTTGAGCAAGAAGTGCAGGTGAATCTATTAGGGCCCTTGCAAAAGTAGGCTTGCCTAAACGATCACAATATTAAGCTTCTCAAGGTCGGCCTTTGGAAGAATTGGTATGCCCCCCAACGCATGGGCCTTAGACTGAACTTTTGAACTTGAGGCCATTCCCGTCACCAATAGAGTGCTATCATGAGCCCCTAGCTTGCCGATGATATCCAATCCGTCAATTTCTTCTTTGAGATCAAAATCAGTAAGCAAAAAGGCTTTCTCAATTTTAACTTTCGAAGCTAAAATTTCGGCGGAGTTACAAAAAAATTGAATGTCGAGAACCTTACCTAGTTTTCTTTTCTCAAAAATATCATTCCAGGTTTTTCTGATTAGTGGGTCATCATCTAGCACCAACAGGGAGCTTCCTTTTTCGATATGAATTTCTTTATTTGATATAGCTCTAGTTTTCTTAAAAGGAATTTCAAGAATTACTCTTGTGCCTTTGCGCTCTTCGGATTCAATTTTTAAACTTCCGCCCACTGAAAGTATAGCTTGTTCTGTGTAGTAGACACCAAGTCCTGAGCCGTTCTTTTTCCCATGGGTAAATCCTTTACTTCCAACGGACTTTAAGACTACTTCAGATATTCCTTTTCCAGTATCTTCAATTGTCAGCAGAACAGAATTGGCCTGCTCTATAGCTGTTAAAGTAACGGTCCCATTGCCCTCGGAAGCGTCAACGGAGTTATCAATTAGATTCGATAAAGATCTGATGAGTTCCTTATGGTCTAAGGCGATAGCGTTACTGGCTATGTCAATTTGCTCCGTGAAAATTATGTGGCTATAAAGTTCTCTTTTTGCTGCAAGTAATTGCCTGAGGGCTTCACCTAGAGATGTGACTTTTGGTATCGAAGCATTGAGCTGTTGATTGATCTTTTGAATTCCTTTGCGTCTATTTAAGATCAAATCACTCGTTATATCTGTAATGTTCTGAGCAATTTCCGATAAGGCTTCTTTGGTTTTATTATCGTCGAATTTATCTATGAATGAAGATAAGCGAACTAAGGGTGATCTTATGTCATGAGCAACGCGTGCGGCGCTCTCAGCATACTCAAGGGCCCTTTTTTCTTCTCTACGTTTTGCTTTTGCTAATAAGAAACCGAAGAAAACAAAAAATATAAAAAACAGCAAACAGGCTGAAAAGAAAATTGTATAAAGATCCTTTGACCAGAAGGAAAAGATAATTGCTTTGTTCCCTGAGCCTGGGATCTTTGCGACCGCATACTTTTTGAACAACCCAGTTCTGATAATTTGAACTTTAGTATCCAGCTCGCTGGAATTAATTAGATTAGTTTCAATAGAATCTCCGAAACCGATTTGCTCAATTTGGCCTTCCTTTGAGAAGTCAGCTAACATGAAACCCTTTAAGAATTCTGAAGAAAAGACAGCCCTTTGATTTTTGGCAACAGAGGTCAGGAGATTGCCTTCCAGAATACTTGCTTCCTCCATTTTCAACCAGTTTGATAAAGACTCTTGAGATATTTTTGTTATGAAGCCGTCAAATAGATAGAATAACGAACCAATTACGATAACAGTAGTCGCTATTCCCAGTTTCAATAAATAGATTTTAATATTTTTCATAAACAAAGTCTTTCAAGTTTTCCGCCAATGAATGGCGGTTGGTTTTCAAAAAGACATCTGTGAACATAGAACAAATCCAGGAATTCGTGCTTGATCTCGGCATCAAATTTAAGATTTGGCAATTGAACGATCTCATTGCCCATTTGAGCCAGCCGTTCTTGATAAAGCTCAAAACCATCTTCTGAGGCAAAGTAACATAGTCTCTTTTCATAAAAGGATTCCGGAGATAATTCATCAACTTCAGTTCTATGTAAAGCTAGTGCATGTCTTGATAGTTCGCTAACGGCTCTTAGAAGAGTTTTCTGCTGGTCTGACTTATTTCCACAGGCACCACCCGTGATAACTCCTCCATCCAGAAGCTCACAAGCCACAATTAGAACTTCTTTGTCTGGAAACTTGTCAAAATGAGGCTTTATGATTTTGATAGTTTTGATTCCCAAAAGACCATTCACCTCTTGAAGTAGTGAGATAGAATCATTCCAAAAGCTTTTGTCATTCATGGATACGGTAGCTATGTCGTAGGAGATACTTGTATTGTCCCACCAAGTAGCCCAGACATAACGCTCGATAGCCTCATTTAATGAATTGTCTTTTGTTCTTACTAAATAATCTGTCTCGAGTTTTGGAAAAGCAGCAAAACCGTCCGACCTTTCTGTCTGACAGTATGGATTATTGTTCAAGAAACCTTCTTGGAAAGCAGATCGTTCAACAAATTCACTTAACGCTTTAAGCGTTGCAACTTCTAAACTCTGATCCATACCAGTAGTAACCGAACTTGAAATGACTTTGGAATCTAAATGATTATAAAGGTTCACCATATGGATATTGCCAACTTGAGCTATATCCATGTGATAAGGAATCATTTTCCTATTTTCAAGATCTTGAATGAGTTGTTGAAATTGCAACTTACTGATCATAACTCAAATACCTGCCATGGAGTAGGAGCCGAATACCCAAGAGGTGATCTTTTTAAAAACTCCTTGTTTTTAGAAAAGTAAAATCGTCTCACGTGTGAGTAAATGTTAATGAGTCCTTCATCGTGTAAGTATTGATTGACTGCTTTATAGTAGGATTCATTATCAGGATTATTCACAACATCTCGAATTAGCCTTTGAAGTTTCTCATCCTGAGTTACAAAATTTAGTGGTTTATGAAGATTCGGTGTAAATAACATCTGTAAATCGCCCGAAGGATCATGAGCCCAGAAACCTGATCCAGAACCGAGAAATGAAATTTTACCTTCTACAAACGCCTCCGCTATTTCTTTTCTATTTTTGAATAGCTGTGGCTTGATGCTGCCTTGACCAACAAATTTTAATGATGCTGTAAGAGCTTGCACAAACGCTGAATTTTTCTCAGTTTCAACATAGCCCCAAGAAATTGGAGAACTTCTAATTTTTTCCAAGCATTTATTTTCGATAGCAGGCGTAACTTTAGATAAGGAGTGTGTCCGCAACTCCTTTGGATTCATATAGCCTGAGATAATTCCGGTGAAGATACTGCTTTCAGAGATGCCTCTTTCTTTGACGACTTCCTTATAGTTTTTCCTGAAAATCTCAGCAAAAAGAATTCGGCACAGTTTATCTCCGAACGGCACAGCATTAGGGTTAATCTGCAAAATGCCAAATCTGGCTGCTGGGAGAAATAAAACTTTGCCGCTATCTTTCAATAAAGATAATTCGTCAAGAGAGTACATGACTTCATTTCCTGCCAAGATTGTGTCTTCATCGAGATTGACAATCTGCTGTGCTACTTTATCAACGCTTATGTATTTGAAAGTAATTTCATCTTTAGTGCTCTTTTCTTGAAATCGAATTTCGATGTCATCTTTTGAAGTGACGACATAGCGACCACTTCCAGGGATGCTATCGCAGGTAACTTTATTTGTTTTAGAGTCTACGCATTTTTGAGGAATTACAGCAAACAGTTCAAGGCAAAAACGAAACAAAGGGTTCTTAACTTTATTAGAAAAATGAATTTCAATTTTATTTCCTGAAACTTGAATACCTTTTGGAAAGGTCTTTAAAGGTTCTGCTGATTTAATCCATTCCTCTAAACCTTTTATGTGTTCAAGAATAGGAAATTTTGGACGGGTGTATGCCATTCTAGCAACTGCAAATGCGATATCTTGAGGAGTTAGAGTTGAGCCATCAGAATATTTAGTTCCATTTTTTGCAACCCAGGCAACGAGATTAAGCTTTGGATCATAGTTAAAGCTTTCCAAAATTTGGCTAGAAAGCCTATCTTGAGAATCAATCTCAATGGGTGTTGAGTAAATCATACGAGCTACAGCCAAATTCTGAGTTTGGTCCGCATCCAATGGGTCTAAACTAGTTGGAACTGACGTTTCAGTAATTACGTAATTGTATTTTTTTATTTTTGCTTCTGCGTTCAAAACAAATCCTCCGATAACAGTAAGGAACAATATTAGTGCTTTCATTATGGCTCTCTCTTTTGAAATCTTTCACTAATTTTTTTATGGCCAAGATTAGAAATAGCGGGAGAAAAATCTTGAGTTGAAGCTACCATTTCCTGAAACTTCTTAAGGGTGATAATCGTGCGCTTTTTATCCAAGTTTTGAAGGATATTGAAAATGTATTCATCCTTTTCAGAAAGCGACAGGGTGGTCTCTTCTTTTAACCTATTTGGAACGACAATATAATATTCTCTTAACTTAGCTTCCTTTAAAATTCCGGATTCGA
Organism: Bdellovibrionales bacterium; assembly: GCA_031374125.1. Taxonomy (GTDB): domain Bacteria; phylum Bdellovibrionota; class Bdellovibrionia; order Bdellovibrionales; family JAEYZS01; genus JAEYZS01. Next base: position 5,145 of record JANMFM010000081.1, read on the forward strand.
GAAGGGCCGTCTCCATATCATTAAAATGATTCGCTTCTGCAATTCTTTGAATCTCCTCACGCTTAATTAACGGAATTCCGATTTTTACATCTTTTGCTTGCGCGACCAAGGAAAGGCCAAGCATACCTGATAAAATTATTTTCTGATTGTTTTTCATTTTTCTCTCCTATTTAAAATTTTATATCTAAAGCTTTAAGGCGGCTTGCCAAGGTGCTTTCGGGAACCTTGAATCCTTCAATTGCGGCCCTTCTTACATTCTTAAAACGCTTCCTTTGATTTTCTATATACTCAATTTCCAGTTGTCTGAGGTAAGCTTTGAATTCGTCGTAGCTATATCTTCCTAAGGTAGTTATGTGCATGTTCTTTTCATCAAAGAACTTACTATCAAGATGTTTCACGGTAATTTTATCGTCTGGAATAATTTCGATAAGCTTTTGCATTTCTGCTTCTAGCTCACGAATATTCCCAGGCCATTTATAACTTTCAAATTTACGAATCACTTCCATTAGAATTACTTTTCGATCTCCTTTATATTTCTTTTTGAAATGAAGAACTAGAGAGCGAATGTCTTCAGGTCGCTCCCTCAACGAGGGAAGTCTTACCGGAAGTATGTGCAAGCGATAGAATAGGTCTTCTCTGAACTCTCCAGTGCGCACGGCTTCCTCAACATCTACATTTGTTGCAGCTATTATTCGCGCATTAATTTTTTCTGGTCTTATTGCTCCGACAGACTGAACCTCTTGCTCTTGTAATACTCGAAGTAATTTTGCTTGATTTTCCATCGGCAAGTCTCCGATCTCATCAAGAAATATAGTCCCTCCATTTGCAGCTTTGAAATGGCCGTTATGATTCGCAATTGCTCCAGTGAATGATCCTTTCAAGTGCCCAAACATCTGAGACTCGAAGAGTTCACTTGTTATTGCGCTCATGTTAACGGGAATAAAGTTGAGATTTGCTCTTCTCGACAGTCTGTGAATTGCTTTAGCAACAACTTCTTTCCCAGTTCCAGTCTCTCCAAGAATCAGAACAGGAGAGTCAACCTTAGATGCTCGATGAATTAGCGAGGCAATCTTTGCTAATTCATCCGAACATCCAAGCATTCCTGTAGACTGGATAAGTTGCTCGTTTGTCGATTGAAGAGCTTCGCTTTCCTCCAAGGAGCGAGTGGACTCTTCAAACTTTTTGCAAAATGCAGAAACTTTTCGCCTTAGTTCAAATGCGGAAAGTCCTTTTTCAAGAAAATCTACCGCGCCGGAAAGCAAACTTTCCTTTAATGCGTCTCTTGAGACATCACCAGAATGCATAACAAGGATAAGATCTGGATTAATTTTTAAAAGCTCTCGATTGACCTCAGCACCATTCATATCAGGCATAAGGTAGTCGACTAAAACAACCGCGTACTTTCGAGGATGCTTTTTAATAAGGCTGATAGCTTCTTTTCCAGAACTTGCAGTTTCTAGAACAAATTGTGAGTTGGCTTTTAGAATTTCACGAATTGAATCTAAAACTCTTGCCTCATCATCTACCGCTAAAATGTTATAGGCTTTCACAGCCTCCATAAAACCCCCAGGTTTGCTCTATACATAGGCAACAAAGGGGCCAACTTTTTTAGGTGAGAGCCAAACACAATTTAATTTACTGATATTGTTAAACAATTATTATTTGATGGGGTACGGAATGGGTAATGCAGTAAAAACGAAATCCGCGAACTCTCGTGGACTTTCTAAGTTCATAGACTCCATTCTAAGTATTTGGAATAATGAGGTAAACAATATAAAACTCATTGCTAAAACAGAGGTAAATGAGTGGTTTGTAAGTCTTTCATGTTGGACGCAAACCGCACCGTTAAATCAAACCTCTTAGATGGATATCAACGTCTTTACGAAGAAGCTCTTTTAACCACTATTTCCAACTACAAGATGTCTCTTGTATCCCAAGTGAGCCTAATTTTAGTGTTCTTTACTTTGCGGCTTTCCATGAGCGTAAAAGATCTAAGACAAGACTTTCAATTTTACTTCGAATTTCTTTGGCTTTTTCAACACCTTTGCCTTTTGGATCTTCTAAAGGCCAATCTTTACGAGCAAGCCCTGGGACGTAAGGACACTTCTCTCCACAGCCCATAGTAACTAATAGATCAGCTTTTTCTGCTAATTCCTGAGTAAGAAATGTCGGTTTTGAATCCGAAAGATCTATTCCGATCTCTTTCATAATTGTTAAAACTTCTGGATGCACTTTATCAGCTGGTTCCGTACCTGCTGAAATTGCTTTTGCTTTTTTAGGATCAGCATATTTATTGAATAAAGCTGCCGCCATTTGTGATCTTCCAGCATTATGAACGCAGGCAAAAATAACTGTTTTCATTGCGACTGTTCTTTGTCGCTATAGAGCCAGCGAAAAACAAATTCACCTGTAATTGCTCCCAAAATCTGAGCTATGATAAAACCTAAAACATCTGTAGGGGCTATACCTGCAAACGTAGACGTTAAACTTCTAGCAATTGTTACAACTGGGTTTGCAAAGGATGTTGAAGAGGTAAACCAATAAGCAGCTGTAATATAGGCACCAACTGCAAATGGAATTTTCTCTATATGATGGTGTCGAATCCCTCGAATTACCATGATTAGTCCAAAGGTTGCCACAAACTCACTAAAGATTTGGGAAAGCCCACCTCGATCATGGGAAGAGATCGTGTAAATAGGCTCTTGAAACATTAAGTGGGCAACAGCCACTCCGGCAACTGCTCCGAAAAGTTGAGCCATAAAATAGAATAGGCTTTCCTTTTTTGAATGATGTCCTTGAAAAAAGCTTATTGCCGTAACAAGAGGATTAAAATGAGCGCCCGAAAGGGGCCCAAAAACCAGAATTAAAACTACAAGCCCAAGTCCTGTAGCTACTGAATTTCCTAGGAGAGCAATTCCAACGTTACCTTCTGAGAGTCGATCGCCCATGATCCCAGAGCCAACTACAATTGTTAGCAAAAGTAGAGATCCTAAGAATTCGCTCATTAACTTTTTGGTTAATTGTACCTTCATAAGGACAATTTATTTCATTTTACTTTTATTTCAATGAAAGAACGCCCCTTATCGGGGCTCTAACAATACTATAACCATTCAAATTTATTTTAAACGTGTTAGCTGCTCGGTAAACAGCTTATGACTTATTGGCCCTTTCTTGTGTGCAGCAATAGCGGCTCCACGCATTTCATGGGTTAGGTCTACCAATATTTCCCCAACACCAATTGCAAATGCCAACCATAAAATAACGTAGATAAATTTGAATGTGGACATATAAACCTCCTTAGGTTTTCAGTTAAAAAACTGAAAATCGAGAAGTATGAAGAAGCAAAAAAGAAGCATAAAAGAAGCAAACTCATGAGATTTTGTGTGATTTCGTGAGATGTCGAGCCTTCGACACTCAAGCACTTTTGAATGTTTTCAAGTACTTACAATTCTTAAATTTTTTGATTTTTGCTGTTCGCAGTTCGAAAATAATTGGCGGGGTGGACGGGACTCGAACCCGCGGCCTCCGCCGTGACAGGGCGGCGTTATAACCAACTTAACTACCACCCCGCAAAAGATGAAATAGTCGATCTATAATTAAATAGAAGACAAATATATAAGGCTTTTAGGCCACTTTGTTCAAGAATGTTTTACGGTTGACGCGATGCTAACATTGCTATGAAAAGTACCAACCCACACATTTCATTGCATATTTTTATTTGTTGTCTGTATAAGTAAGCATCTCTGGGGAGGGGTTTATGAAGTCATTTATTATTCTATCACTTAGCATTTTTTTAATTTTTGAAAGCGCGACGGCAGCATTGCCAATTTTTGATACAGGAATGATGGTTCCGCAGGTTTTGAGTGGAAACGCAGCCACTCCTGATTTTACCAGTAAACAATTTTATCTTGAAGATGCTCCTCAAGGAATCGGGGCTCGTTCTGCTTGGACAATCGCGGGCGGTACCGGAGAAAATGTAAAAATCATTGATATTGAAATTGGCTATGAAAAAAGACACGAAGATCTCGCTGCATTTTTCTTTAGTCCGAGTAATTTCCCATTGATCGATCTGAATCATGGTTCAGCGGTATTGGGTGTCTTAGCTGGCCAACCCAATTCAATGGGAATAACGGGCATTGCACACGCAGCCGAAATGGGATTCATCGGATTCAAAGAAGGCGCGCAAGATGACGTTGATCAGCCCTACATTGATGGAATCAACGAAGCGATTAAAGCAGC
>JANMFM010000085.1:0-9600 GCA_031374125.1 Bdellovibrionales bacterium
AAAGTTTTTGTATATTCTGATAAGCTCAAAAAATTCACCTTGATTGACGAAGAATACATGAACAATGAAGTAAAAGAATAGAATCAAATACCTTTTTTCATTAACTGAGAAATTTCGCCCATCATAAATTCCACTCTTGAGCTAGCATCAGCTAATTTTTCGATATTGCCTTTAAGAAGAGATAAGATCTCTTGTGATTCTAAATCTAGATGACCTTCTCTCTCTTCAAGTCTTGAAGGAGCAAAAGTTGAAGGTACAAAATTACTGAATGTTAAGCTCTGTAACTTGGAAAACAAATTTTTCTTGCTTGCTTGAGCATTTCCTAAAGATTTAGAGCTTATTTTAATCGACATTTATACCTCTCTGATTTATTGATTCTAACTTTTTTTTATTCTTTCACAATAGTAAAAATAATTTTTCTATAAATTTTCTTTCATTCTTCTCAGTTCCATTTTGGAACTCTTACATTACGCTTTAGGAATGACTCCTAATTGTATTCACATTTCAATGAGTTAACGTCCACTTCCTCAATTGTAAGTCGCGGCGTATTTTCTGCGAGCGTCGGCGCCATTACGCTTGGCTCACCTGATACGTGTTGCAAACCCAAAACATGTCCTAACTCATGAACCATCAAACTTGTGAAATCAATTTTACCAGGCGCAATCTCTCCAAACGCTGAGAATTTGTGATCTTTTGCATTTACAAGGATGTCCGCTTCATTGATGGTATCGCCTCTCCAAGTGATGGTGGTACGCGCTTGCTCCGAAGCTTTGCCTGAACTCCAAGATTCTTCCCAATAGATTACGTTGATACCGTCTTTTTGAACCGTTGAAGGAATGTTATCTGATTCATAGATCAATAGAGCTTCCTTGCCGATTTCAAGGTTCCACTTAGATGCAGCAATTCTAATTGACTCTCTAAGCTCTGTAGGCACCGCTGGTGAGATATAAAGCTTAACAGGCAACTTATTCTTCCACGACACACGCTGGATATCTGAGCTCATTACGAAGTTACAATCCTCTTCTGGCTGAAGCTTAGGCTGACACGCTACAAGTGCTACCGATGAAGCTATTAGAATGGATAGGACTAGGGTCCTTAACTTAGGAAGGGCTCTCATACTACTTATACTTTACAAGAAAAAGACCCAAACCTAGATTTGGCCATAATTCCAAGCTATTGAAATCACTGATATTTCAAAATCTATGAACTGCCTAACCTACAAACACCGCGGCTACTGATCTAAAGTTTTAAAACTCACTCAATCTAACGCATCACTAACTATTTGAAATCACTAATAAAAAATCCTGTAAAAACCCTATACACACCAAAACCGCAAAGTGACCAAAAAAAGTGCCCGCACCTTTCCGTGTCGCAACTGCGTTATTCAGAAGAAAGGCATCCTGCCTGAAAAGGGCGACTGCCCTTTTAAACCCGTTTCGATCGGCCATCGTGGCCGCTCGATCTTGTCTTTAAGAATTTCTTTATTAAGAATATCTGACGGCCACGATGGCCGGCAGAAGCGAGAGTCTGAGAGCAGTGCTCTCAGCAGGCAGGATGCCTTCCTTCTTCTCACTTCTAAAAAAAATTAATTTCCCAAAAAATCAAATTCCACAAAAATTCCTCCAACCATTTTCAGAAAAAATTTTCTCTCATAAACAAAGAATGATTTATCCATGAAATAATAATTTGTGATGTAAAATTCAAATTTTCTCTCGAGAAATTACAATAAGCGCATCTTATCTCTCACATTAAAAAACAGCATAGTGGTGACATTCACGGATGCTATCATTCACCAAAATTCATAGTTGTATATGAGAGGTGTTACAATGACACTGACCTATTTTTCTCGCCACGATCAAATCCAAGATACTGCCACACCATCTCGCTAGACCTATGGCACACACCTTGCTCTATAGAACTGTGTAAATCGCTTGTCCCTTCCGCGATCGTGGAGACCCGGGACGACAAAGACCAAATCAAACAGTCCTAGCTTGGGGGCGGAGAGGAAAACCCTCCCACCCAATCCTTTTGTGCTCAAGAATATCTAGCCTAATTTCTCTCTGAGAATGTGTCGATATAAGACATGATGATATCTAACCAAAAAAAATATTATTCTCTCAGAATTCTCGCCGTAGCGTTTTCAACGCTACTCTTGATGATTGCGAGTTTTATTTTTGTCGGGGCTTCAATCATTCCAGAGAAACTCAACACCGAGGTTTCTCAATCCTGCATTTATCACTTAAAAGACAAGTCTTATCAGATTAAACAGCTTTTACTAGAAAACGTGAACAACTCTAAACTCTGGATTGAAAACCGCGACAACACCTTCTTTGATTCCAAATGGTTTGCCATCAGTTATTACGAACACGATGGAAAAGAATGGGTTCTCAAAGATTTTAAATTGAATGGTGTCGTTGTAGATATTTATAAAATTGCACAGAGCGAATACATCAAGGTCGATCAAGGACTCATAGCTCCTAGCGCAAACTCTGAGCAGATCACTCTACAAGAAAGTAAAATTTCAGACATGCCTGTTTTGGTGCTCGATATTCCCAATAACATCACAAGCTTTACCTCAAAACACTTGATCAGAATCACGCTCTTCACCGATCAATTCATCTCCACTCTCAATTCGGATGAAAAGTGCCGGCTGAGCCTAATGGATACTAAAGGAAATTTCTTAATCCAAGAAAAACTAGTCGACGAGTCTTCTTTCTTAAGAACATTACAGAATGAATCCAGATCTTCGGGGGTTGCCGAAGTATCTCTCAGTCAATTTGAGAATAGAAATGTTTTTAATTATAAAGTTCTAAAAAATCTTTACATGCTTGGGTTTACTAAACCTCGCGCCAATGCATTTCTATATACCTTTATTGAAATTGGAATTTTTAATTTCTTTGCTATCTCTATCATTATTTTATTAGCACTTCACATATTATATCTAAAGTTCCAACAAAGACTCGTCGCCATTAACGGAAATATTCGCAAAGTATCTCAAAAGGATTATAGCTTACGGTTTGATCTGTCCACAAACGATGAACTCTCAACAACCGAAGAAGAAGTGGCAAGACTTGCTGATGAATTGAGAAAGAAGAAATAATTTATTTTTTAGGATTTCCGACTTTTAAAAATTTTAAATTTGAATCTGCTAAAATATTTTTCTCTGAATCTAGCGCATAAACTTTAAATGCATAAATCCCATCTGAAAAATTCTTGTAACTGATTCTATCTCCTTTGATTTCAAGACTTCTCTTTGTACTGCTCTTTTCATCAAAGAAAGCATTGAAATCCGATCTTGAGCCAATTCTTAGTACTTCCACACGATACTGAACTGTACCCTTAGGTCCTTGTTGCCAGCTTAAAAATCCAAATTCTTCAGAACCCTTAGAGAGATCTGGTGAGAAGTTCAGCCTTTTCGTATGGACCACACTGAATTCTTCCGTTGTAGAAATCAAATTCGACCTTTTATCAAAGACTCTCCAACTGTATTTTCCTGGCGTGAGATCCTTCACCTTGATTTGTGTATCCTCGGTTGTAAATTCAAGTATTTTATTGTCTTTCAGATATTTGATTTCCACCTGATAAACCGAAGTTGCCGGGTTTTTAGTCCACTGAAAAGTAATGTCAGAATTTTTCAGCGATAATGTCGTAAGAACTGTTTTGCCTTTTGGAAAAATTACCCTCACCTGCTGAGGAATAACATCATTGATTATCCTTAACTTACCCACAGCACTCGCGACAAGATCTGAAGTGCCGAATGGAAAACCACTTACTCTCCAATAATATTCTCCGACTTCTTCAAACTCATGGTTGAAATAGTTATTCTCTGGAATGGATTCATGAACGAGAGTTTTTGAAAAATCTTTCCGATCTGAAATTTCTATGAAGGCTTTTTCCAGTTGGGAAGGATTATCCCACTGAAATTGCACATCTGCTTTGCCATCTTTCAATTGGAATTTTGAATTGGCCAGAGGTTTTACCAATTGAATCGCAGATTGAGGCTCCACAAAAAATCTTTTTACGTGAGACGAAAAAACAGATTTATCCCCTTCGAATGCTACCAGCTGCCAATAGTAAGATCCTTTTTTAAAAGGAATCACAAATTCTACTTCAGGAAGATTAGGCGAAAAAGTCTGCAATTGAGCAAAGTGTGGTGCCATAGTTTCGAGAGAAGATCCTACCATGAGTTGAATTTGGTAATTTTCTGAAAAAGGCTCAAAAGCAAAACGAACTCCATATTCATTTTTTTCAAGATTGTATCGATCATAATTGAAAGGATTTTTAATTTTAAATTTTGAATCTTCAACTGTGTAGCTTCTGTCACTTCTAAAAAATACAGCCTGTCCTTTCTCGAAGGTGCTCACTTGCTGACCAAGAGTCATCGTCGCCTTTCCATATTCCACAGAAACTTGCACTTGATCCTCTAGATCTCCAGAAATGTACAAATCAGAATTTGTCATTTTGAAAATTTTTTGATCAATTTTAACAAAAAGAGGTTTCTGGACACTTCCCGCTTGATAATTGATATAGACCTCACCTTTTTTAAAATCAATTGTGGTGTCGTTTCCGTTTTTAATTACTCCAACATGGGTTTTTCCAGAAAGCTCAACTCTTCCGCTTTGACCCACAAAAGAAAGTATAGCATGGGAATCGGCGTCTGTTTGAATTTCACTTCCTGTCGATAAAATTTCTTCGCCACTTAAGAACACCCATTTGCGAGAGTCTTTCTTTTGATAGAAAGTATTTCCAGTGGTCTTATATGTTCTAAAGATTGGAGTTTCATGGAGCGAGGTCAGATTAAAAATTTGGTTGCTGATGATATTTTCTTTAACGTAATAAAGATTAGCAAAAATAGCGCCGACTAAAACAAGAATAACAAGCTTCCAGTTTTCTAGAGCTTTTTCTTTGAAGGTTTTCAGGGCATGTAAAGCGATATCTTTTTCCACTGTTGCCTCATCTCTGATGTATAGAGAAATTTTAACAGTGAATGAAGATTAGTTTAATGAATTTTTGAAGGCCTTGTCTCGGACTTCTTGAATCTCGTCTATGGTCAAGGTGTACTTGCGTCCACAAAAGTCACAATTGATATCATGAGAGCCTTTTGCATCTTTCCCTTGAGAGTCTCCTTTAGAGTCATTCATAAGCTCATCTAGCTCTTGATGTCCAAGAAGCATCAACGCACGCTTCACTCTATCGAGTGAGCAACGGCATTGATATTTCACTTCTGCTTTGTGAGCAATCTGTACAATTTTGAAATCACTTAAAAATTGATTCACCAATTGCTCAGGAGTTGCACCAGAAGCAATCATATCGCCAAGGTTTACACCTTGCTTATTGTTCTCAATCACTTTCTTTTCAATTTTTCCAATGACGTCTTCATCGGCACCCGGCATAAGCTCAATCAAAACCCCGCCCGCCGACTTCACTCGGCCATCAGGATGAAGCTCTACTGAAAGCGCAACGACTGATGGAATTTGATGACTCTGAAAAAGATAGTAAGCTATATCATCCCCGACTTGGCCGGTTCTGATTTCTACAGCACCTCGACTTAAAGCATTGTTGTAGACAGAACTTCTCACAACTTCCATAACTCCAATACCAATTCCGCTACCGATATCTGGCTTGTTATCTTTTAATGGAAGTTCAGCGTGAGGGAATGGAGTGTAGGCTCTTGTAGCACCAGTGTGATCACCTTCGGCAAAAATAGCTCCCAAAGGACCGTTTCCACGGAAGTACACACCTACGTTTTCACCTTTTTTAAGATGCGAAGCCATAAGAAGCGCTCCGATCATAGATCTTCCTAAGGTGATGGTCGCGAGCTCATAGGAATTGAGAGTAGTACGCATTTCTTCTACAACATCCGTTGCGATAATAGCTGATGCTCTAATCATTCCATCAACCTGCAAGAATTTTTCAATACGATCGTTTTTCATTTTAGCTTAAACGCTTCATTCTAGAAACATAGAATCCATCAAAGCGATCTTTGTTGGGAAATAATTTAAGATCTTCTTCCAATTCCCACTGACCAGGATTTTGTTCTAAGAACCAATCCACTTGTTCGCGGTTTTCAGAAGGCAAAAGACTGCACGTGGCATAAATCAAATAGCCACCTTTTTTTACCATCTTTGAATAATCCTTTAAAATTTCTTTTTGAATTTCTCTCAACTCTTCTAATCTATCTACTGTGATTTTCCATTTTGTATCCGGATTTCTTCTAAGAACTCCAAGACCAGAACACGGAACATCCAGAAGCACACGGTCTGCCGTTCCCTCTAATCTTTTGATCACTTTTGTGGAGTCGATGAGTTTTGTTTCGGCAATATCTACACCTGCACGCCTTAAGCGTCTTTTCATCTCTGTGAGCTTAAAATCCTCTATGTCCATAGCAATGATCTTGCCTTTATTTTTCATTAGCGAGGCAATATGAAGCGTTTTACCACCAGCTCCCGCGCAGGCGTCGATGATCCTCATACCGGGTTCAATTTTCATAAAGTGCGCAACTTTTTGCGAAGACCCATCTTGCATTTCAAAGTGACCTTCTTTGAAAGCACCAGTGATAAAAACATTTTTTCTAATTTTTAGTGCAATTCCATCTGGATAATCAGCACCTAAGACTTCGGTTTCAATTCCATCAGCTAAAAGTCTTTCTTGAAGCGCTAAAAGATTAGTTTTTAGTAAATTCACTCGCAGAACCACTTCAGCTTTTTGATTGAGTGCTTTCATAAGGTCAGGAGTTTCGTCACCTAATTCTTTTTGCAGTCTTTCATACGTCCAATCTTGAAATGACTGTTCGATGGCTGGAAGCTTTTTAGCTTTTTCTATGCGCTCTAAAAGTTTAGAAGCCTTCAGCTCTGCAAGTTCTGGATAAGTTAGGATATCTCGATGTTGAACAAACCACCATACACCAAAGATCTCAAAAAGATCTTCTCGGTGAAGACTTACATCTTTATTTAGCAAGAACCAAAGATAACGCCAGTTTCTTACGATCTCGTAAACACTCTCAGCAAAAAATTTTCGATCTCGCCCACCCCATTTGTTGTGAGACTTCAGAGCTTTTTCAATGACTTTATCCGCATGCTTCTGCTCTCCAAAAATAATTTCCAGAGAATCTAAGACATCAAGAAGAATATGCTTATGAATTTTCATTAGAATGTAAATACAGATCCGACAGTGAAAAATACACCATCAAACTGACCGCTGCTAAGTAAATGAACGTGATTTTTAATTCCAGTTTCAGCAAAGAAACCGACAGAGTTGAACACATCAAGAATTCTACCGCCCAAAACAATCTGATAATCTAAAGATAAACTAGACTCATCATCTGGTTGGTCAACAAAAACACCAATCCCTACACCTGCACCAAAGTAAACTGGAAAACCGCTTCTTGCATCTGGAAATATAAGCATAGGAACAATACTGAATTTTTTAGGATCCGTGCTCGCCTCAACATCATATGTTTGATATTCCACACGAAGCATAAAATCCATGGAGTTCACCCACTCACCAAAACGGTAAGTCACTCCTGCGTTGAATTCTCCTGGATCGTCATCGCGACTTTTTGGACCCCACTTATAAGATTTGCTGTTCACAAAAGAACCCAAACCGAACATTAAGTAATGATCCTCAGCACCTGAAGATGTTGACGAGGAACCTTCGGATTTATTTTTGTTGAAAAATTTCTGAGCCGCACCCTTGCCTGTAGGCTGATCTCTATCTGGATTGTTTCTGTAGGTTGGCTCCTCCGTCACTTCAACGGTTTGTGGATCATCACTGAGCTCTACTTTTTGAGCAAGCAATGGAATAGATAAGCTTAAAGTCAGAATAAAAACTAAAAATTTCATTTGGTTATCCTAATTTGACCTGTTGATGACCTATCTATCATTAACGTTTTAGAGGATTTTTGCAAACCTAAAATCAATCTTGACATAGATTCAAGTAACGTAGAGATTTGGCATCCAATAAGAGCGTTTAGCCTAAAGGATTTTGATATGCGTTGTCCTGTTTGTCATCACCAAGAAGATCGCGTCCTTGACACTAGAATCCAAAAAGAAGGCGAACTCATCAAAAGACGTCGTGAGTGCTTAGAATGCAAACATCGTTTTACCACGCAAGAGTCTCTCATTCTCAATTATCCAAACGTACTAAAAAAAGATGGCAGAAAAGAGTCTTTCATTAAGACGAAAATTTCAAACGGCGTTCAGATGGCCTGCCAAAAGCGACCTGTTCCACTTGCACATATCGATCAAATTGTTGAAAAAATTAGTCAATGGGCTCTAGAACTTCCAGAAAAAGAAGTCTCTTCACAAATGATTGGACAACATATCATGGATGAGCTTAAAAATATCGACGACGTAGCTTATATTCGATTTGCAAGCGTTTACAGAACGTTCACAGATGTAAATGAGTTCGTCAACACTCTTGCCCCAAAGCAAGCTGACGATATTCCCAATTCTAACTTTCTAACTAAAGAAGAGTCATGAAAAACAGAAGAGTCTCGAGAGAAATTGCCCTTCAAGTTCTATATCAAATGGAATTCGATACAACCTTGACACCAGTTCAAGGATTGAGACAGTACGAAGATCATTTTAAAAATGATCAACTCTCAATGGACTATTCTGAAAAGCTAATCAATGGAATCAAAGAATATCAAAATCAAATCGATGAAACGATTCAAAAATTTTCTATCAACTGGAAGATCTCAAGAATGTCTCATGTGGACAGAAACATCATTAGACTTAGTATCTTTGAAATGACCCACCTTCAAGACGAGGTGCCTAAAAACGCATCCATTAACGAAGCCATCGAGATCGCCAAAAAGTTTGGCTCAGAGGACTCAAGCCACTTCATCAACGGGATATTAGATCAAATCTCAAAATCTCTCTAAAAAAGGCCTGGTAGTCTTTCCATGTGCACCTTTCCGTATCGCTCATGCGTTAAATTTTAATTTATGCACTTGCGACACAAAAAGGCGCAGGGTACCTTTTAATTATGGCGATCGAAAAACTTCATCCATTTCATGCTCTTAAGTCAGGCTCACAGGTTTGGTTTATTCCAGAAAAAAATATCAGCGGTTGGACTAGATTTCTAGATTGGCATATCAATTTTCTGATCGCACTTAGCAACGACCGGTGCAATCAGAAAACAAGAAGAGATCTTTCTGGAACTCTCAAAGGAATTTTAACTGAGGAAGACATTCATTTCGATATCAATATTAAAACTCAATATGAACAGACTCTTCTTTCTACACAAAATTATCTTCCAAACACTTCGACAGTAATGATCAGAAATTTTCAAGATATCAAATCATGGACAGATCAGATTATGTTGGGCTTAAAACAACTGAAACCCCGCACAGCTCGGATCTTTTTGCCAAAAGGTGTTGATGTGAATCAATTTATGAAAATTATGAAGGATGAGTTTGAAGAACTGCAAGTCACAGTCGTCGAAGACGTGAGTCCCACTCACACATGAGAACTTCTAAAAGCATCATATATATCATTTCAGATGGTACAGGTGAGACCGCATCGCTGATGACTAAGGCCGCTCTCGTTCAGTACAAGGGTGTTGATGCAAGCTTAGTGCGCTTCAAGAATGTAAGAG
>JANMFM010000175.1:0-16180 GCA_031374125.1 Bdellovibrionales bacterium
ATAATCATGATTTTGAATTTGTTATCTTGGACATGTGTTTTTGATGACATCATAAAATACGAATTTCCTTTACATATAACTTTAAACTAAAATTATTTATTATTCAATAACTTAAGAGAAGAACTTAGACTAATAGAATACTAAATAAAAATTGTATAACGTGATAAAGTATGAGAACTAGTGTTACTTATGCATAAATATAGAGATCAAAACTTGAATCACGACATGAGACGGATAAAAATATCTATTATGACGGTGCTGTGTGCCTTGGTAGTTATTGTATTGGGTTTGATTGCTTGGGACAAGGATATTCTTTTTTTCAAAGTTCTAATTGGGATCTCTATTGTGATAATTCTTTTTGTTAGTTTTCTTGTCTCTAAAGTAAATACGCATATGGTTATGCTTGAGAGTACTTTGCATCATTCCATTGAAGAGATATTTAAATTAGAACCTTCCAAGAAAGAAACCGTCCAAAGGCACGGATGGATTGAGGATTTGAAAAGAAGTGTGAGATTATTTTACGGACTATTTGAATTTGCACCAGATGCGATTGTCTGTGTAGATGAAAGTGGAAAAATACATAAGATCAATACTCAAACCGAGGCACTTTTTGGTTATGTACGCGAAGAGCTACTTGGCAAGCAAATTGAAATTCTGATACCTGAAAAATATCGCAAAGGTCATGTTCACCATAGAGTGAATTATCAAAAAGATCCTAAGGTCAGGCCCATGGGTGCGACTGGTCCCTCTCTTATGGGTCTTAAAAAAGACGGTACAGAATTTCCGCTAGCCATTAAGATTGGTCCTGTTCAGTTTGATGGCATAAATGTAACTCTTGCTGTAATTAGAGATATATCTGCTCAGAAAGAAGCTGAGCAGATAATTAAAAATCTTAACCAAGAACTGCAAGCAAAAATCATCGATATTGAATATGCAAATAAAGAAATTAAATCTTTTTCTTATTCGGTTTCCCATGATTTGAGAGCTCCTATAAGAAGTATGATTGGATTTTCAAAAGCAATTTTAGAAGAAAATGAAAAGAGCCTTTCCGATGAAGCAAAAAGAAAATTGAATAAAGTCTTAGCTGCATCTGAGAGAATGGGTAATTTGGTAGATGCTTTATTAAAGCTAGCACAGATTTCTCGTAAAGAGCTAAAACTTCAGGATGTGAATTTGGGGACGATTGCAAAATTGCTAATGAGTGAAGTTGCATTTGAAAATCCTGGACTCGAAATAAAAACAAAATTTTTTGATGAATCCATAGTTAAGGGCGATCCTGACTTACTATCTATCATGTTAAAAAATTTATTTATAAATGCAGTAAAATTTTCTTCTAAAAGGAAATTTGTTGAGATTGAGTTTGGTATTATAGCTGATCACGATAAAAATATTTACTATGTCAAAGACAATGGAGTTGGGTTTGAAATGCAATATGCTAAGAATCTATTTCAAGACTTTGAAAGACTCCATCACACAAATGAATTTGAAGGGACTGGGATTGGTTTATCTTCTGCTAGGAGAATAGCTGAGAAGCATGGTGGAAAAATTTGGGCAGAATCAAAGCCAAATGAAGGCGCAACTTTTTACTTTCAAATATAGTAGCAGGCTAAATATAGTAATAAATCATAAAAGGAGAAATCATTTATGTTAAGTAATAGTGAAAAGTATATCTTGCTTGTAGAGGACAATCCTGATGATGAGGAGTTAACAGTAGCTGCTCTGAAAAAAGGAAATATAAATAATGAAATAAAGGTTGTAAGAGATGGAGTAGAGGCCGTTGATTTTTTATTTTCTGCGATGATACTGCCACAGGTAGTGCTGTTGGATTTGAAATTGCCAAAGAAAAAAGGTTTAGAGGTTTTAAAAGAAATTAGAGGAAACGAGAAAACAAAAAAGCTTCCAGTTGTAGTTCTGACCTCATCAAAAGAAGAAGAGGATTTGATAAAGAGTTACCATTTGGGTGCCAATAGCTATGTATGTAAGCCCGTAAATATGGAGCAATTTACAATGGCTGTGCAGCAGTTGGGTCTCTACTGGCTAGTTTTGAATGAATCATTAACTTGAATTCCATTTAAAATACGCGAAGTGTAAAGAGAAGAATGCATGACCTATTTCATTATTTATCTCATAATTAGTAAATGAGTAATTCTGAAACACCAGAAATCGTAATCGCGAAAACCAAAGAATGGTTAGAAAAGGCAGTTATAGGTTTAAATCTATGTCCTTTTGCTAGAAGTGTTTATGTCAAAAACCAAATTCGTTTCGTGGTGAGCGCAGCCTCTAGCGAAGATGATTTGCTTAGAGAACTTATTATTGAGATGAAGCATTTGAATCAAACAGATGTTTCAATAACAGATACGACTCTTCTTATTCATCCAGAAGTTCTTCAAAGTTTTCTAGATTACAATCAATTTTTGGATGTCGTAGAGAGCGCTTTGGTAGCGTTGGATTTGGAAGGCACATTGCAAGTCGCAAGTTTCCATCCGCAATACCAGTTCGCAGGGACGAGCGCTGATGATATTTCAAATTTTACAAATAGATCTCCCTATCCAATTTTACATCTTTTACGTGAAGAGAGTATTTCAGAAGCAGTCGATTCTTATCCAGATGCAGAAGGTATTCCGGATAAAAATATCGAAACTATGAATAAGTTAGGAATTCTTGGTTGGAAGAAACTAAATATTCCCAGCAGAACTTGAAAAGCGCTTTTCGAGCTCTGTAAGGTGGAGTTCCTCTAGGATCCATTTGAGTCTATCGGCTTGACGCTTTCTTGGGTTTTCAATTTTTGTAGCAACGATCAATTCATTTTTCATGGAATGCTCAAAGCCCACGAGTTCGGTAGCAGTGACTTTATAGCCGTGAGCTTCTAGTCTTAGGCATCGAAGAACATTTGTAATATGACTTCCGAATTCACGTGTGTGAATAGGGTGCCTCCAGATTTCGGCAAGGGGACTTGCAAGGTGTTTGGATTTGTTTTCACGTAAATGCTTTGCCACCTCAGCCTGACAGCAGGGGACAAGGACCAAGTGCTTAGCGTTCTTAGCTAAGGCAAAATCAATAGCATCATCTGTTGCTGTATCACAGGCATGAAGAGCTGTAACGATATCTACCTTTTCAGGAATTTTATCGGAAGTGGTAGAGTCGGCGACAGAAACATTTAAAAAGGACATTCTCTCAAATCCCAATTTCGTTTGTAGCTCAAGAGATTTCTTAATGAGTTCGTCTCGCGTTTCAATGCAATAGATTTGTCCTTCCAAAATGGCTTTGTAAAACAGATCGTAAATAATAAATCCCAAATAAGATTTACCGGCACCATGGTCCACAAGGGTGAGTTTAGCATTATTTTTTTGTAAGTCCAAAAGTAGGGGTTCAATAAAATTATAAAGATGATAAACCTGTTTTAGTTTTCGCCTACTGTCTTGATTGATTTTGCCATCTCGAGTGAGAATGTGTAGCTCTTTAAGCAACTCAATGGATTGATTATCTCGCATTTCTTCTAAAGGTTTTTTCATATGAGGATCAATATACAGACAAATGGGGATAAATGCTAGTTTTGATCAATTTGGCCATTTGGATGGCCTCTAAGTTGCTCAGTAAATTGACTAGATAACAACTATCCCTTTAAGGACCAATATATGCTTAGCAGAGCTATTGTCTTAGTAACAATTTTAAGCGCATCGACTATAGCTTTTGCAGCTGCAAAAGTGAAAATAATGAACCCTGATTGGGGGCTTTTGGTGAGTCCAAAATTTAAAATGGATGGCAATGGCAGTATCTCAAATCCTTATGATTACAGATACAAGCTCACATTTACTTCTAATGAAAGTATAATTTCAAATAATATCAGCATTTCTTATGATATGGATCTGTATGAAGAAATATTTTTGCTAATGGAAAGATGGCAAAATCAAAGTTAAAGAATCTGTACAATGTTATTGTAAAAAAAATTTCGCAAATAATTCCTGAATCAATGCTTTTAAATGCTGCTGAGGTCAAAAGCCATACTGTTGGAGAATCAGGGTTGGTGTATCCGTTTATTCCATTTTGCAAATTAAAAAATTCTTATTCTCAATCAGAAAATTTTATTAAAATTGCTGATAAAAATGATCCAATAGTTTTCGAAAATACGCTCATCACTAGATACGCCGATCGAAATACAGGAGTTATGATTCTCGCTCTTTCTGGACGCAATGAAGATCTGAATCTTAAAATTGATTGCTATGCACCTACTCAAGATTTAATCAAATTAGATCAAGTCAGTGGAATTTTAAGAAAAATATTCGGTAAAAAAGCAGATTTACAATTAGAAAAAAACAACTCATTTAGGTGAGTGATTTATTAAATAATTTTATTTCAAATATTTCTCAATTTGCTCAATGTCTTTATCGGATATTTGAAATGGAAAAGGTGGCATTATTCCATTTTTTACTAAAAACTCTGCTGTTCCCAGATGTTCTAGTTTGAGAGGAGCTCTGATACCATCCGCAGAGTGACATGGGTTGCAGCTTTTTAGATTCAGGTTCATAGAGAGTAAGCCCATCTTTGATTGAAAGGGAGCGCCTTCGCTGAACTCTTTTCCTCCTATGCTTTGAATATTTCCATAAGTTTTAATGCGAATATTCCATAGCTGCAGTTGTATTTTATTTTTTAAACTTACATTCAATTGTTTTGAATTAAAATCAGCTCTGATGGCTCTTGGTCCGTTAGAATGACAAGCATAGCATCTTACTTTGTATGGAATAACTTCGTTCAGGGCGTTGAACTTGAATTCTCCTGGCGACAGTTGGTAGAATCGTGCTTGATAGGGTTCTTTTGTTTTATCAACTACGATTGCAAGTCTATCCCAGTTCGAAAAATTCTTGTGTAACCCTTCATGGCTTTGCTGCATTACCCACGTGTCTTTACTCCACCCAAACACAAATTTTATGCGATTAAATACAGGATCTCCATTTTTTGTTTTTGATTCGAGAGATTGAAAAGTAATTTGGGAGTCTGAACAAGCAACAAAAAATAGGCTCAGAGTGCAAACTGTTGAGCCTAAAATGAAAAGTATTATTTTTTTCATGGAAAATAAGTTGTCTTTAGTGCGAAAGCTCATTTTCTTCTAGATACAGAACATCCAATACTTCTATAAAGATTTCACTTAAACCATCGATCATCCACGAGCCTTTCTTTGCGGGGACCGGCTTCACGTCGGGTAGTGTAGCAGCAGAAATGATAATAGGAAGTTGAGCATCCGGAATAGTCGGCGCAGGTTTCAAGATAGGATCTGGGCATGCACCTCTTCCACAAGCGAAAGACATTAACTTTTCTGTCGGCTGACTGACTTTAAGTATGGTATCAAAACTGGGTTTGCTTTTTATAATATGAGCGGCAAAATATTCATTCTTTTCTCCAAAGACGAGATAATCAACAGAGCTTTCGGCTTCTAGCGGATTTAATTTTTTGGAAAAAATAATTTTATCAACTTGTACAATGACAGTGCCAAGATTGATACCGCCTCGCTCAAAATGACCTTCATACAAGGCAGCAGTAAACGATTTTTTACTTTCATTCATGATTAATGTTAAATCCATAGTTTCTGGGACTATAGTAAACAAAGTTTTTCCACTTTTCTTTTTAAGATCATAAAGCTTTAAAGTTTCTGATCTTGGTATATCAGCCAATGATAGCTTCATAATGAGCTGATAATCATGAGGTTTATGAAACATTGGGAGGTGAGAGGCATACGCTGTCTTATCTCCAAACAATAGCATCCCATGAGTAGCAGGTGCGTCTGCCTGAGTAATTGAGCTCATACAGATGATTGATAATAGTGCTAATATTTTATTTTTCATATTTTTTCTCCTTTTTTAAATTCGTAATATATGTTCAAATTTTTTTAATTCTATTGAAAAGCGCTCTTGCGATCTATTCCATCGATAGAGCAATTGCTTTTACATCGCTTACAATCTTATCCAAGCTTTGGATAGCCCTTATTAGATCTTGGTTCTGACTGCGACTTCCGGTCATCAGCTCGACTATTCCTATGTTTAAAACTTTTGCTAGATCCATATAAGGTTCTCCTTGTATTGCTTTTCCATATTCCCAATCTCTGTAGGTCGATGCTGAAATATTCAATTGTTCAGCGACCTGCTTAAGGCTGAGCCCCTTTTTTACTCTAAGTCTTTTTAATCTTTGCCCCATTGTTTCCATATCAAAGAATTTACGATTTATTTTAAAATTAGTAAAATTGATTGATTTAATATAGTGATCGATATAACTAATGATTTATGAGTTTATCATCCATCCAATTGGAAGCATTTTCTGCGGTAACGCAAACTTTGAATTTTACAAAGGCAGCTGGTGTCCTTCATATTACCCAATCTGCGCTGTCTCAGAGAATTCTCAATTTAGAATCGGAGTTGGGGACTACCTTATTTATTCGTGATAAATCAGGCATCAAACTAACAGAAGAAGCGCAAGAGTTGATAAAGTATTGTCAGTTTAAAAACCAATGTGAAGATGAATTTGTATCGAGACTTAAAAGCAAAGATGCAAAACAAATTGCGGGGACCCTGCGGGTCGGCGGCTTTTCATCTGTGATGAGATCTATTTTTTTGCCAGCGGTCTCAGACCTTCTTTCTAAGAATCCCCTTCTAAAATTACAAATGTTGATTCGCGAAGTGTATGAATTATTTGATCTACTCAAGAGAAGCGAAATAGATTTCATAATCATCAACTCCAATATAGAAAGGGAAGATATAGAAAGTGTTTTTCTGGGATATGAGGAAAATGTATTGGTACAGAAAAAGAACTATTCAGGAGAAAAAATTTATCTGGATCATGATGAAAACGACGAGGTTACTTTCACTTATTTGAAAAAATTTGCAAGAAAAAGTAAAAAAATCAAAAGATGTTATTTGGACGACACCTACGGAATATTAGAAGCCGTCAAACTAGGACTTGGTTACGCCGTTTTGCCGAAACATTTAATCGAAAACGAAAAAAACATCGAGGTCATAAATCCTCAGCAGATCTTAAAAATACCTGTCTATCTTTGTTTTTATAGACAACCTTATTACACCAAAATGCATCTTTCGTTGGTAGAGAAGGTAGTTTCTGCTTTCAAAGAAATTTTACCTACTTTCTAGGTATCTCGGGGCTTTTTCTAATATACATTGAAACATACAAGCTTTTTGATTATATATATCCCCATGTTGATCACTTGATCGGTACCTAACTATACTGGCTGCCAGGAGAAAATTTATGTCTTCTATATTTAAAAAAATAATTTTAATTGTTTCTTTTATTTCTTTAAATGCCTTTGCAAAAAATGAGAATTCAACTGAACAATGTATGAAAAAGGCTCAGGCTGTTGCCGTATCTTTAGACGCCATTAATGGTACTAATCATGCGATTCAAGAAGTGAAATCTAGAATTGAAGTGAACCACAATGAAGCTTCGTTATCCGATGAGGTTATTGCGATCTATACCTTTGGAGCTGGTGAGTCTTTATTTGAAGTTCTTATCAAACCGAATTACTTCGAAAAAGGCGATTGCATTTTTCAAAGCGCAAAGCATATCTCACAAGATTAAAATGTTTTCTTTAACCGTTTTATTTCACTGCGAATATGACTCACGCTGGAAAAATTAATCTTTTAACTGCACTTCGATAGTTTGACCTTGATATTTAAGAACTAGAGACCTTGCCTCTTTTGCAACTTTTTCTTCGTTTAGACTTAAAGTAAATGTTTTTGGATTAAGCTTCCCGGGTGGACAAACCATTTCCGTTCCGCTGACTCTCAAAACCGCCTCACACGTGTCTACAAAGTTTTTCGTCAAGCGGTCGTCTCGGCATATTCCGCTTACGTTTAAGCTTCCGGATATATGGTTGCAATCATACAAAATTGTTACATGTAAATCGTCGCCATCAGCAAAAGCGCTAAATTTTGGAGTTTCAGCTTGAGCTCGCGTCGAAATTAAAATACCTACGAATAAAAAAAATGATTTCATAAATTTCTCTCCTTGGTTTTTGATACGGATTAAAAATAGGTAACCTTCAAAGGTTTGCCAATGACGGACTCAATAAATTTCAATTTTGGAATCAAAAATATAAAAATGTAACGAGGCAATAACGGTCGTGCCCTATCACAATTACGTGATAGAACTTCGATGGCTGTTAAAGCCTACGGGATTTCAAAGCTAGCAAGCAAATCAGGAATCAATAGAAGAGCCTTATATAAGATTTTCGACAAAAATGGACACCTTAGTTTTGAGCTAGTTGCTCAAATCATGCAAAGCCTTGGGTTAGAATTAAAAATCCACCCTAAGAAACCCAAAAAGAAGGCTTCCTAAGATTTGATCTTTGGTCATGAAAGAGTGATATTATCACCCTTTAAAGGTTTTTAATTCTATTATGTATACGTGAAAATGACAATTTGTGACTATTCATTTCCTTTTTTAAATAAATTAATCAGTTCTGCAATTTTTCTGTCGGATTCACTTTTGTTTTTAGAGCTGATTGCGTCTTTAACACAATGTTCTAAATGTGTTTTTAAAATATTAGCCTCTAAGGCCTTAAGAGCAGCAGTGGCAGCACGAAGCTGTTGAATTATTTTAGGACAATATTCTCTTTTGAGAATCATTCTTTCTACAGCGTCAACCTGCCCGTTAGCTCGCCTAAGTCGTGCGATATGACTTTTGTGATCTGGGTGGATATCTGTACTCTTGTAGTCTTTGGTTTTTGAATCTTGTGTTCGTTTCGACATAATATTCTAATTCCTCGATTCTGTTTGACAGAATACTCCCTACCAGTATGCTGTCAATATTTAAAGGAGTAAAGAAAATGAAAAAATTATTGTTTATAGGATTAGCAGCATTAAGTGTGTCTGCATGCTCAACTCATGGCTTAATGAGAGGTTCTGTTGCAACAAAGATAACGGATACAGAAGCTCAGGTTTGTATGAATAAAGATGAGGTCAAGGTAGGCGATCATCTGGTTCTATATAAAAGCGTTTGTGAACAAAAAGACAGAGGACAGCGAGTAAGTATGACTTGTAAGAAAGTCGAAGCAGGACATGGCGAAATCACTCAGATCTTAAATGATCACTACTCTGCTATCAAGTTTCCTGAGGGTACTAAATTCTCAGAAGGGGACGTCGTAGAAAAGCACATTCATTAATATTTCACTCGAACCTGTCACAGATTCTGTGACAGGTTCGTAATATACGGTAACTATGTTAAACAAAATCATTTCGTGGGCGTTAAAAAATAGATTATTAGTTGTAAGCATAACTGCATTGGTAACAGTTTACGGTGGCGTTATTATATCACAGTTGCCAGTAGACGTATTTCCAGATCTCAATCGACCAACAGTAAATATTATGACAGAAGCGGGCGGCATGGCGCCTGAAGAAGTTGAAACGCTTGTGACCCTTACGCTCGAGACAGTTTTAAATGGTCTTCCGGGCGTTCAGCGTGTTCGATCTAGTTCTGGCGTTGGCCTCTCTATTATTTATGTGGAGTTTGATTGGGGTACGGATATTTTTAGAAATAGACAGCTTGTTGCAGAGAAGCTGTCATTGGTTCAAGAAAAGCTTCCTCCCGGTATCACGCCCGTGATGGGGCCAATTTCATCTATTATGGGTGAAATACAATTAGTAGGTCTTTATTCAAAAGAGGATAAGACTCTTCCTCAAGATGTTCGAGCTATAGCTGATTGGACAATACGTCCCAGATTGATGAGCATCCCAGGTATCTCTCAAGTCATCAGCATTGGTGGCGGAGTAAAACAATATCAAATTTTAATATCCGTTGATAAATTAAGTAAAACTCAATTGAGCCTAGACAATATTGAGAAGGCTTTGTCTTCTATCAGTAAAAACTCTACGGGCGGATTCATTGATTTAGATAAAAAAGAATATTTAATTCGTAATATAGGACAAATAAGAGATATAGAAGAACTTGAGAATTCTGTAGTGGGATTACATCTTGGAAGACCGGTTCTTGTTAAGGACATTGCTGAAGTCAAAATTGGATCTCAAGTAAAGCGTGGCGATGGAAGTGTTAATGGCACGCCTGCGGTTATCATGAGTATTCAAAAACAGCCCGGCGCTAGTACTATAGATTTAACTCAAGAAATTGAAAAAGCGTTTGATGAAATACAAAAAGGTTTGTCTAAGGACATTGTTGTAGAGAAAAACCTTTTTAGACAAGCTAGCTTTATTAAGAATTCTATTTCTAACGTAGAAGAAGCATTAAGAGACGGAGCAATATTTGTAGCCATTGTGCTTTTTATCTTCTTAATGAATTTTAGAACTACAGCAATCACATTAACAGCTATTCCTCTATCTTTTGTAGTCACTGCGATAGTAATGAAATTTTTTGATATCAGTATAAATACCATGACTCTTGGGGGTCTCGCTGTTGCAATTGGAGAATTAGTTGATGATGCCATTGTGGATGTTGAAAATGTGTATCGAAGATTAAAAGAAAATTCTCAAAGCGCAAATCCGAAACCCATGCTTAAAGTGATTTATGAGGCCTCGAGTGAGGTTAGAAGTTCAATTGTGCTTGCAACCATCATTGTAGTTTTAGTATTTGTACCTTTGTTTTATTTAAGTGGAATTGAGGGTCGATTATTTATTCCCTTAGGAATTGCTTATATCGTATCTATCCTCTCTTCTCTTTTAGTTTCTTTAACGGTGACGCCGGTTCTGTGTTCATATCTACTTACAAAAGCAGATTTTATTAAACATGAAGTCGACAGTCGATTTGTATCCTTCTTAAAAAGATTTGATAAAAAGCTATTGTATAAAGTTTTAGATAAACCTCTTCCTTTAATTATTGGAGTAGTAATTTTATTTAGTTTAGGCATATCAACTCTACCATTTATGGGCAGAGATTTTCTGCCAAAATTCAATGAGGGTACGGCAACTATTAGTTTGATTTTACAACCTGGTGTATCTTTAGAAGAATCAAATAAAGTGGGTGCAGGGGCAGAAAAACTTATTTTGTCAGTACCCGAGGTAAAATCAGTGGCAAGACGTACGGGGAGAGCAGAGCTAGATGAACACGCCGAGGGCGTTCATAGTTCTGAAATCGATGTTGATTTCAAAGAAGACGGGCGAGCAAAAGAAATAGTTTTAGATGAAATAAGAGATAAACTGAGTACATTAGAAGGAGCTTTTGTAGCGGTGGGACAGCCTATTTCCCATAGACTAGATCATCTCCTCTCTGGTGTTAGAGCTCAAATTGCGATTAAAGTTTTTGGACCCCAATTACCCACCTTAAGAGGAAAGGCCGCAGAAATTTATACGGCTATTAAAGATGTAGAGGGAGTAGTAGATTTACAAGTAGAGCAGCAAGTTCTAATTCCTCAAGTAAAAATTCAAATTCTTCGTGAAGAAGCCGCAAAATTTGGTCTCGTTTCTGGTGAAATGATAGAAAATTTAGAGATGGCTTTAAATGGGGAAGTCGTCGGACAAATAATTGATCAGCAAAGATTTTTCGATGTATTTATGAGATTTGACGAGGCTTCAAGGTCAGATCTAGATGCAATGAAGAAAACTACAATTAAAATATTACCAGATGGAACAAAAGTAAGATTGGATCAAGTAGCAGATGTTTACACTTCGGATGGTCCAAATCTCATCAATAGAGAAAATATGCAAAGACGCATCGTAATTTCTGCGAATTCTTCTGGTCGTGACTTAGATAGCTTGGTTAAAGAAATTCAAAAGAATATATCTGAGAAAGTTGAAGTGCCAGAGGGATACTTCGTCACTTACGGTGGGCAATTTGAGAGCCAACAATCGGCTTCAAGATTAATTTTACTGCTGGGAACGCTTTCACTGATTGCTATTTTCATAGTTTTATACTCTCATTTTAAATCTACATTTATAGCTTTTCAAATCATGCTCAATGTTCCTATGGCGCTCATTGGAAGTGTTGCTGCTGTTTTTATAAGTGGTGGAACCTTATCTGTTGCAACGCTCGTGGCCTTTATTACTCTATGCGGGATTGCAAGTCGGAATGGGATTATGATGATTTCTCATTATCTTCACTTAATGGAGCATGAAGGTGAGAAGTTTTCTAAAGAGATGGTCATAAGAGGATCATTGGAAAGATTAGTTCCAGTACTAATGACGGCGCTAACTGCAGGACTTGCATTAATTCCTCTGGTATTGAGTAAAGGGGAGCCGGGAAAAGAAATATTGCACCCTGTAGCCGTGGTTATCTTGGGTGGATTGATCAGTTCAACTTTACTAGACATGGTTGTAACTCCGGCTGTATTTTTTAGATTTGGAAGAAAGTCTTCAGAACATTATTTAGAAACACAAAAAAGAAAGGATGATTTATGAAATCATTAATTTTATCAGCGCTACTAGCATTTAGCTTAAATTCTTTTGCACATGAAGGAGCTCATGGACCTGAACAGAAAATGGCTCCTCATGGCGGAGTTTTAAAGGACGGAAAAAATTTAATGGCAGAGCTTGTTCAAGATGGGGCAGGAGTTAAAATATTTTTTTTAACCCACAAATCTGAATCCATAGCACCAAAAACTGTCGCACTTGATCAAAAGACAATCTTACTTACTGACGCTAAGAAGAAAAGTGTTCCTTTTGAATTAGTAACAGAAGCTGATTCTATATTATTAAAATTCGATAAATCAAAATCCTATCGATACAACTTAGTGTTACCTGTTACCCATAATAAGACTCAAGATAAACTCACTTGGCAGTTTGAGCCTCAATCTAATTAAAGGTTAATTATGAGAATAGTTTTAGTTTTACTATTTTTAAGCTTAAGTATAAAAGTCTTAGCAGCAAGTGAGCTAACCTTAAAAGAAGCTTTATTAAAAGCGGGGGCTTCTAGCCCTGAGCTAAAAGCTAGTGAATACGACTATCAAGCTTCACTCGGGGCCCTAAAGATGGAGAGATCTGTTTTCTACCCAATAATAGGTATAGAAAGTGGCTATCAAAAATTTGATTCAGACTCAGAATATATCTCAGGAACATTTAGTAATGTATTTGGAGAGTATAAGTTTGATCTGGGTGGCTCTGGATATTTCCAGTATAGAGCCGCATCTCTGGAAGCAGATATTGCTGCTTTAAAAAGAGAAAAAGCTCAAAAATTTATTCAATGGTCTATCGAAACTAAATTTAGCAGAGCTCTCTACTTACAAGAGTCACTCAAACTCTACAGTACTGCTTTAGAACAAAACAAAACCTACGCTCAAATGGCACAAAAGAAAAAATCCTCAGGACTCGCATCTGATGCCGATGTGATTGAGTTTGATTTAAATGAAGCGATCCTAAGGTCAGACCTAGAAGATATTAAAAGTGAATTTAATGAAGCCATGAATGATCTTAGAGCTTCTTTAGGATTGGAGTATACAGAAGAGCTAGCACTTAAAGGAAACTTAGCTCACTTTCATATTTCTGAAAATCTCGAACAGGTAAAGTCAAAACTTAATAAATCGAGTTA
This sequence comes from Bdellovibrionales bacterium, assembly GCA_031374125.1. Taxonomy (GTDB): domain Bacteria; phylum Bdellovibrionota; class Bdellovibrionia; order Bdellovibrionales; family JAEYZS01; genus JAEYZS01. The sequence continues at coordinate 13,471 of JANMFM010000175.1, forward strand.
TGGCTTTCGTGCCTCAGGCCTTGAGGCGCAAAGGGCAAGCTATATGAAGTCTTCAAGTTACGGTGGATTTTTACCAGAATTAACTCTAAGAGCTACATATGGTAGACGTGGTATGGATGAACCAGAGGGCCCTGAAAAAACTTATTTTGTTGTTGCAAGATGGGAGCTTTTTTCTGGATTTAAAGATTTAGGCGCATACCAGAAGGCCTCAGCCCTTCAAGAAAAAACAGAATATGAGAAGAGATTAAATGACCGAAATTTACCAGCAGTTCTGGAAACTGAATATAAGAAATTTTTAGCGATACAAAATAGAGTGGACCTTGAATCTCAAAATCGTGAAAGATCAAAAAAGTATTTAAATACAGTTATGAGTGAGTATAGGAGAGGTGTTAAAAACTCAGCAGATCTTAAATCTGCATCTATGCAACTTCTAGAAACCTCACTAAGAGATTTAAAATATAGATTTGAAGGGATTAAACAAAAGGAAGTGCTCCAAAGTCTCCTTGGAAATTCAATTTCATTTGAGGTTTATTCCACTGATCATAAAGTTAATTAAAGGAGAGTTTAGGATGAAAATATATATTTATTTACTAACAATGTTATTCGTTTCTGTTCAATCATTTGGTCACGGCGAGAATAAACCAGGGCCCAATGGCGGTTTTATTCGTATGCCAGGTGTTTTTCATACGGAAGTTGTGCCTGATAAAAAAGATGATTCTTTTCATCTGTTTTTATTAGATTTAGAGTTTAAAAATCCAACTGTTAAAAATTCATCCGTGGAAGCTCTTTTAGAGCAAAAGAGAAATAAGAAAGTGAAATTTTCATGTGAAGTTATGGGTGTTAATCACTATCACTGCAAGCCAGATAAAGGATATTCTAAAGACTCAGGGAAACTAACTCTAAAAGTTAAAAGAGATGGCGCAGAAGGCAATGCTGAATATCAATTTCCCTTGAAATGGGCCGAAGATTCTCAAAACAAAGAGGAAGTGGATCATTCTCACCACTAAATAATTATGAATAATGAAAAACAACCCAAATAATGAGTAAGTCTAATAAAACTGATGATGCATCAAATTCGCATTTAGAAGCTAATGCAATTGCAACTATTATAGAGAGTCAGAAAAAATTTATTTCTTTTTTAGAATCTAAGGTTAAAAATATAAGTATTGCAGAAGACATATTCCAAATGTCTATTTTGAAAGCTCTAAAAAATGGCAAGGATTTAAAAAGCGAAGAGGCGGTGTTTCCTTGGTTCTATCAGATTTTAAAAAATTCCGTGACGGACTATTTTCGCGAAAATAAAAAAATATCAGGAAAATCTGAAGAAATTTATCGCTTTCTTTCAGAACTATCAAATGAGGCATCCTTTAATAAAGAATCAAAAGAATTATTGTGCGAATGTTTTAAAGAGCTCATTAAAACCATAAATCCTGGTTACGCTGATTTATTGAATAAAGTCGATATCAACGATGAAAGCTTAGAAGACCTTGCTAAAGCTCAAAATATGACGGTTAATAACATTACGGTAAAACTTCATAGAGCGAGGAAAGCTCTTAAAGAGAGTTTAGAAGTGACCTGTGGTGCTTGCACCAAACACGGTTGCTTAAATTGTACGTGCAACATGTGATTATTTAGTTAATTCGTATATTTAAACGATTTATACAAAAAAATGTAATATAAAGTGTAATTGCTCAAAGAGATCTACGTCTTATCTTTGTAGGTTTAAACTTTGAAGGAGAATTCTCATGAAAAACCATAGCTGCTGCAGTAATAAAAATGAGTCAAAAGAAGATACTCATGAAAACTGCGATATGAATCACAAAGAACACAACCATGATGGTCATGAACATAGTTCAAACAAATCGATTGTCGTAAAAGATCCAGTTTGTGGAATGGATGTTGATAGTGCAACTTCTAAAAGAAAATTCAATTACAACAATAATGAATATTATTTTTGCTCCGATAGTTGCTTAAAAAAGTTCAGTCAAAATCCTGAAAACTATTTGGGAAGTAAAAAAGAAGTAGTGCTGCAAGATTCAAAAGCAATTTACACATGTCCTATGCATCCAGAAATTAAACAAGTGGGACCCGGCTCATGTCCCATTTGTGGAATGGCTTTAGAGCCAATGGAACCATCTCTGGAAGATGGCCCAAATCCTGAACTCATAGATTTTTCTAGAAGATTAAAAATTAGCTCTATTTTTTCGATTCCACTTTTAGTGGCCACCATGTCAGAAATGATTCCAGGCTTTGAAGCTTATAGGTTATTTCCTCAAGGAACTTTTAACTGGTTTCAATTTGTTTTATCTACTCCAGTAGTTTTATGGGCGGGCTATCCTCTTTTGCATCGTGGGTATGAATCTTTTAAGACTAGAAACTTAAACATGTTCTCACTAATTGCACTAGGTACACTTGTTGCTTATTTCTATAGTGTTATCGCAACCTTTTTCCCTAATATTTTTCCAGAAAACTTTAAGACTCATCACACAGGAGAAATTGGTGTTTATTTTGAGGCTGCGGCCATCATTATAGCACTAGTACTCTTAGGCCAAGTCTTAGAACTCAAAGCAAGAGGACAAACTAGCGGCGCTATAAAAGCCCTTTTAGGATTAGCACCTAAAACTACTAGAAAAATTAATGAAGATGGCTCAGAGGTTGAGATTGATTTACTCAGTGGTAATCACAAAGCGTTACGATCTGACTTGATAGT
>JANMFM010000088.1:0-3935 GCA_031374125.1 Bdellovibrionales bacterium
TTCTACTAAAACTTCGGCATAATAAATATCTGGCTCTGCCTCGACGACGCGGAAATCTTTGTAATTGCCAACTACGGGTTCATATCCGTATTGAATAGGAATAAGCACTCTGTCAGACCCAAATAATCCCAATCGTGTGAACAATTCTATTTTTTTTGGCGGATTCGATTTATTTACAACTGGCCTAATTGCTCCATTTGGTCGTATTTCCGTGGGATTGATAACATCAAAGACTTCCTGCCTATACAATTGAGGACCTATAACATGCGCATTGGTCCTAAGAATAATAACCGGCTTTTTACCCTTACCCTCACTCGAAATATCTTTATTATCCGGCTCGTATTCTTGCTTATTGTCATTCCATCGGAAGTCGTCTTCTTCTTGTTCTTTATCTTCTTCCTTCTTTTTTTCCTCTTCGCTTTTTTTGTCCTTGGCATCTTTTGGAAAAACAGTTCGTGACTCGATCAAAGACATAATTCGGCTGGCCTCAAGAGCGGCAAACGATTCGATCATAGTTCCATGATTATTTTTAACCATAGCAAGTAAATTTGGCGCCACTTCCTGGGTCAATGCTTTATAAACTTCATAGGAAACTTCGGATTCTTCAGACAACTTGATGAGTGATGCATAGTTTCTAATTACTTTTCTAAATTCCCGCTGAACCAACCCAATTTCATCTGCATTAAGACCTGCCTGCACAAAGGGATTTTCTTGTCCGCGAGTTTTTCTTTCAAAGACTTTGTAAAATCGGATCCAAGGACTGCTCCTTGGTCTTGCTTCGGGATCTTCTTTTTCTGGTACAGAATCCTGAATCGGCAGGGGAGATACTTTTTGAGGTTTAGACACAGATTGTACAGGTGCAAATAACGATGCACAGGAAGAACTTCCTGCCCAAGCTGCCGAAATCATACTTTGTAAAATAAAAATAACGGCAAGAGTTGTTTTCATTATGGGTTCGCCTCAATAGGCTTATTATTTTCCAAGAATTCTTTTCTCGCCTCATCCGAAGCAAATACCGTGGGGAATAAGTGAGGAGATTTTGCAATCAATTGCCTTAAATTTGAAATCAAACTGTAAACTTCATCGTTAGCGATATTTTTAAAATCTTCCGCTTCCTCTTTAATTTTTTTAAGCATGTATTGATTACGAGCATTCACGTAGGGCGCATTAGAAAGCTTATGTAGCACTTCGTCTGCCAATTCAAATTCTAAAATTCCATCTGCATTGTGCTTTGGCGTTAGCTTGTAAGGTCCCCAATACGCCAAGCCACCAACCAAGAGATGAATATCTGAAAGCTCAACTTTATATCGGAGGTTCTCAAATTTGATGCCATTTTCCAATTGATAAAGAATAAAATGCGCTTTGAGTTGATCAAAGTACTGAATACCGCTGCGATCAGAACCTTGAGTGGCTTTCACGTAGTAATCGGGAGAACTCGCATAGTCTTCCATGTGCGCTTCCCAAGATTTTTCTTCTACTTCCAGTCTCTTTGCGGTGAAGCGGTTAATGATTTTGGCCAAAATATTTTTTGTATGACTATCGAGCTCGACTTTGTCCACGAGAGGTTTTAATTCTTGCAAAGGTAAGTTCATGCCCAACTCAGATTTTAAACCCGCTTCATGTTGCATCATAAATCGCGCTAAAGATTCTGGTGCACTGAATTTATTAGGCACATAGATTTTGTTGATGGCACGATCACTGATGGCCTTACCGGTTGGACGATCGTCACCAAAACTATCTAAGAATTCACTGAGCATTTTATTTGAAGTGAGTACGGCTGTTCTCAAAGAAATTTTGATGACATCCTGACCAATAAATATTTCTCTTTCGTTCAAGGCAGACAAGAGCGAAGACAATACAGCAGGATTTCCTTTTTCTACCTCATCTAAAATTGCGTAAATAAACTTACGATTGCCTAAGCTCGTAGAAAAATCAATTTCAAGTCTTCCGTGGTCAATCTGTGCTTGAAGCTTCGGGTAACCCACAATACTTCCTTCTGGCACCATCGGGTGAAATTGCAAGAAGAATAGATCATGAGCTTCCGGACTGCGCGCCTTAAGATCGTTTTTAAACTTTTCGGAAAATTGCTCCATTTGCTTTGCCATGAGTTCAGGGTTTTTAGAATTTTCCCAATTGATTGCCGCCATTAAAATCTGCTTAGCCAACGCCGTCTTGGCCCCACCTGGAGGACCAAAAACATAGGCATGCTGCCCACTCAAAATAGCAACCATGTGGGCCATGATCGAATGATCTAGCTCTTGAAATGAAAATTTGAGAACCTTCATCGCAACTTGCACGGCTTCATAGTAGACCTTCATTTTTTGCTGAGGGTCCATTGGGGTAGATGCCATTTTATTTAAGTAATCATTCCATTTCTTCTGTTCTAATTTTAATTCATCAACTTGTTTTTTTATCTGAGTCGCTTGGTCACGGGAAGCCCTTGAATCCTTGACCTGAATTGCATTCAACTGATCCACAAAGAGCCGCATATCACTGTTAATAGATTCAAGCTCAATTCTAGTTCGCGTAGGTATAGCTTTGTTAGTTAATAAATTCTGAATACCATCACCCACTTCGTACAACACAACTTCGGGATCAAAATTATTTTCTTGTTCGGTTTTTTTGATTTTTTCTTTGATGGATGCCACTTGCTTTGAGGTCAAATCAAACCCCATGTTTTTGCCCCATCTCTTAGACACGGTCTGAGTAGTGTCGTCGATTTTGATGATGTGAGTTTCGAGTAGTGGAATTTTATAATTACTATTTATGGTTAATTCTTTTTTGTATGGATTCCAGGATGCGTTGACCTCAAATACTCTATCCCCAGTCAAGTGACCGTAAAACTCTATGTCTCCAATATCATACTGCTTGAGTTGGATACGCGCAGGTCCTCCGTAAAGAGCGGAAGTAGCTAAATGGTGAAGATCACTTTTGGTTATCTTGAACGAAAGTTGCTCCATGCTCTTTCCCGAAATCAATTGATCCGCAATAAAACTTGCTTTCATAATGTGAATCAATTTAAGGATCGAGCGATTTGAAAATTGATTTGCGGGAAAGTATTCTTGTAAAATCGCACTTGGTGATTGATTGGAACGAATGGCATCCAGAGAGGAATCTGCTTTTCCTGTCGTTAAATCATCAAAGTTCTGAATTAATTTTGCAATTTCATCAAACATCGCTTGCGGAATTTCTACCTTCGCAATCAAAGGTTGAAGCTGGTGAATGGGTAACGATAAGGATTTCAAATCTTCTGCAGAATTATTCTTAACCGCATTATACAGTTCAACAAAATCTTCGGATTTAGGTTGCATGTTCGGAACATGGATTTTGATTCCTTGTCTATCCGCCAATGCCTCTAGACCAGGGCGATTTTCTTTTCCTGACTGCAGAAATTCGGCCATGGTTTTGTTGGACGTGAAAACCCCGCTCGATAAAGCCGCATCGACCACTCTAGATCCTAGAAATGCTTTTCTTTCATTCAAAACACTCAATAATGAAGTCAGTGTCCCTGGATTAGCCTTTTCCGCTTCATCCGCAATCAAGAATAAATATTTTTCACCGACAAGGGAACTTTCCGTTTCCAATTCGTATGTTCCATTCTCCAGCAAACCTTTAAGCTTAAGAAATCCCGTGATGATCCCTTCGGTCATGAGTTTATGGAATTGCAACACAAAGGTCTTCTTTTTTTGTTCTGGAATGGAGTTGAGGGCCGCTCTAAACATAATTCTCGAAACAAAAGTTTTTGCCCCGCCAGGATCTCCATTCAGCCACACGAACTCTTTAGCGAGCATTGCGGTCAATAGGCCATGAATGACATTGTCTTTACCTGTGACGTGGTTTTGAATTTTGGCGATTGTTTTTTGAGCCTCGACCCATGCAGCTTGCGGAGTCGGTTCCTTTGCAGGCTTAAGCAGGGCTGGGCTCTGGCTATTTGG
>JANMFM010000093.1:0-5742 GCA_031374125.1 Bdellovibrionales bacterium
TCGACGATGGAATTTTTTAAAATGATAGGTTTTGATCCAATTGACGATAATTGTAAATTAGAAACTAATAATGTAATTTTTAGGATATCTTTATAGGGTATTAAATTTATTTTTTAAAATCCTTTTTGCTTTTTTCCTATCAAAAAACTTACTTTCAGCCCTTGTTTGGCTTGGGGCCATTCAGAAATCTTTGGGGTATTGTCATGTTGGGGAAAGTATCTGTTTATTTGCTTTTAATGTTGAGTGTGTTTCAATGGACGGAAATATCTCGTGCTGAAGCTCTGGTACCGAATTCTTTTTCTTGGTATATGATGAATAGACTTTATCATAATAATTATTCGGATGAGGCCTCAGATTTCTATACCTCATTAGCATCACCCAAAGGTAGCCCCATCTTGCTTTCGCGCAAAGAAATTAGAAGTGCTTTATTTGAGCAATATTCAGCCGAAGGCATTACTTCTATTGCTCTCAAGTCTGAGTTGAGAATATCTGAAGATATTGAGTCAGTCTACAATATGAAAAGCGGATACAATATTCATATGACGGCGAAACAAAGAAATATATTGCCGCCAGTAGAGCGACTCTACAGCGATATATTGATGTTGCTCGAACTCCAGGCCAGGTTGATTAAAGCTAAAGATCTACATCGTGTGTTGGACAGAAAATCCATAGAAAATTTCAGCCAGGAAGTGGCTCTAGCCATAAGTGAAATGATCACGGCTTCAGAGGCGCATTACAAAAGATCAAAAATTCGTTGGCCCATTTTTAATTTAGGTAATGATTACCGAATTAATTTTCTAAGAAATGGAATTGGGATACAAGATGCTGCGGATGAATTGCTTGTAGGATCCTCTAGACTTCGATTTGAAATCGAGAAGATCCTCTTCGTAAATGATGAATTGCTTGAGGAAAAGATAAAAGCTGCGGAAGAAACAAGGCTTACAGTTTACAGAATTCTTGGTGTCCTCAGTAAAAAGAAGAAATCAAGGGCTCAATCAAGCGTTCTGTGCAAATCTTTATTCCGTTAATCGCAGTCTGAATTTCCTTTTTTAGGTTGAACTGGAGTTTTCTTAGTCTTCAATATAAGTGTAATGGCGTCTTTTTGTGACATTTGATTATCTCTCACAGCCATGAAGACTTCTTCTTCGAAGTAGAGACGAGTAGCTTTTATGTTTTTGTGTTCTGGCCATAGGTTTTTTGCAGTGTTATCACCACCAATAGAAAGTGGAATGATGTGATCGATCGTGTATTGACCTCGACATTTTTCTGGAACTTTATAAAGGTCATACAGTTCTTGTTTTAATTCCCACTCGACGTTTCTTTTACAATATGGAATTTTTTGAGCGTAGCGATCTGTTTGATAATCAGGATTTTGCTTGTTGCAGAGAGAGCCCTGAGCCCATGCTGGATTTGGTACCAGTGGATAAGCTTGAGATTGAAGTGTAATTGTAAGTAGGAATAGCCCCAGCAGTATTGATTTCATTAGCCCCCCTTTGAAATCTGAATATTTAAATTGCCCCAATTTGACTTGGTACAGTCTAGTGATTTTAGTGAGTGTTTTTCAAGAAAATACTGCTAAAATTTATCTATAAATGTAAATCGCAAAAATAAAAGAGCTATGAGAATAACTAAAATATGAATATTACTGATCTTTTTATAAAGTATCCAAATGCAAAACCCTGCCAAGATCATCGAATTTTGGATGCTGGAGATATATTTGTTGCCATCAAAGGCAGCACTTTTGATGCTCACGGAGTACTCCATGAAGTTATAGCAAAGAATCCTGCGGTTATCGTGGTTCAAGATTCTAGCGCCTTTAGTAAAGTTTCGGCTCCTAAAGATTTCAAAGGTGAAAAAATCATCGTTCAGAATTCCAGAGCTGCTTTTGATCAACTTTGCCATGCCTATTTTGGTTCTCCTTCACAAAAACTTTTTTGTGTCGGAGTCACGGGAACAAACGGAAAAACTACGACCTCACATATGGTAGAGTTTGCTCTCAATCAATTCAATTTAGGTACAGGAGTGATCGGAACCATCGATCATCATTATCAGAATAAAAAATGGGAAACCCATCTCACGACCCCGGGAAGTTTAGAGTTTTACTCTCGATTAAGAGATTTTGTAGAGCTCGGAGCAAAGGCCCTGTCTGTTGAAGTATCAAGCCATGCTCTCGATCAAGATAGAATGAGTTCTTGTGAATTTGATGTAGGAATTTTTACGAATCTCACGCGCGATCACTTAGATTACCATGGTGATATGGAAAAGTATTTTAAAGCCAAGGAAAAATTCTTTACAGAGATTTTAAAAAATTCTCCTAAAAAATCAAAGTACGCAGTCATCAATCAAGATGATGCTTATGGCAGGCAGATTCAAATTCCAAAAAATGTACAAAAAATCTCCTACGGCGGATCCGGATCTTTACCTGCCGGATCTTTACCTAAAGGTACCGATTTGACGTATGAAATTCTAGAGCAAAGCTTTGCCGGTCAGAGATTAAATATCAATTACCAAGGGAAAAAATATGTTTCTCAGATTCAGCTATCTGGGCAGTTTAATATTTTAAATTACCTAGCAACCCTTGGAGTTTTACTTGCTAAGCAAATTCCTATATCAAAATCTATTGAGATTTTTTCTAACTTTACAGGAGTTCGCGGAAGACTTGAAAAGGTTGCAAACAATAAAGGCATTCATGTGTTTGTAGATTACGCTCACACACCGGATGCTCTAGAGAATGTATTAAAAACATTGGTAGATGTTAGGAGAGAGAGTAAGAACGGTAAGAAAATCATTACTGTTTTTGGTTGTGGTGGTGATCGCGATAAAGGTAAACGTCCAATCATGGGTGAAATTGCTTCTAGAATGTCTGACTTTGCCGTGATCACTTCGGATAATCCAAGAACAGAGGATCCTGCGCAAATTATAAAAGACATTGAGGCCGGATGTGCCGGTCGTAAAAATTATGAAATTGAAGCCGATCGTAAGAAAGCCATTGAAAAAGCGCTGAATATTGCAAAAAATGGAGACGCAGTTCTAATTGCAGGCAAGGGTCATGAAGACTATCAAATCGTGGGTATTACCAAGTATCACTTTGATGATGTGGAAGTTGTGAAAGAATTTTTAGGATAGTTCTAGTAGAGAAAGTTAGGTGGGATAAATATGACTGATCAATTTTTTACAGTTGATGAACTAGTTAAAATGACAAAAGGTAAGCTTTTGCAAAAACAAGATTCCTTTGTTTACGGTATTTCTACAGACTCTAGGACAATACAAAAAGGCGATTTATTTATTCCACTTAAAGGTGAAAACTTTGATGGCCACGATTACGTCGCTCAAGTGGCAGAGAAGGGGGCGTCGGCAGCTCTTGTTTCTCAGGACCTCAAAGAGAAAGTCGGAATTACTCTCATAAAAGTGGACGATACACTAAAAGCTCTTCAAGACATGGGATCGTCTTATAGGCATGCATATCCTTTTAAAATCATCGGCATTACGGGTTCGAACGGGAAAACCACTACAAAATTTTTCACCGAAAAAATTCTTTCTCAACAATTTAGAACATACGCTTCTCAAAAAAGTTTCAACAATCACTTCGGCGTTCCCTTGACACTTCTTGCGCTAAAGCCAGATATGCAGTTTGGAATTGTAGAGATCGGAATGAATCACGCAGGAGAAATTTCCGCTCTTACAAAAATGGCAGATCCAGACATTGTGCTTGTGACAACCGTAGGTCGCGCGCACTTGATGGATTTTGGTGGAGTGGAGGGAATCGCTAAAGAGAAAAGCGACATTTACAGAACATCTAGAGCGGAGAATATTAAGGTTTTCAATCTCGATAATGATTCTACGGCTGATATGTATAGAGAGTTTAAAGGTCAAGGACATGCGATTACTTTTTCTGCAGTCAAAAAGGATGTCGATGTTCATTTTGAATTAAAAGAAATGGGATTGGAGCATATAAGAATCAAAGGTGCGATCAGAGGTATTGCTGGTGAAGTCGTGATTCCTGTATTTGGAGCACACAATGTGATAAACCTTATGGGTGCAGCAGGAATTGCGCTTGCAGCAGGTATGACTCCGGAAGATATTTGGTCGGCACTTCCTAGTTGTCAAACTGTGTGGGGTAGAAACATGCTGGTTCATCTAAAATCAAAAGCAAATTTGATTTTTGATGGCTACAACGCAAACCCCGACAGTATGAAAGCCCTTATCGATAATCTTTCGCAGCTTACAGTAGATGGAAAAAAAATCGTTATCCTTGGGGATATGCTAGAGATGGGTGAGCAGGCCGATAAGCTTCACTCTGAGCTTGGAGAATTTATTGGTAGAAAAGGATTCGATGTGGTTTGGTTTCTTGGACAGTTTTCGAAATCTTTTGAAGCGGGAATTAAGAAGTCCCAATATTCAAAAAACTTATTTATATCAAATGGTTATGAAGAAAGTCTTGCAGTCAAAGTCGCATCTATGGTAGAACCTTCAGATATTGTTGTTATGAAGGGATCTCGAGGTGCGCGACTTGAAAAACTAGTTCCGCATTTTCAGCCTGTTAATTGGAACGTTTAAGACGGAATGTTTAAGGCTGAACGATTAAATCATAATAGTTGAATTAATTTTTTACATCTGGGATACGGAATTTAAATGTTATACAAATTGCTTTACGCTCTCGCTGACGACATCTCTGCTTTCAACGTTTTCAGATACATCACATTCAGAACATTCATTGCATTTTTGACGGGATTTGGTCTTTGTATTTTTTGGGGGCCATCTTTCATTAAAAAATTAATAAAAAAGCAAATGAATCAATCCATTCGTGATGACGGGCCTGAAAGTCACAAGAAAAAAGTTGGAACCCCAACCATGGGTGGAATTTTAATCTTAGCGTGTATCTTTATTCCAAGCCTTCTTTGGACTGATCTTTTAAATCCGATGGTTCAAGCCATTCTTGTTATTACGCTTGGATTTGCGCTGATCGGATATGCCGATGACCAAATGAAAGTGAAAAAGAAGAACACAAAAGGTGTTTCTGGAAAAATGAGACTCGGTTTAGAGTTTTTGATTTCTGGAGTTGTGATTGCTTGGCTTATTCACAGTCATGATTTTTCTACGGAAGTTTATGTTCCATTTTTTAAGGACGTCGTTTTTGATTTAGGTTGGGCCTACGTCGCTTTCGGAGCCCTCGTGATTGCGGGTTGCGCGAACGCGGTGAACTTGACAGACGGACTGGATGGATTGGCCATAGTGCCGGTGATTGTGGCGGCAGGAACTTACGCGCTTTTCGCTTATGTTGCAGGTCACTACAGCCTTGCGCAGTATTTACAGATTCCATATATTCCAGGCGTTGGCGAGATCACTCCAATTGCGGCGACAGTGATCGCAGCAGGTTTGGGATTTTTGTGGTTCAACACATATCCGGCGCAAGTATTTATGGGAGACATCGGTTCTCTCGGTCTTGGCGGATTCATTGGAACCATTGCGGTATTAACTAAGAATGAATTGTTATTGATTATTGTGGGAGGAGTTTTTGTTGCCGAAGCTCTCTCTGTGATTGGGCAAGTGGCATCATTTAAATTAACAGGAAAAAGAATTTTTAAAATGGCTCCTCTTCATCATCATTTTGAGTTGAAGGGAATTGCAGAACCGAAAGTGATCGTAAGATTCTGGATAGTTGCAATCAACTTGGCCGTTTAAATTTTAAGCACTCTAAAAATAATATAAAGAAAAATGAAAATGCAAAATTTTAATTAAGAA
>JANMFM010000133.1:0-2584 GCA_031374125.1 Bdellovibrionales bacterium
CCTCTTCTAATCCAAAGCTCGAGGTTCCAAATGGAAAATGCAAATTGGTAAATCCAGATTTTTTTCGAGAAAATAATTTCAACTGCGAACGCGCCCAGGAGACCCTAATTTTAAACAAAAATCTTTCTACAAAATACAACTGCCATCAAACTGCCTCCGGACATTACCGCGGCGTTAGAGATGATGGTGTGCCCTTTTCTTCGTTCTACACGATTTGTTACGTCTGTAAGATCAAAGCGGAAGAATTACCCTAAGTAAGTCACTCTTCCCTCGACCTGTCTTGGGGCCTTCGGTGGTTCATGATCGGGATAACCCAAAACAAGTCCACACAAAAGTTCCAATTCCGCACACGCGGGAACAGCAATGTCTTTGATCCCTAAAAATTTATCCACATCATCTTTAATCTCAAGTGGTGCTCCCATCGGACAAGTTCCAAGTCCCTCACTCACCGCCGCTAAAATCATGTTTTCCACAGCCATATAGACGCTACCAATGCTTGTGTAGTGACGCTCTTCTGGATCATTCAATGAGTAACAAAAGATGTGTACAGGCGCATCTCCAAGCGTGTAGAAGAATCTCTCTGTGAATTCATATAGGGAAGGTTTAAGCGTCTTTTGAAGAATATCTTTTATGCCCAACCAGCTTTTTTGCGAATATTTCAAGTATTCGTCTTTCTTCTTTCCTTGAACCACAAAGAATCTCCAGTTCTGCTTGTTCTTTCCTGATGGGGCATGCATTCCCGCGTTGAGAACTCTCTCTAATACATCCTGAGGCACAGGATCTTTCTTGTACTTTCGAATGGATTTTCTAGATTCAATCAACTTGTAAAGGTCTTGTGGTTTCATATGTCATACAATAAACTTAAGGGACTAAATGAGACAAGTGATGATTTTACTAAAAATGCTGAAGACAAATATTCTAAAGCTAACCGCTTATAAAAAAACATTCTTTTTTATTGTAGGCTTCTTAATTCTTGCTGTTTACATTCTGTCACTCAATTCCGCTTTGATTTTTCCATCACTTCAGGTGGATAGAAAAGTTCTCTCTACACTTATCTTCACTCCGGATACCAATTCTGGACCGTATCAAGTTATGAAAGTAAAGATCAGCAATAGAATTATGGTGGAAATCTATAAAATTATTAATCAATACAATTTTGAGTTCGTATCTCAAATTGATACTGGCAGTAAATACGAAGGTTATTTTTTACTGGGCGGGAACGCCACCAACCTTGCCTACATCAATATAGATGATGACCCTATGAGTGAAATTATAGTTCCAGGCTTCGACAATAACCTTAGTGCACACTTGAATGTCATAAAGTTCGACAGCAATACCAAGAGCTTTACTATCGTAAATCAGAAGATTTCTCTGGAAAATCTCTAAAGGTGCTTGAAATCTCTAAAGGTCCTAAGACCTTTGTCCGATCAATATTCATGAAAAACGCTGCTGAACAAAACAAGATCACTATGTTACTTTTTATTGTATCAGTTCTGGGCGTTTATAAATTCTATGAGGTCGGGAAATCCACAGAAGTCGAGAGAGGAATTGCCTCTGTCTCTGCAGCAACCGTTGAAGTTACTCCAGAAGAAATCGCTGAGGGACAATTGGACTTAGAACTTCTCTCTCTTCAGCAAAAGCTCGGTGGAAACCAAGTTAAAAAATGTTACGAAAATAAACTTTCTTGTGGCGGAATCAGAAACCACTCAAAGTGCCTAAGCGATAAAGTTTCCCACTTCTTACATTGCTCAAACCTCGACAAAGTCGAAGTCGCCCAAATCAAACAAAAAATGAATATCGAATAGTAATACCGTTCAGTAAGGCAAAACCACTCGAGGCGTAAAAAGTGCCCTGCACCTTTACGTGTCGCAATTGCGTTATTTAAAAGTATTTTTGAATTTATTTGACGACCCTTTTCTGTGTTTAAACAGGCGTAAGTTTGTTTGTAAATTCTAAGAATATTATTTTTTTCAATTTTAATATTTTCTTTCTTTATGAGAGTAATTACGTACGCACAATTGCATTTTATTTTTCATGTAGATGCTCTTAAAAAATCTATCCTTAAAACCTATGGTAAGTTGGTCTTGTAATTTGAACTTATTTTTTTAAGGAGAGATAATGAGCCTACAAAACAATGCACTAGTCATTCACGAGAAACTTTTGAAACTGGTAAAGCTTGAAAGAAGAATTACATCTAAAGTCTTAGATCTCTTACAATCTATCGAAAATAATAGATCTTATCTCGAATGGGGATACTCAAATTTGTTTGAGTATCTTGTGAAAGGATTAGGTTACTCGGAATCTTTAGCTTATCAAAGAAAAGCTGCGCTTAAAATCTGTGAAGTTATTCCTGAAGTAAAACAAAAGCTAGATGAGGGTTCTTTATCCTTAACAACACTTGCTCGTGCTAATAAAGTTCTAAATACAAAAACAATCTCTGAAAAAAGAGAGTTATTATTAGAATTAGAGAACAAACCATCTTTTGAAGTTGATAAGATTTTGGCTCGCGAAATGCCTTTAGAATTAAAAAGTCCAGGCCCTGCGAAGCGGTATGTCAATGGAAGTACTGTTCGTTTAACTTTGG
>JANMFM010000172.1:0-3433 GCA_031374125.1 Bdellovibrionales bacterium
GGCCTTCATCTCCTTCGCTTCGACGACCGCGACCGTTGCCGCGCCGGCTTCGGCGCCGGCTTCATCGACGCGCAGAAATGCCTCCTGCTTCACCGTGCTAAGATACAGCCCAGGGGCGGCGCTGAGTCCTGACAAATCCGCCGCCTTCTCGTCGAAAATCCGTCGTACACCGAGCGCCGCGAGCGCCTCGGGCAGTTTGGCGCTGGCGCGAACCTCAAAACGCGGCAGCAGAATATCCACGTCGTTCTCGGTGAGCGAGCCGGTCCACTTTCCGATGGATTCAGCTGAAATCTGACTCTCGAGTTCTGCGAGGCCCGCAAGCGGTGCCGCGCCTGCTTTCATTCCCGGCAGCAGCACCAGCAATCGCTGACCGCCGCCAGTGAAGGCCAGTTCCAGCACCTGGCCACCGTCGGGCAGTGCGCCCAGTCTTGCGCGGCGGCTGCCGTGCATCAGCGCCGTGAGCACCTTCTCTCCGCTGCCGGCCATGAAGTCGCCATCCCGTGTCTCCCCGGGTGCGAAGGGTTGCGACCAGCTTCCCTTAAAGAATGCCGCGCTCGCTGCGACCAGACGCGTGGTCGCGCGCAGGTCGCCTGCGGTCATTAGGGAGGTGATACGACCGCCGGTTGCTTCGGAGGCCCACTTGTTGATCTGGTCCACAGCCTCGGGCGCGCCGGGCTTGAGCGTGCTCACACTGATGCCGAGCCGCTGCTGGACGAGTTCGCCGTAGGCCGGCAGCAAAGGATGCTGCTCCGGTGCCCAGAGGCTTGCCGCCGCGCGGAACTCCGCGCCGCCCTTTGCCTGGCTCGGCGGGGTGCCCGTAGTCGCATCTGGTTGCTGCACTGCGGTGCCTGCGAAGAGCGGAGCGATCTCCTGAGCGGTTTCCCCGCGGGTGCCGAACCACAGTGCTTCCAAGACCGGCCCAAAGCTGGCGGGCGAGAACACGAGATTCGCGCGGGGATCAGCCGTTGGGGCGGCCAGTTGGAAAACCTGCCGCGCCACTTTCAACTCCGCCGCGCGCCGCTCTGCCTCCGTGAGTTTCACTTGCGTTGGGTCGTAACCGGGCTTCACCGCATCGGAAGTTGTCGGCGTCGGTGGCGTGGTCGGTACGGACGGTGCGGGTGAAGGCGAGACCGGCGACTGCGGGGTGGCGGGACGGTCGCAGCCGGTGAGTTCGAAGGCCGCCGCGCTACAGAGGCTCAGCGCCGTGGTGCGGAGGAGGATTCGGAAGGAAGTGGAAGTTTTCATTTGGTTGAGGTTCGAGATGGAATCGTCACGACCGGAATTCATATTGCATGGCCGGTAAAAGAATTTCATTTTTCGCTCCCGGCGGGCGAAAGCCCGTAAAGATTTTGCACTGCTTCGCCGCGCAGTTCCTTCCATGCGGGCGTGCCGCGGAATTCCGGCGCGGCGAGCGAAAGAACCGCCAACGCATCGGCATAGAGCCGGCTGTCGAGCAGCGCGCGCACACGCTTCACGGCCTCGTCGCCGGCCAGCCCAGCGGGAGTCGCACCAAGTGCGGCGCGAAGAACGCGAAACTTGGAGCGATGCACTTCGGTCACCGTCGCCTTTGCACCCAGCTTCCATCGGACTTGCGCCGCGTATTCACCCGGCTCGAGTTCGCGCAGCGACCCAGCGGGCTTCAGTGCCGCAAATTCCACGGGCGATTGCAACCCCACGCTGTGGAACAACACCTCGCCATCCTCCGCCTTGACGATGGCGACTTCGTAGTCCGTTCTCTCGGGGTCGGAGTTCCACAGAATCGCCGGCCGGCGAAAACTGATTTCGCCTGCCGGATAGAGGATCAGATTCAGCGGGCTGGCCTTCACCCCACTGAAGCCGGGTTTGAACTCCTTGACCAACGTGTCGCTTGTCCCCGTGTCGCGCTGCTGGCCTTGCTGGCCGTGCTCCGAATACCAGAAAACTCCTCCCGCCAGCAGAAGCATGACCGCCACGGCCCAGGCGGGTGAGCGCAGCAGGGCAAGCAGGGCCCCAATCCAGGCCAGCGATGAGGTCTTCCGCGTCACGCCCGCCCCCGGCTGCCGTCGGCGCGCGGGGAACGCTTCCGCCAAAGCCGCATCCAGTTGCGCCTGCTCAGCCATTGAAATCTCCGCGGCTGCCATCTGGCGGGTGGCGCGTTGCACCCCTCGTTGGATCGATTGCATCAGCACTTCCGTCTCCCGCCACTCTGCGGCGACGGACTCATCGGCGCGGGCCAGCATCTCCAGTTCCTTCCGCTCGGTGGGTGAAAGCGCATGAGTTGCTGCCTTTCCGATGAGTTCTTCAGCGCGTGGAGTCATCATTTGGATTGTGGTTTCGCGACCGCCGCATCGGCCAGCAGAGTGCGCAGTTTTTTGAAGGCCCGGTAGAATGCCGAGCATACCACGCCGACACCCTTTCCGTGGTGGTCCGCGATCTCCTCCACAGTCATACCCTCGACAAAACGCTGAGTGATCATTTCCGGCACAGGCGGATCGAGGTGACTCGTCAGCCAGTGAAAATACTCCATTCCCGATCCATCTTCGCGCCCTGCGCCTTGCAGCCAATCCTGGACATCCTCGACCGACACTTTCTCCGGTTCGCGTCCGCGGCTGCGTTCGGCATCCTTGCTTCGCTGTGCTGCGACGCACTGGGTCATCCGCAGCAAGTCTTCGAAGGTGGCCACCTTCCTGAACGAATCAGAGCGCGGATTCGCCATCTGCGGCACAACCTCCTCGGTGAGTAACCGACTGGCGATATTCTCGATGTCAAATCCCCGACTCTCGCCCAGTCGCGCCATGAGCACGCCCATCGCCGCAGCCCTGAGCGGGCGATACGCCCTATTCCACTCCTCGCGATCACCGGCGCGCAGGGCGGCGATCGAAGGGGGAACTTCAGGCTTTTCGGTAGTCATTGGGGAGTGCCAGCCACGGAAATCAACCCTCCGCAGATTGCTGGTGCTCTGTAGCCGTCCGGCGCAGGCACCGTCAAACAGAATTCCACTCCCAAAGAATGAAGCCATCGGCGGTGCTGCGGAACTGTAGGCTGGCGAGTCGGGAGTCATCGTGCGCGGCGTGTGGCCGTCACTCCGGTATCGCTGGCCGGAGAGATTCCATTGCATCCATCGGAGGAGATTCACAGAAGCGGCATTACAGCTTATCGAGATGGATTAGACGGACTGGTGTGCGGTGAGAACGCCGACGTCTGCTGTGTTTCCCTGGGCTTTTACCTGGGGGATTGGTTTGTCAGCACCGCCGCGAGCGCAGCCCTGACGCACGACGAAATCTGGGTCGCCGCATTGGAGCACGGACGCGGAAATTGGGGCGACGCCGGCCCGGAGACCGTAGAGGCGAACTTTTACGCTCTCGAATACGGTGGGGAGCTGCGTTCCGCCTACCACACGACCAGTGGTGTTCGACTCATCATCATCACCAATGCCGAGCGGACGCGAACTTCC
>JANMFM010000193.1:0-1729 GCA_031374125.1 Bdellovibrionales bacterium
CACCCGTAAACCAAGTGGACGAGATATGACTGATAAATTTGAAGCCAATAAAAAGCCTTTTAATAGAACCAAAGTAAAGAAAGATGACAGCTTTGGTGATAGAGAAAAATCTTTTACCAATGACAGAACTTCAAGGGATGATAAGTACAGTGCTGCTCGCAAACCAAGTGGAAGAGACCATGCAGATAGATTTGAAACAGATAAAAAGCCATATAGTAGGAGTAAATATATTGGTGAAGATAAATTTGCCTCAAGCACTAGAAAACCAAGTTTAAAGGGGACCTCGGCAGCATTTGATAAAAACAAAAAACCATATACAAAAGAACGAAGCGGAGAAAAAGGCAAATATCCGAGCAAAAAAGGGGCTGCTTTTAACGCTAGAGACGAAAGAGAAGAAGAGATTCCAAAAAGATTACCAAAACCGGAAAATATTGCTAACAAAGAAAGTTTTCGTAAAAAGGGACTTTCTGAAGATGCCAAGCCTTTAAAAGGCAATACAACTAAACAAAAAAGTAAGTTTGAGTTCAGAAGTGTTAGAAAAGCCAAATTAGCAGATGAAAAAAACACGAGAGTAAATAAAAAAACAGCGGAACAAGATTTAAACACAGGAGAAATAAGACTTAATAGATTTATTGCCAATGCAGGAATTTGTAGCAGAAGAGAAGCAGATACATTAATTACCGCAGGTTTGGTTACTATTAATGGTTCAGTAGTGGTGGAAATGGGCTATAAGGTAAAAGCAGGCGATGATATAAGATACAACGGGGAAAGACTTTCAGTAGAAGAGAAAATTTATATTCTAATGAACAAGCCGAAGGATGCCATTACCACAGCGGAGGATCCGGAAGGGCGAAAGACTGTTTTTGATTTAATTGAAGGTAAATTGGCACAAAGGGTTTTTGCAGTAGGCAGATTAGATAGAAATACCACTGGTGTTTTATTATTGACCAATGATGGGGACTTAGCTCAAAGACTTATGCACCCGAAATACGAAGTAGAAAAAGTATATATAGCTACTTTAAATAAAGACTTAACCAAGAATGATCTTTGGCAATTGGCTGGAGGAGTTGAGCTTGAAGATGGCCCTATAAAGCCAGATGCTGTAGCTTATGCAGAAGAAAGTAAAAAGGATGTTATAGGTGTTGAAATACATAGTGGACGCAATCGAATTATACATAGAATGTTTGAGCACATGGGATATTTGGTAGATAAGCTAGATAGAGTAGCTTATGCAGGTTTAACCAAAGCCAAATTAAAAAGAGGAGAATGGCGTGAACTGACAGAAAAAGAGCTAAAAACATTAAAGCGTAACGTTAAAATAAGCTAGAAAGAATGCTTGGACTAAAATTAGCAACTGATCCACGTTGGGTAAACATAGCAGAAAAACAAATAGACGAAATATTAACCGATCATGCGTATTGCGAACAAAAAGCGGCAAGCAGCGGAATCTCACTCATTATTAATTTCCCTGAGAAAGACAGGATTGTGGAAGAAATTACGGCTATAGTTGCCGAAGAATGGGGACACTTTCGCAAAGTTCTGAAAGAGCTAGAAAAACGAGGTTATAAACTAGGATTACAGCGCAAAGACGAATATGTGATTGAATTAAAAAAACTAATACGCAAGGGGGGAAGCAGAAACCAACAAATGCTTGATAAATTATTGGTATTTGCCATGATAGAAGCACGAAGTTGTGAGCGATTTAGGTTGCTCTCGCTGCACATAAGCG
>JANMFM010000217.1:0-1578 GCA_031374125.1 Bdellovibrionales bacterium
CTTGCAATGGTAGAACTTGGCACAGTTGACGAAACAACTTTTGGCCCAAGCTTAAAAATAGGTGCTGAATACAAAGTTTCTCCAACTGCAAAAGTTGGCGTACAGTATAGCAAATATTTTAACTGGATGTCAGATGAAGCAGATGCTAGCTATGAGTATTCTAGTGCTGCTGCAACTTTCGCGTTCTAATTTAGTTTAAGACTAGATTACACATAGAAAAAGGAGGCGTAGCCTCCTTTTTCTTTTCTTGCTACGTAAGTGTCCCCTTGATAAGCTTTCGTCATGCCTGTATTTGAGTATAGAGGAATAGATAAAGCTGGGAAAACCGTTCGAGGAATTGTTGATTCTGAAAATCAGCGTACTGCTCGTCTTAAATTAAAGCGTGATGGCGTCTTTATCACCGAACTTGCAAATAAACAAAGAGCCCTCGCTAAAAAACAAAGTCAAAAACCCGGCAGCGGAACAAAGGTTAACGTTCAAGATCTATCCATGATGACAAGACAGCTTGCGACCTTGATTAAGGCCAATGTCCCTCTTGTGGAATCTCTTTCTGCCGTATCTGAGCAGGTGGAAAATCCTACTTTAAAAGAAGCTTGCTCCGAACTTAGAAACCAAGTGAACGAAGGTTCGCAGCTTCATAAAGCTATGAGAAAATATCCAAAAATTTTCAATAATATTTATGTTTCTATGGTTGATGCTGGTGAAATGTCCGGAACCTTGGATATTATTCTTTTAAGACTTGCTGAATTTACCGAAGCACAAAACGAACTCAATTCAAAAGTAAAATCCGCAATGATGTATCCCGTGATTATGATGCTTTTTACGCTTGGGATGCTTTTTGTACTCTTTATCTTTGTAATTCCAAAAATCACGCAGATCTTTGAAGACTCCGACAAAAAACTTCCTTGGTTTTCTGAAATCATTATCAACTTGAGCGGTGTCATTGTGAATTACTGGCACATCATCATCGTTGTCGGTATTGCCGTAATTGTAATGTTCAGAAGCTGGAAGGCCACTCCGGCAGGCTCAGACAAATGGGACGAAATCGTTCTAAAAATGCCTGTGGTTGGAAAAATGGCAAGATTGATTGCCGTAAGTAGATTCACCCGAACTCTTTCTACTTTGTTAGCTGGTGGCGTGCCGATGCTTCAATCAATGGACATCGTGAGACACGTGGTGAACAACGCAGTTTTAGCCAAAGCCGTCGACCAAGCTAGAGAAAATATTTCTGAAGGGGAATCTATTGCAGGTCCTCTTAAAAAATCTGAAGAATTCCCTCCGCTTGTTATTACTATGATCAGTATCGGGGAAAAAACGGGAGATCTAGAAAATATGCTCACCCAAGTCAGTGACGCCTACGATTTCCAAGTGAAAAACAGCATCCAGGGTCTTACCAGTTTACTCGAACCTATCATGATCGTGAGCATGGGCCTTGTGATCGGCATTATCGTTTTTGCCATCATGATGCCCATTATCGAAATGTCCCAAGGCGTATAAACCCAAAGCGGCAACCAAAAGGCGCTTAGTCGCTTTTGGTAATGCTGCGTAATGCAGCTGGTCGCCAAAAGCGACTAAGCG
>JANMFM010000274.1:0-21256 GCA_031374125.1 Bdellovibrionales bacterium
CCCACAAAACCACCCATTGATAAACCGCATAACACTACTTTCTCTATTTTTAAATGATCTAGCATGGCAATGACGTCATCAACTACAAATTCTAATGTGTAGGGATGTTTGAGCTTACTCTTACCAAAACCTCGAATATCAATAGTGAGAACTCGATAATCTTTTTTAAGTGCAGTCACCTGATCATCCCACATTTTTTCACTCATAGGAAAAGCATGAACAAAGACTACTGCTGGACCTTTTAGATTTCCCGTTTCAGTATAATGGAAAGGCAAGGGGCCAGCTAAAGCAAACTTATAACTAAAAGTGCTCATTAGAGCGATTAACATTCGACACATAAGCTCTCCCAGTTCGAGACCCGTATGGGTCAACTTGGAGAGCTTACTTAAGTATTTGGAATAGTTGAAGTGAAAATTGGCTGGGAGGCGGAACGAGTCTCGAATTAACGCAAGTCTTCTTGTTAGACAAGAAGGGGTAGTTTAAATTTCTTTTAAAACTATTCTGGGCTTAATCCACAATGATGGCTTAAATAAAAATAGAATATGATTTAAACCGCTGATTAGAGCTTTCGCTTCGAAAATAAGATGAGAATCTGGTCGCACTTCAACGGCAAGTTGTTCCGACGAAAAAAGTGTATAGCCTGCCCATCTTACTTCAACTGTAAGAAAATGTTTACCATGTTCGGTTTTTATTTTTAAAAATGAAAGTTCTTGATCCGGAGAAAGTTCACCAGCAACTCTGTCGTCGAATACCACTGTATAAGTGTACATAATATGCTTTAATGTATGCACCCTGCGTATCTCAATTGTTGAATTACTCATACTGTAAAGTTTAATGGTAATTTTTTAACGTTCAAGTAAATAAATAATTTGATGATCACCGTTTGGCTAACAAAGCACTGAGTTCGATAGCTTAAATGGCCTAATTTTTATTTAATTGAATTTGTTAAGGAAAATAGTGGCGGGGTAGATGGGCGAGTTTAGAATTCATTGCTGGGAGCTAACTCGCAACCACTGAACACCACTCGCTGACCCTTGATTTAAGAGTTGCACATCTTCATTTGTAATCATCTGGCCAAGAAGCGCTTTCTTAGTGACAATCATTTGCCTCGCACGTGTGCGTGCTAATTCTGCAAGCTCTTCAGGAGAACTATCATCATCAGCATTAGCTTCACCTTCTAGTGCCTGAATGGCAGGAGCGTGACCTCCGTTTTTAGCTAGTAAGAGCTGAGAAGGGCCTTTTGCCACTCGCTTATAGTGCCAGACAGCTCCTTTTGGGTAAGTCGCACCATCTAATGTGCCTTGAAAATAAGTCACAGGAACTTGAATTGGGTAAGCTGACGCTGAATACATATTCTGGTCTGCTAAAAAAACCAAATCTGAGCATTCACTGTCTTCAGCATTCAATACCGTCTCTAATTTAAATTCTTCATTGCTAGTATCAGTATGGATGTAACGAGAAACCGTAGAATTTTTAACTCTGTTTTCGCGGCAGTTAATACCTTCAAAATTTATGATATCAACTGCTGAAACATCTTCTTGGTTTGAAAAAATCGAATTACCCAAATCTGGATCAAAAAGCTTATCTGCTACTGATGTATTAATATGTTCTTTATCCGAAAATATATAACGAAGATAATTTTCGAGCTGATCGATCCCGTTATTTTTGTACATTAGTAAATGCGCCAAAGAATCAATTGCAGTTGCCCGATCTTCACTGTTGAAATAAATTTTCATCGCTTCTTTAGTGGGTTCAGGAAGTTTTTTATAAATCTTTTTTAAGTAATAATTAATAAACCGAGATGCTTCGTCTGTTTCTACAGAGTAAAGGACACCTTCTAAAACTACAGCCGTTGTATGATTTGGATAAAGATGTGCATAAATAGTTGCAGGCACCGTACCGTAGGAAACACCATATAGCGTGATCTTATCAATCCCTAAATGCTGACGAATCGTTTCTGCATCCATCGCATTGTTGAGTGATTTATAAAAGCTTGCATCACGATAAAGATTCAATTTAGCAGGTCGAGAGCAACCAATTCCTCTCTGATCATAATGGAGTTCGTTAAAAGAATCAGTAATGCGTTTCATACCGTGACTATTGCCACCAGGGCCGCCATCAAAAAATAAAAAAGTTGGTAACTTTGGATCATAAAATCCCTCAGCCCAATAAGCGAAGACTTCGGTTGTGCCTTTAGTGAAATCTAAGTAGTCCACTGGCACAGAAATAAAAAATCCATTTTCTTTTTCAATTATGCCTTTAAATTTATCGCAAAATTCTGCACCTGTTGTGAATAATGATAGATAGCTTTTTTGTGTTTCATTGGCAAAGTGAGCATTCTTAATTTGCTCTGCTGAAGATGCGTATACAAAACTAGATTGAGCGATCGCAAGAAGGGTTAAATAATATTTTTTCACAAAGATAAATGTAGCAAAATTGCATTTTATGAGGACAGCAGGGGATTCAATTTTGTACTTTATGCAGGCCTAACGAAGCTCCAATGCACTAATTTTTATTCGCTGAATGGCAGTTTATTTGGAGCTAAAGACAAAAGGATGTCTAAAACATAAATTTTAATGTACTAAAAGGTCTCTAAAAAGTCAGTTACGACATTTTAGCAAATACGTGTGGCCATTTAAACAGAGACCTCTAAAAGAATTTTTTTTGATGACCATATCCGCTGTTAGCCATAATGTTGGCTATTGAAAAGCAAAGGAGAATACTGTGAAAATTGAAAATATCCCTTTTATGACAACCGATTGGAGTAAGATTTCATCCACGGAGCACAAAGGAGAGGTGGGGAAGGCTTTTTGGAGAACTCTTGAAGTCGGAAATATTCGCGTTAGAATGGTGGAATATACACCTGGTTACATCGCTGACCATTGGTGTTCTCGTGGTCACGTCTTGCTTGTTCTTGAAGGCGAGCTTGTAACGGAGTTACAAGATGGTCGAAAATTCAATATGAGCGCCGGCATGACTTACCAAGTGGCATCGAATGCAGAACCACATAGATCTTCAACTGCAGATGGAGCGAAGCTCTTTATTGTAGACTGACCATATATCGAACTATTTGTGCAATTAAAGACCAGAATTAATCCATTTGGTATAATGGCGCTGTCTAGCCTGAGGGGCGCAATTAATGAGTAATTCTCTAAGATTAAAAAGATTCCTAATTGCCAAAAACACTTCTTTCTGATTTTATCAGAAACTATAGAGTGGTTTTAAATTATAAACTTCCATAGTTTCTTTGCGGTGAATGAAGCAGCTAGCTCACTTTTGTTTAATATTTTTTAAAAAAGGAATTAATCATGAAGCAAATATATTTATATTTTTCTTTCTTCGCATTTGTTGGATGCGCCTTAGTTGGAGTGCCTGAATCCGGTGATCCAAGAGTTAAACTACAACAAGGAGTCATTCTGAATAATGGACAGGAACGGGGTATTGGTGCGCTACATCTATTTGATCAAGCTATTTCTCTTGCTAAAGAAAAAAACGATAAAGAGACAGAAGCAACCGCAGAATTTTATATAGGTGAAATATATAAAGCTCCTGGAAAAAGATCGGAGCATCTACGAAATCCACAAACGGCTCTCGATCATTATTCTAAAGCAATTTCTATATACAATGAAATTAAGTATTACAAAAGTGTGTCTTTTGTGCATTGGAATTCGTCAGCTGCTTATGATCAACTGAATAAAAAAAATGATTCCTGTGAGGCCTTGAAAGAATCAAAAAAATACGCTGAAAAAATAGATTCAAATCCAAAGGATACGTTAGCCCATGTTTTTAACGATGGCGGAATGCTAGTAATATAAATAATTTACTGAAAAAACAAAAATGCCTTTAGTTTAAAACGATTGTTAGATCAGTTTTAGAGATCGCTTTGTTTTTAAGTCATAAGAGAACGTTACAGATTCTATTCAAATGATCTTGCTGTTAGTGCACTAAAACAGTTTTTAGCGGAAAAGTAATACATAAGTGATTCGTTCCAAGCGCTTTGCAGCCTTCGTGGCCCACTTAAACGAGCAGAATACTCCTTTAGTCCTGAACTCTATCTCAATTCGAGAAAACTATATATTTAGATCAATAAATTCACTCTAGATACATTTTTAGAGTAAAATATATAGTATGAAGTCAAATATAGGTGGTTTAAGTAAAAAAGGGCGAGAGCTACTAGGATTAGTCTTAAAAGCTACAGGGGATACAGTTGAGGTTAAGGATGTGACTAAGCTTCTAAGTGTTCCACCGGACAAAGCAGCTCAATTACTCAGTGGTTGGTGCAAACGTGGGTGGATTTCAAGAGTACGCAGGGGTATTTATATTAAGGTTCCACTTCAATCTTCGAACCCCACAGCTATGGTTGATGATCCGTGGGGCTTGGCTTCAAAATTATTTTATCCTGCATACATTGGTGGTTGGTCGGCGGCAGAATACTGGGATTTTACTGAACAAATTTTTAATTCCACACTAGTGATTACTTCAAAAAAAATTCATCAGCGGGATCTTGAAATGAATGGTGTAAAATTTCTGTAAAAACAGTAAATAAAAATCGTATTTTTGGAGTTGAAAAAATTTGGAAAGATAAGACACGTGTCGATGTATCTGATCCTACAAAAACAATAATAGATTGCTTAAGTGATCCAGCCATTGCAGGTGGAATAAGAATGACAATTGATTATTTCAAATCTTACATGAAATCCAAATATAAAAATATGGATTTACTTATCGAGTACGCTGACAATCAAGGCAATAGCGCTACATTTAAGAGACTAGGATTTATTATGGAGATGGCTTTCCCATCCGAGAAAAAAACAATACAGACTTGTCATAACAAAATTAAATCTGGCTACTCTCAGTTAGATCCATCCATACATGGAGAAGAATTGTTTACTCGATGGAATCTATGGGTCCCTAAAAATTGGAAAAAAGGAATTCCGAATTGATTACAGCAGATGAGATTAAAGAATGCAGGTTTTCCAAAAAAAACTGTTAAATCACGATCAGGAGCAAAGTTTGAAGCACGAAATTCAAAAGTATTTTTATCAATAGCCTTTAAGGGTCCAAGTGTTGAGCCTACAAAGTCTCCTTGATGACTCCATTGGGTTTGAAGTGTATTCCACTGAACACAAGGCAAATTAACAATGAATACTGAGTAAAATCTAAAATTAAAACTCCAAAGATTTAGCGGTTTTTGTATTAAAATATTAAAAAGTATCTTTATAGACAAAGGTTACGGTAAGCCTTGAGCATGAAAAAACCATCTGTGTCCCTAGTTAAGAGTGTTGCTGTTTTTGGAGCTGGAATTGCGGGGCTCACGGCCGCCCATGAGCTAAGCCGACTTGGATATAAAGTCTTTGTTTATGAAATGAACCCAGAGGCTGGGGGATTTTTTCGAAGCGCTCGTTTATCACAAGATCAAATGATGCCTTCTGAATATTCGTGGCACGGTCTAGGGCCCTGGTACCATAATGTTTTTGAAGTGATGAGGCAGATACCTTTCGACGAAAAGGGAAGCGTATATGACAGAGCTTTATCACGTCCGATTGATTTTGGAATTTTTCCAGATCAAGGCCTGGCGCAATTTTATGACAAAGGCTTAAAAAGCATTCCAAAGTTGTTTCGAATGTCTAATTGGGAATGGATAAAATGGTCATGGCTTATGTTCAAAACATGGACATCTAATCAGCGATCAAAAAAATATTATTCAACTTTAAACGCTGCAAATCGATGGCGCCCAGTTTTGAGTGAGCAATCTTACAAAGTCTGGAGATCATGCTTTGGTCCTTGGATTGGTTCTGATTGGACAAAGGTTTCATATCACACCGTCGGTCAATTCTTTCGTAAACAACTGATCACGAAGCCTACACATATACACGTTGCTGATGACGAAGGCCCGGCATGGACGCATGGTGCAAGTGACGGGTGGTTACTACTTCGTGGTCCGAGCAGCGAAGCTTGGTTCGAGAAATGGGTAAAATCTCTAAAAAATTTAGGAGTTGAATTCTTTTGGCAACAACCTTTGAAAAAATTCGATTTTGATGGTTTGTCTATCACAGCGGCCTTTTTGAAGTCCGGAGTGGAAGTCAAAGCTGATTCTTACATCGTAGCTACAAATCCATTTGCAGCCTCTGAGATTTTTGCTCGTACACCTGCTTTAGAAGGGGAAAAACAATTGCGTCTATTCAAGCCTCTCATACAAGATGGGCCTCATACGCAGGTCTCATTTAGAATTGCGTTTTCCGAACCCATTGTTTTTCCGCGGAAGCGTTCGGCAATCATTGTTGCAGGTTCCGAGTACAATCTTACTTTATTTGCGCAGGAACAAGTCTGGAGACCTGAAGTCGAATTAGGAGAAAATGTGAAATCGCTATGGACAGGAACTTCCTGCATTGGGAGTATTCCTGGCCGAATTTATAATATCCCAGTCTTTCAATGCACGAAAGATCAGTTTATTGAAGAAGTAAAAACCCAAATTTTAGAGTGCCAATCTCTCGACGCTTTTATTCGCGAAGCAAATTATGGAAGAAGTCTAAAAGATTTTAAAATCATTAAGATAGAGGTTTGGCACGAATGGCACTTTTCACCGAAGGGAATTAAGCCCGTTCAAACTAAATGGGTAACGACTATGACGACTCAAGCGTTCCTCCCAAACCAAGAAACTTCAATATCGAATCTTTTTCTAGCCGGAGCTCATACTAAGATCGAAGCCGATGTCTGGAGCATTGAAGGAGCTGTAGAAAGTGGTCGGCGTGCGGCAAAGGTCATAGACTCTAGAGTGCACGTTCTTTCTCAATATAAACCCCTTTGGTTAATAGGGATAAGTAGCATTGACGATGTTTGTTTTATGCTCGGGGCTCCGCATATTCTTGATATTGTGCCTTTCGCTATTCTTATAGCAATCTTAGCGGCGATCTTGGTGTAAAAGAAAATGCTTAGCTTCTTCGGGCAACATAGAAATAGGTTTCCAATTCACCCGCAAAACATCACGTGATGCTTTTTCAATACGATTTGAGCAAGCTCGTGAGCTGCAAGATAAAAATTTAATAAGGTTTGGGAATCTTTGGTGGATTCGGAAGTCACTCTAAATCACTTCGATAAAATGGCGGGGCAGGTGGGATGAGTTTAGAACTTATTGCTGGGAGTCGAAGTTGGTTTGAAATGAAAAAGGCTCTGATATTCAGAGCCTTTTTCATAAAATTTATGTCAGTGAAGGGAGGGTTTTTAGCACTTCCTGTTACAAGGCGAACCCGGAATATCACAACAGTGCTTCTTCTTAGGCTCAGTAGACTTTAACTCTTCTATAAAAAATGGATTTAGAATATTTAAAAGAACTCTTTCTACTTTGAAGGTGGCTGATCTGACTATTTTATTCTTAGGTTCATAGCCGCCAATTTTCGATTCAACTATGTGCCCTATTAATACTTGTCCATCCGCTAAAGTAGGAAGGTCCAAACTCTGGGCTTGAAATAAAAAATAAGAACTGCCTGCACTTTGTAATTTTCGCTCCTGGTAAAACTCCATTTCTTGTTGGTCATTAATTAAAAGTTTACCCGTGATCTCAGTTTGGCGGCTGTGGTGCCCTGGCGCTACTAAATGGCTCGCAAACTTATCATCTGCAGTTAGCACAAAACCGTGCTGCATTTCATGGGACATATGCTGGGCATGGCTTTGAACTGTTGTCCCGATCAAGCTTATTAAAAGCGCTATAAATTTAAGTGTGATGATATTTTTCATTTTTTACTCCTTTGTTTTTGTTGAATTCATAGCTATCAAAAGATGTTTAAGTCCTCCACAGCAAAACTTGCAAGTTTGTTCATGCATAAAATGCATGTCTCAAAGGAGCGCTTCTTCTTGAGTTCATTCGGAAATGAAAATATGTTGGCTACATGGGACGACAGAAGTTTCCTTTATCATCAGATCAACTTGAACTTTTACTGAGTTTCGGTGAAAGCTCAGGATTAGCTGAACTTGCAGAAAGTATAGGCAGAGACCCCTCTGTGATCTCTCGTGGGCTGCAGAAAATTGCAGAAGATTATTCAGTTCTCGTTAAAGTGAAGGGGCGATGGGAGTTAACTCCACTCGGTTATCAAATTAACGCCCTCACTAAAGAGGCAATTACTAGCTATCAAAAGCTATTGATTAAACAGTCTCAAAGTAAACTAGGGGACAAAAAGTATCTTTCGGAAAAATCTTGTTTAATCATTATCAATGCTCAAACAGGTTTGTTGGATGCAACTCAGCTTGGCAGAAACAATTCTGAGGCAGAAAAAAATATTTCTAAGTTATTAAACTACTGGCGCTCTCAAAATAAACCCATTATTCATGTAAAGCATGTTTCTGACAGCACTAGTTCTATTTTCTTCAGAGGCTCCAAAGGCTGTGAAATTTTACCCGATTTACAAGCAATTAAGGGTGAGATAATCCTTGAGAAGGCGAAATCGAGTGCTTTTGCTGAAACTGAGCTAGAGAATCAATTAAAACAATTAGAACCTGAAAATATAGTTTTAGTTGGTTTTACTGCAAATGAATGTATTGATGCCACTGTAAGAGATGCGACTTCTCTCGGCTTTGAATCTTACGTTGTAGGAGATGCTACCGCTATGTTTGATGTGCGATGTCCAGATGGAAAACTTTTGAAGGCGGAAAGAATTCATAGACTTACCCTTGCGAATATTAATGCTTTTTATGCTAAGGTTATTAAAGCAACTGATATAGTTCCTTAGATGCCACAAGAACAAATCATCTCATAATTTCCACAAAACTCTTTTGAGTTGTCGATAATGCTTAGATGCTGGTACAATTCTATCTATGACTTTTCAAAAATTTCGTCCGCATCCTTGGCATGGAATAGCATCTGGTAAACAACCTCCAGTACTAGTAACAGCCTATATAGAAATTACGCCTATCGATGGTATTAAGTACGAAATCGATAAAGATACTGGATACCTAAAAGTAGATCGACCGCAAGTTAACTCTTCATTGCCACCAGCTTTGTATGGCTTCATTCCTCAAACTTATTGCGATACTCAGGTAGGTCAAATTTCAGGGAAAAATTTAAAAGGTGACAAAGATCCTCTGGATATCTGTGTTTTTAGCGAGCGACCAATCACTCGTAGCGAAGTTTTGGTTCCCACAAGAGTCATCGGTGGACTAAGAATGGTAGATAAAGGCGAGGCTGACGATAAAATCATTGGTGTTCTAGAAAACGATCCTTACTGGAGTCATGTCGCTGACATTGGTCAACTTCCTTCTGTTCTTCTGCAAAGACTCCAGCATTATTTTTTAACATATAAATTAAAACCTAATCAACAATCTGAAGTTACAATAGATGAAACATACGGATTAGATGGCGCTAAAAAAGTAATTTTAGCTGCCCTTCAAGATTATAAAAACGAATTCAAATAAATGATTTGTGTAGATTGAAATCGGCGGGGCGAGTTTAGCACTTATTGCTTGGAGTCGAAAGTTGTTAGTTGGTAGATACAAGTATTTTTATCTTTAAACACGCCATCGCTCTCATGCAAGTCTCTTTGTGTGTATCCTAGACTAATATGAGGGTAGAAGTGATTTGGTTCAAATTCATTTATGTAGCTACTCCGCCAATAATCATAATATCAAAAGATTGACCCAAGTGTTTGTTTTTCATTTAAGAGTTCAGCAAAAAAATTTAAAACGTGCAAAATTCAATTCTAAGTGCCTTTTATAAAAGAGCACGGGAGAGCGCGTGCGACTATTGGGTTATGATGTGAAAGCTTAAGTCCTCTTGCTAAAGCCTCCTTGCCTTGAACCTCAAAATTGAGGAAAATCAAAACAAGAAGACCAAGCGCATGAAAATTAAAGTTTATTCTCGAATATATTGCAAACAAATTGCTGCCAAACTGTTGCAGTTAAATTTAGAGAGGACTTTTTTGGTCATCAAAATTTATGCTCTAGACACCTTTTTGTCTTCCAAATTCAAATAAATCCACTTTTAACCAGGCATGCTACCTGCTAAGTAAGAACCTTATAAGAAGTTCGAGTTTGATAATATTGGAATTAATCCAATAAACTTCCAACGGTATGTTATGGTAAAAATAATTTTTTTTATTTTATTATTGATCTATTTTGTAGATGTCCAGGCTTATCAATGCAAAAACCTTTTTTCTGATGAAAAGTCCAAGTTGCCCTCTAGCCGTATTATTTTTATTGAAGATCAATATAAAATCGACCCCACTTTTAAATCCATATTTAAAGAAATCTTGCGTAAGTGCAATGAGATTCAGAGCTCTTACTTTGATCAGACAGATGTATTCTTAGATTTAAAATTTAAAGCTTTGTTGAATGTTAGGGACTATAATTCAAGTGAAGGGCTACATGGTCCATATTATTCTTCTTTAAGAGATCAACAAATACAGAATGCTTTTTACTATTTTGAAAGTAAAAAAATAGAGTTATACGGGCGTATGATGAACGAGACTACATTTGCCCATGAGTATGGGCATCACATATTTTACACGAATATGCATAAAATATTTCCATGGTTCGATCTTAAAAATTATAATCAAAAAGCAAAATTAGCGCGTGATATGTCTACCCCTTATCAAGAGTTGTTTGCTGACTTGGTTGCTGTATTAGCAATAGGTAGTGATACTGCTATGTTTTACAGTACTGAAGGACGTACACCTAGAAGTTTTAAGGATTTACACAAAGCAGGCATCAAAGCATATTATCTTGAAAATTATGATCTTAAAGAGCCGCATTATGTTTTCGCCCAAACGAGACTCTACATTGGAGAGCATTTACTTAACAAATACCCTTCTCAAATTATTTTAGAAAAAATTTTTAAAGCTATATCTAGTGAGATGCAAGAAAGATTTGAACATGAACATACGCCCAACTCCATTTCAAACGTTTCTGAAATTAATGTACGATTAATAAATAAAATAAGAGAACAGTTTAATGGGCAATCTGTCCCGCAAGACTTTTCGCCACAAGAATCTATCATTAAAGATTTTTTTAGAGTACGCAATTCAAGTAAGCCAAGAGATATTGAGAAATTTATTAATTATGTGAACTTCATTCCTCATTTGGAGAAATTAAATATTTACACAAAGGACTCATACAAGAAAGGCTTGGAAAGTATAGTATTGAATACTGGTTACAACTTGAAATTAAGAAAAAAAGCATTGTATAAATTGTATTATTTAACTGGTGATGCAAATCTTTTGCTTAACTTTATAATTAAAGAGCCACACTCAGTTCAGTCGCAGATTGTAGATGATATGATTTCCTCTAAAAATTTAAGTCATAGCAAGGCTCTAGAGAAATTATTGTATTTATCAGTAGATCAAAATATAAATACACTTTATTCTTTAATAGTGAATAAACCTAAATTAAATAGCGAGCTTATTGTTTCTGCTATCAATAGATTTAGTCAGTTTGAAAAAATAGATGCTGTGATAGATTTATTGAAACATCCTAATATTAACTGGAATCAAAGGCAGCCAGATATCGAGAAGGTATTTTATGAAAATATGAGAAAAAGAAATAGAGGTGTTTACTCATTAATACCAGATTTACCAATAAAAAATAGTGCATTTTTAAGTTCAGTTTTAGTTGAATTTGCAAGGAGAGGAGAGATAGGTCTTATTAGAAATTTATTGAAGCGTCCTAATATAAATGTAAATTACGTTTTTTCTGCAGATTTCAGAGACCCAAAGATCACGGCTTTAGATGCGGCTGCAAGACGTGGTGATTTAGAAGTTTTTCAAGAATTATTAAAGCATCCCAAGATTGTATATACAGATTCTATTTTTACTTCAGCTATATTAGGCGGTAATTTAAAAATTATAGATCAACTCGTTAAGACTCCTAATATAAAAGTAGATACAAACATGTTCACAAGTCATGACGTGGCGATGAGGCTGACGGCTGATAGTCTCAAGCTTATATTAGATAATAATACAGATATTGATTTAAACGCGCGAACAGCAGATGGAGATCCTCTATTAGTAAGAGCAGTCAAAGAGGAAAAATATGACATTGCTAAAATTTTGATTAAACACCCTAATGTCGATGTCTATGCAACAGATTGGAAGAAGGGCAAAAGCGCTCTCTATTACGCTAAAAGAAACAAGCATAAAGAAACAGTAGATCTTTTAATTGAGCGTGGAGCCCATAAAAGTAAGATTAGACTTTGGTTTGAGTCGTGGTTTTAGAATTAGATAGAACCAGAACTTCTAGAAAAAATGGCGGGACAAGTGGGACGAATTTAGAACTTGCTTCTGGGAGTCGAAAAGGCACTGAACTCAGGGCCCTTTCTATACGCGAATAAAACAAACCCTTATGACTTTACACAATCCACATAGTATTTTTTTACTCCATTTTCAATTTGCGAAACGAGTCCGTGAATATCGGTTTCAAACCCTGGAAAGCTTTGATTAAACTCTCTCGCAAACTTCAAATAACTCACGATAATGTCATTGAACTTTTCCCCAGGCACCAATAGAGGAATTCCTGGAGGGTAGGGTGTTAGTAGAACTGCAGTAACTCTGCCTTCAAGATTATCGATTTCAATGCGTTCGATTTCTTCGTGGGCCATTTTCGCAAATGCATCTGATGGTTTCATTGCAGGTTGCATTTCTGATAAATACATCTCGGTTGTCATGCGCGCAATGTTGCCGGCTTTGTAGGTATTATGGATTTGCGTGCAGAGATCTTTTAATCCCACGCGCTCATAACGGGGATTGGCCGCCACAAATTTTGGAAGGATCTTCCACATCGGTTGGTTTTTATCGTAGTCATCCTTAAATTGTTGAAGTGCTGCGAGCAAAGTATTCCAGCGACCTTTAGTGATCCCGATAGTGAACATAATAAAGAAAGAGTAGAGACCGCACTTTTCGACGATCACTCCGTGCTCCGCTAAATATTTAGTGACCATGGCGGCAGGAATTCCCGATTCAGCAAATTCTCCATTCACTCCCAGTCCCGGAGTGATAACAGTTGCTCTGATTGGATCAAGCATATTGAAATCTTCCGCGAGATTTCCAAAGCCATGCCATTCTTCGTTGGGTTTTAAAATCCAATTTTCTCTTGAGCCAATGCCTTCTTCGGCCAATTCTTCTGGTCCCCAAACTTTAAACCACCAGTCAGAGCCCCATTCTTTATCCACTTTTCTCATGGCTCTTCTAAAATCCATGGCTTCGGTGATGCTTTCTTCCACGAGCGCAGTTCCGCCGGGAGCTTCCATCATCGCGGCTGCCACATCACAAGATGCAATGATCGAATATTGAGGACTTGTTGATGTATGCATCAAGTACGCTTCGTTAAAGACAAAATGGTTTAATTTTTTGTTTTCCGATTCACTGACTAAAATTTGCGAAGCTTGGCTTAAGCCCGCAAGCATCTTGTGTGTCGATTGAGTCGAAAAAATGATTGAATCCTTTGCTCTCGGGCGATCTTTTCCGATAGCGTGCATATTTTTATAAAATTCATGAAATGCCGCGTGGGGAAGCCATGCTTCATCAAAGTGTAGCGCTTCGATTCTTCCATCGAGCATATTCTTTAATGTTTCAACGTTGTAGCTGATCCCATCATAAGTACTTTGAGTGAGGGTCAAAATTCTTGGCTTCTTCTTTTTATTTTTAATGAAGGGATTGTTATTGATCTTCTTTTGGATATTCTCCATCGAAAATTCCTGTTTTGGAATTGGTCCAATGATACCGTAATGGTTTCTGGTCGGAGTTAAAAATACGGGGATGGCTCCTGTCATCATGATGGCGTGGAGATTCGATTTGTGACAGTTTCTATCAACAACCACGATATCATCAGGTCCTACCATCGAATGCCAAACAATTTTATTAGACGTAGATGTCCCGTTAGTGACAAAAAACAAGTGATCGGCATTAAAAATTCTAGCGGCGTTTCTTTCAGACGCCGCTACCGGACCCGTGTGATCAAGAAGTTGTCCCAATTCATCAACCGCATTGCATACGTCTGCTCTTAGCATATTCTCACCAAAGAACTGATGAAACATTTGGCCGACGGGAGATTTTAAAAATGCAACGCCGCCAGAGTGTCCCGGGCAATGCCAAGAATAAGAACCATTCTGTGCGTAGTTTAACAATGCTTTAAAAAACGGTGGTGCAATCGAATCCAAATAAGCCTTCGTTTCTCGAATGATGTGTCTTGCGACAAATTCGGGAGTGTCTTCGTGCATATGAATGAAGCCGTGAAGTTCTCTTAAGATATCATTTGGAATGTGACGCGAGGTTTTTGTTTCTCCATATAAGAAGATAGGAATTTCCGCGTTTTTAAATCGAATCTCTTCCACGAACCTACGAAGGACCTTAAGTGCATTTTCAATTTCTTCTGGAGACCCGCCCCCGAACTCTTCGTCATCAATAGATAGAAGAAAAGCTGATGCATGACTTTGATGTTGGGCAAAGGCGGTGAGGTCACCGTAACTAGTTGCTCCTAAAACTTCCATTCCTTCTGCTTGAATCGCCGCTGCAAGCGCGCGAATACCAGTACCGCTAACATTTTCGGTGCGATAATCCTCGTCGATGATAACGATGGGGAAACGAAATTTCATGGACTACTCCCTTCAATTTTGAACCGATCATTTTGCATATGTGTGCAAAAGACTAATTATGCATTATTTTCTATTAAATGCAATAAAACATTGACTAATAGGCATTTATGTATAATTATGCATATATGACGCATAATTATACAAAGGCTGAAAAGCCTAAAAATCATGTATCTAATAAGGTGAGCTGTTCAATCGTAGGAGCTAGAGGATACTCTGGGCTTGAGACGGCGAGACTTCTACTCAATCATCCTAATGCAAATCTAACTCATTGTTTTGCTACGTCTGAGTTTCAGCTTTCTCATTATTTAAGTTCTCCTTTGGCGAAATCCGTGGTGTGTCTTAAGGACTCCCAAATTTTTGACAATTTAACTGAGGTTGTATTTTTAGCGACCCCCGCTGAAGTGTCATTGGAACTCGCGCCCAAAATTCTTGCTGCTGGCAAGAAAGTCATTGATTTAAGTGGAGCATTCCGACTTAAAAAAAGCGACTATTTAAAATGGTATGGATTTAATCACACAGATGAAGCGCTTCTTAGTTCAGCGCAATACGGACTTTGTCCTTGGGTTGGAGCAAAGTCAGAATCACTGATTGCAAATCCAGGTTGTTTTGCCACGGCAATAACGATGGCGCTGATACCGCTACTAAAAGATAATTTGATTTTTGAAGAAAACATCGCAATTGATGCAAAGTCCGGCGCAACCGGTGCGGGACGAAAGGCTGCGGAAAATTTATTGTTTACGGAAGTGGATGGTGAGTGTCTGCCCTATAAAGTAGGCCGCCATCAACACTATCCCGAAATTGTGGAAACAATTGAGTTATTCAGTGGAAAAACCATTGATGCGCACTTTACGACATCACTATTGCCAATAAGAAGAGGAATCATCGCTGGCATTTATGCGAACTTAAAAAAGGGTAAAAGTTTGGCGGATGTAACTAACGCATTCAATGAAGCTTACCAAAGTTATCCATTGGTGAGGCATGGGCCTATAATTGAAGTACCGCAATTGGTTTCGCTAAAAAAAGTTGTCGGAACCGCGAACACTCATATTAGTTACCAAGTGGATGGGCAGAAAATTTATATTTTCTCTTGTATTGATAATTTACTAAAAGGCGCTGCGAGCCAGGCCGTTGAAAATTTTAACCGCATTTTAGACTTACCGAAATTAACGGGATTAAGTCAGTTGGAGGTATTGTTATGAAACCAGGACCAGGAGTGCTTCGCACCCCATTACCTAAAGGATTTAAAGCAAGCGGTGTTAACTGTGGAGTAAGACGCTATAGACCCGACATCGGGTTGCTGATTTCTGATGTACCGGCGGTGACGGCAGCGGTGTTTACATTGAACGAATGTAAAGCGGCATCGATTCGCTATTCTCAAAAATTAGTTCCGTCAGATGATATTCGAGCGATCTTTACGAACTCAGGGCAAGCGAATGCGGCTACGGGTTCAGAAGGAATTGAAAAAAACATGATGATGGTATCTGCAGTGGCAAAAAGCTTGAACTGTGATGTCAATCAAGTGTTGGTAGCGAGCACCGGAAAAATCGGTGAGCAGCTCGACACGGATAAAATCATTCCATCAATTCCCGAACTTGTGAATCGTGCGACAGACAGTGCGGATAACTTTTCGGTAGCAATTCTTACGACTGATCTTGTGCCAAAAACGGTGACGGCTTCTGTGACTTTGTCTGAGGGCACGGTGCGCATCACGGGCATCGGAAAAGGTTCCGGCATGATTCACCCGAACATGGGGACGATGCTTGGATACATCCTAACCGATGTAAAACTAAACAAAGAATACGCCGCAGAACTCATCAAAAAAACTGTAGATGTGAGTTTCAATATGGTGAGCGTAGATGGCGATACTTCGACGAATGATTGCTGTTTTTTGATGGCCAATGGTGCATCCGGCGTGGAACTGAAAAACGAAGCGGACATTAAGAAATTTGAAGCTATCGTTGAAGATATTGCGATCTTTCTTGCAAAATCGATTGCGGCCGATGGCGAAGGTGCGACAAAGCTTATCGAAGTGCAAATTCGCGGAGCCGCAGATCTTGAGATTGCGAGAAAAGCTGCGCGCGGGATTACGCTTTCGCCACTGATTAAAACCGCGATGCACGGAGAAGATCCCAACTGGGGAAGAATCCTTGCAAGACTAGGAGCTGAGCTCATTACCGCTGAGCAATTGGACCGCATGACATTGAGAATGCAGGGAGTGATCCTTTTTGAAAAAGGGCAGCCGGTTGCATTTTCTAAGGAAGATGTGAAGGCACTTTTAAGACAAGAGAATATTAAAATTGATATCAGTTTGAATTCTGGAAAGTTTGGTGCCACGGCTTGGGGCTGCGATCTTTCGCGCAAGTATGTGGAAATCAATACGGAGTACTCATGAAACAAAAGATCGTTATAAAATTGGGTGGATCATCATTGGAAAGTCCAGAGACGCTAAAAGAATTGGCGACGCTGGTCCGTGGATATCATTCTAAAAATTATAACGTGGTTGTTGTTCATGGTGGAGGCCCTGCCATCAATAAGGAGCTCATGTCTCGTAGGATAGAATGGAAATTCATCAATGGCCAACGCCAAACGACTCAAGAAATGATCGAGGTCATTGAATTGGTGCTGGCTAAAAAGGTGAACTCGATGATCGTAAATGATTTCCGTAAATCTGATATTCCGGCAGTAGGTTTATCAGGTGCAAAGGATAAGATTCTATTTTGTGTTCAGTCAGATCCTGAGCTTATGCAAGTAGGAAAAGTGAAGCGCGTAAATATTGAAAGCATCGAAGCGGCTTTTACAGGAGCGGTGAACGCTACGCCAGTCGTTGCGCCAATCGGTTTTGGCGTAAACGATGAGAAGTACAATATCAACGCGGACTGGGCCGCAGCACAAATTGCTATTGCAGTGAAGGCAAGAAAACTTATATATTTAACTGATCAAAAAGGAATATTAGACGAAAACAAAAAATTGGTTCCAAAAGCCAATTCAGAAATCATCAATAAGATGATTGAAAGCGGAGTGATTGCCGGAGGAATGTATACCAAGGTCATGGCAATGATTGCGGCTCTCAACGAAGGAGTAAAAAAAGTTCAGGTATTACAGGCGACAGAGGCCAGCCAACTTTTGAATTCCAATAAAAAAATAGGCACTCTTCTAATTAATGATGAAGTGGTGAGCACAAAAAAGGACGAAAAGAATGTCAGAGCAAACTAGTTTTAAAAATCAAACTAAAAACGACACTCAAAAACGATTATTTGTTTTGCGTCAGTTGATCCGTGAAGGTTTTGCTTACACTCAGGAAGAAATTTGTAAGGCGCTCAAGCAAAAGAAATTTGAGGTTACGCAAAGTACAGTGTCTAGAGATTTGCGAAGGATTGGCGCGATTAAAACGGTGAATGAAGAAAACGAGATCATTTATCGTTTGCCGGAATTCAATAATGTATCCTCATTTAGACTGACTCAAGATTTGAGTGGTTTGATTGTCGATATTGAATCGAACGAGACAACAATTGTGGTCCATACTAGTCCTGGTTCCGCAAGTTTGGTTGCGACACATATTGATAGTTTAAAAAGTTCTATGGGAATTTTAGGTACGATTGCGGGCGATGACGCCATTTTTATAATTCCATCATCTATCAAAAAGATTTCGATGGTTATTCGAAAGATTAAGGAAGAGTTTTTGTAACGTATTTCCACTTAAAGGAGGAAAATATTATGACAAAAAATAATTCTAATTCACTCATCAATAAAATCTACGGAGAAATCACTGGGCCGATCGTCATGATTGGATTTGGTTCCATTGGACGTGGATGTTTGCCCTTACTAGAAAGACATTTTAAATTTGATAAAAGTAGGCTTATTGTGATCGATCCGACGGATCGTGATCGCAAACTACTAGACGATCGCGGAATTAAATTTCTAAAAATGGGTTTAACTGCGAAAAACTATGAAAAGATTCTAAAACCCCTATTGAAAGATGGAACGGGCACAGGATTTTGTATCAACTTGTCAGTTGATGTGAGTTCCCTTGACGTGATGAAACTCTGTCGAGATCTTAGAGCTTACTACATTGATACGGTCGTTGAGCCTTGGGCTGGATTTTATTTTGATAAATCCAAAGGCGCAGCTGAGCGTTCAAACTACGCTCTTCGTGAAACTGTGTTGGGTGAACGCGCGCAAAATCCTGGAGGCATTACGGCAGTATCTTGTTGTGGAGCGAACCCGGGAATGGTTTCTTGGTTTGTAAAAAAAGCTTTGATCAATTTAGCGAGCGATCTAAAAATTCCATTTGCCGTTCCCAATACTCGCGAAGAGTGGGCAAGGCTCATGCAAAAAACTGGGGTCAAAGGCATTCATATTGCGGAACGTGACACTCAAAGATCGAAGCATCCAAAACCCATGAATGGTTTTGTAAAT
This sequence comes from Bdellovibrionales bacterium, assembly GCA_031374125.1. Lineage (GTDB taxonomy): Bacteria > Bdellovibrionota > Bdellovibrionia > Bdellovibrionales > JAEYZS01 > JAEYZS01. The sequence goes on from JANMFM010000274.1 coordinate 18,989, forward strand.
ACTTGGTCGGTGGAAGGTTTTGTGAGTGAAGGTTTGCAACCCGCGGAATTGGGTTGGGGAACTTTTGAAAAATGGATGCCCGAAACTGGCAGAACGCATGAATCAGGTTGTCAGGCAGCAATTTATCTCCAACAACCAGGCGCAAATACTAAAGTGAGAAGCTGGTGTCCAACGGCGGGGGCGCAGTATGCAAGATTGGTTACGCATAACGAGGCGATTTCAATTGCTGATTACTTTACGGTCGGGAGTGGAGCGAAGGCTGAGTATCGTCCAACTTGTCATTATGCTTATCATCCGTGTAACGATGCCATTTTATCTCTGGAAGAAATGTTTGGTAGAGCTGGTGTAAGACAAAGTGAGCAACACATACTCGGAGAAAATGAGATTGTCGATGGAATAGATGAATTAGGAGTTCTGCTTTATGGGCATGCAAAGAATGCTTATTGGTATGGATCTCAACTTTCAGTGGAAGAGACACGAGCGCTTGCGCCTTATCAGAATGCCACGGGACTTCAGGTAACATCGGCGGTGATTGCGGGAATGGCTTGGATACTAGAAAATCCAAACGCAGGCATTGTGGAAGCGGACGAAATGGATTTTGCGCGCTGTTTAGAGTTGCAGTTGCCATATTTGGGAAGAGTAGAAGGTTACTACACCAATTGGACGCCACTCGAAGGGCGTCCTGGATTCTTTGCCGAAGACATAGATTCTTCTGATCCATGGCAATTTCGAAATGTATTAGTAAAATAGAAAGAATATTTTGTCGTAGGAGTAATTTTAAGCTCCTACGACCATTCGTAAGATACTGCGTATTCAGTTAGAACTTATTTGCGTCAAACCGCATAACTTATTCTGCTTTATTACTCTTCAGCCAACTTAGAACCTCATCGGCATTTTTATCTGGTGGAAAAACAGGATAGAAAACTTTCTTAATAATTCCGCCCCTAATTACAAAGGCCATGCGTTTAATGAGGCGCTCGCCTTCAAATATGAAGGTCGGCAAATTCAACTGATCCGTAAGTTCATGTTTAAAATCACTGAGAACTGGAAAGGGAATATGATTGCGCTGTACAAACTCTCTCTGCACGGTAGGTGATTGGATACTAAGACCGTAAACCTTGAACCCGAGTGCTTTGAACTCTTGAGCTAAGTCCCTAAAACCGCAAGATTGAGGAGTACAGCCTCTAGCTCCAGGGATTGTGTCCCACAGATCAGGATTATTGTTGGGCTCGAGAGGACTACCAGCACGTGGATAAATGAAGAGCACAGAAGGATATTGGAACTCCCTTTTAAGATTAACTAATTTACCCTCTGTAGAATTAAGTTCTATTTGCGGCATCAGTTTTTCAAGCAAATGATTAGTTTTTCCATCATCAACAGGACGAGGCAAATCAGCCGGTAGGTCATTGAGGTTTTGTCTCATAGGAGCTTCTCCAAAAAAGTTCGAGACCCGTATGGCCTCACTTGAAAAACACTATGGGTTTTTGATTCACGGTTTGAGCAGAAACATTCAACGCGATTAAGCTTAAAAAAATAATTATCTTTATCATATTGTTCTCCTTGATATTAATTTAATTTCTTATATCTGCAGGTACCAGGGAAATTTGTTTTTCAATAATATCTTTATAGGTTAGATTTTTTGAAACCTGAGAAAGTTCGTAGGTAAAAGTATATTGTTTCTTAGGTCCCTTATCGCAACTGCTTTCTGAAAGAACTATGGCCAATGCAAAAGCCATATCGCCTTCATCGTCCGCCGTGCTAATGAGTTGACCTGCCCACTCATCTGGAAATTCATTTTTACAATTCAGATCCAGATAAAGGTTTACCTTGTTATCAGGAGTGGCTTGGATTTTTTTAGGACTAGCTAAATAAATTCCACGAGGAACTGCATTGGCAGAAAAACTCAGCAAACATGTTAGAGTAAAAACAGAAAATTTCATAATTGCTCCTTAATTTTATTGTTCACACTGAAGTCCGTAATTGCATAAAGCACGAGACATAACATCAGAGTCATAAGTTAAAAATGGCTGACCGTGAAAAAACCAATTGGCTTTTCTGATTTTTTCAGCACTAGAAAAATAATTTCGTAGCCATTCATGTATTAAAAGATAAGAAAGTTGTAACTCACCATTATTGAGCATATCTAGAATAGAAGGATCGTATTCGTATGTAATTCCTTCTGAATTTTCCATTCTTAATACTGCTTGTTTTAAAGAACAGTGAGAGGGCAACCTTTCTCTCAGCAATATGGATCTTGGAGTTTTATTC
>JANMFM010000285.1:0-4642 GCA_031374125.1 Bdellovibrionales bacterium
TAAAGGCGATATCCAACGGTACTTCGTGAATTTCATTCCGAACAGATACTTTGAATTGACGTTGACCGTATTTGAGCAAGTGAATTTAGCGATTGGGCGTTACTTGAGAGGAACGTTGATAGAATGTGCTTTGGTGGGAGCTTCGATTTTTGCAGGTCTTATATTGATTGGTCTTGAAATTAAAGCTGCATTTTTGATTTCCGTAATTGCAGGCTTGACGAACGCGATTCCTTTTTTGGGAACAGTAGTAGGTTGTGTGGTGGGGCTTGCGTATGCGATGATTGCAGAGGATGTGACACCGATTCTTCCATTCATTACTGCAGATGATTTGATGATTGGAATTATCGTTACAATGATGGTGGCGCATTTCTTAGACAACGCGATTTTCCAACCGGTGGTGGTAGGATCTGCTGTGAGCTTGCATCCGATCGTGATCATTCTAGGAATCGTGGGCGGATCACTTTTATTTGGTTTTGCAGGTATTTTATTAGCGATTCCCACCATCGTGGTTATAAAAGTTTCCACAGAAACACTATTTAAAGGTTTAAAAGACTATTACATAATTTAAAAGGCGCCAGCAGGCTGGCACCTCCGGAGAAAACATGGCGGCATCGCTCTTGATCGAAAAAATTAAAATGTATAGGAATGTTCTATACGCTTTCTATTTTTTCAACGTGCTTTCTGTTATTTCTGGCATCGTAATGACGGTAAGTCTTTATCGTAAGATGGATGAAGTGCATTGGGAATTGATAGCAACGGCTGTGGGAACGATTCTTTTTGGTATCATACTTCCTTATTTTTATGTTCTAAAGATCAAACAAAGAATTTTACAGTTGCGAATAGAGGTCGAAAAACAAGTGCAGACTTGGGTGCAAGGTTGGTTTGAAACCTACCGTGAATTTGGAGAGGAATCTTTTCAGAAGTCGGAGTTCTGGCTAAAAATCGTAATGCTCTCCGTAGAACAGCTCTCTCATTACAGCACTCATCCAGCCGTGTATATGGGAGCCGAAATCTCAAGAATCGTAAGAACAGAATTAGACAAACAAAAAAACCGACCAAAAGGCGCTTAACATTTTTTTGGTGTCGCTTTTGGCAATTCTAGATTTGGACCCAGCCTGTGAGGGCGCCTTGCATTGCTTTTTCGAAAGGTAAATTGATTTCTTCGACTTGGCTTCTGTTTACAAAAATAGAGAAGCCTCCCATTTGATAACTCATGGGTACAAATACAGTGACAAGCTCATCATCATTGATTCCCTCGGGCATATTTTTTAGATTTGAAACCGTCATAAATCCTACAAGTTTAAATTTTTGAAGAGCATCCTTAGAAGGGAAGTGGACGACGACAGTTTTTCCACGGGCGGCGTTGTTTTTGGGATTTAAGTAATCAGCTAAGCTCTTCAAAGCATTAAAAATAGCACCTATTCCTGGTATGCGAACCATCAAGCTCTGAATAAAATTACTAATGGATTTTGCGATCAAAAACTCAGAAGTGATGCCCACGACAAAAATAATTGAGGCGCCGATAATCAATCCAAATCCAGAGGGGAGCTCTAGCTCTGGATTGAAGGTTTTCAAAATTCTACCAAAGACTCCGTCAATACTTCCGGCAAGCCAGATTAAAACATAAATACTTACAAAAAGAGGAAGCAAAACTAGAGCCCCTCTCAAAAAGATCTGTCCAATATTTTTCATGCTAAAGCTCGATTGTTTAGGTTCCATTATTTAGGTTCCATGTTTTGATTGCTCATAATTTTCTAATTTTTTTCCTCGGGTGTCTAAAGTCTTTTCTACCATGATTCTAAAAACATTTTCCATACTTTGTTGAATTTCTTTGGATTCGATCACGCCAAGAGCTCTGGCGATGGCCTCTATGGTGGAAACGCCTTCTTCTTTGATTTTTCTTCGGAGATAAAAAATTCCCGAAGAAGCATCGCTCAGCTTCACATGCTGTACGTTTTTTAAGAAAGGTTCCCGTCTGGCCACGCGTTTTGCCTGTCTCCAGCTGCCATCAGGAACAATCAATTGAACTTTTCCCAAGGACTGCACGAGCTCTTGAGTGAGGGGGACGGATTCTTCCGACGGATAAAGGTACAGGGGCGTAAATCCGCTCTGTAAAATTTGGTTTTCCACTAGAGGATTTTTAATGAGCCCACGATAATGTACGCTGCTGTTTTTGAGCATAAAATGAGCAATTCGTGCGGTATTTGTAGTCGTAACAAGCTCTCGGTAGTGCATCAACACCGTCACGGGAGTACGATTGTCGTGGGAGATCAAATGTGAGCAGATGCAATGAGTGTCTTTCATTCGACATTTGTCGCACCTGTTGCCTCTATTGGCTTTACGGCTCATACCAAAATTTATAGCACTACTGAGGTATGAAAACAAAGAGGGAATATGGACTTTTGTAGGGAGCGCGGAAAATATATTTCATAAGTAATAATAGAAGGTTATCTTTAATAAACAAGGAATACGACATCATGATTGAGACACTTTTAACGATATTTTTTCTATTGATCGCAGGTCACGCTGTTGGTGATTTTGCAATCCAAACGGACTGGGTTGCTTACAATAAGAACAGGCATACAAAAGACAATATGTCTCTTGAAACCAAAGGCAAAATCGAACAGGTATGGCCATGGGTTCTGAGTGCTCATTCTTTGCACCACGGTTTGATTGTATTCTTGATCACACAAAGAATTTGGCTCGGGCTGGCAGAAACAGTTGTTCACTGGGTTACGGACTATGGAAAATCTGAAGGTTGGTATGGATTCCATGTTGATCAAGTTCTACACATCACAGCTAAAGTTGCTTGGATCGCACTTCTGTACTATCAAGTGGTTTAGAAACTAGATATAACCTAGATATAACAAGATCACTGGAAAATATTTCTGGTTCGTATACGAACCGGAAACCACAAGGCCGATAAAGTTTCAGTTGAAAAATAATTTTTATCGGCCGCGTGAAGCAAGGAAAAAAATCATGTCTTTTTTCAAAAAATCAACTGCGGGCGCAGATATATACATCGATTTAGGAACTGCTAACACACTAGTGGTAGCTCTTGGTAAAGGCCTTGTCGTAAATGAACCCTCTGTCGTGGCTTACAAAGACATGAATGGAAAAAAGAAAATCTTGGCAGTGGGCGCAGATGCCAAAGAAAAAATGGGCCGTGCTCCAGGCAATATGATTGTCACTCATCCACTCGTTGATGGTGTTATTGCAGATCTTGATGTGACGGAAACAATGTTAAAATATTTTCTTCAGAAACCTGGTGTTGTTAAGTTTTATAAAAAACCAGAAGTTGTTATTTCTCTTCCTTACGGCGTGACCGATATCGAAAAGAAAGCCTGTATCCAAGCAGGAATTTCTGCGGGAGCAAAAAGAGTTTATCTGATTGATGAACCAATGGCCTCTGCCGTAGGAGCGGGACTCAAAGTGGAACAACCCAAAGCAAGTATGATCATCGATATCGGTGGCGGTACAACTGAAGTTGCTGTGATTTCATTATTTGGCATCGTACACTGTGAAGCGGTGAGAGTGGGTGGCCACGCGTTTGATAGAGATATCGTCAATTATGTGAAAAGAAATTTCAATTTGATCATTGGTGATCAAACAGCAGAAAAAGTAAAGCTTGCCGTGGGTACTGCGTTAACGGATCGTCCGGAATTAAAAACCACAATCAAAGGTATCGACGCGGCGACAGGTTTACCAAAGTCCATCGAAATTTCTTCTTTTGATATCAGTAAAGCCATGAATAATTCTCTTTCTACGATTGTAGATGCGGTTCATAAAACTCTAGAGAATATTCCTCCGGAATTGGTTTCAGACATCATTCAAGATGGGATAGTGTTGGCCGGTGGTGGAGCGCTTATTCGTGACTTGGACGAGCGCTTACGTCGCGAGGTGAGAGTTCCCATCCAATTGGCAGCGGAGCCTCTTTTGACTATCGCTAGAGGTGGCGAGATGATTATTGGTTCGAAGGACTTTCTGAATAGGGTAATGATTTAATCGTTAACTTTCCGATGTCTCTCATGGAATCTTCACTTTGGAATCCATCAACGTCTTTATTAAACTCCGAATCATTCACAATCCAAGTGAGCTGAAGCGTTCCCATATTGTGAACTTCTTTGGCCTTTGCTTCTTCGGGTTGTTTGATTCTTTCAATATCTAGACTTTGGCGAATCCAGTGCTTCGTGTTGCCAACTTGATGGATGCAAGCGATCTTAGAAAATGCGAGTTTCTTTTTGATAGATTTAAATTGATAAACGCCATCGGCGGCTAATCTTATAGTTGGAGCGATATCAGAGTTTAAAAAAAGATCGTCTCTTGATCGTCTCAAGCCCCTCGAGCCTCTTTCAGACGGCATCAATCACTTAACGCAAACCCCGTTCCCAGGGTTGCTCGAGGTAAGTCAGCAGTTCTTCACGGGTTTTAAATTCGTGCAATTGACCCGTTTTTAAGTCTTGAATCACAAACACAGGCTCGAGCTTTGGATTTTTAAGTGCGCCAACTCGAGTTTGGTCTGGACTTTGATTGACCCATAGAATAAAGCTTCTAAGGGGTTTGGTTTTGTTCATGCCCCTAGGCTAGCGAAGTATCGTTACTTGATCGTCTCAGCTTGTAATCGCTTAAAGCCCGGTCTAAG
>JANMFM010000197.1:0-2540 GCA_031374125.1 Bdellovibrionales bacterium
AAATAAAACAAATTTCTGAATCAGGAAGATCAAATATTGATAATCAAAAAGAGCTAGTCTCTTTACTGCAAAAAACAGAAGAGCTTGGGACAGAGCTCAATGATCAAGAATCTACAAAGTGGTTTGAGCTACTAACGAAGAACACACATCTGCTGGAAGACCTTACTCAAAGAAAAAGTCAAAACTATTTTAGTTATGGTTTGTTTATTTTTTACCTCATATTTTTAGGATGGTTAAATATTCGAAAACAAGCTGCAGAACAGAAATTGTTAGAAAGCCAAATCAACGAAAACACAGAAAGATTGCGTTCAGAAAGCTTACAACTAGAAAAAGATGCTGCTGAGAAAGCAAACCTCGCAAAATCGGCTTTCTTAGCAAATATGTCTCACGAATTACGAACTCCTATGCATGGAATTTTAAGCTTTGCTAGATTTGGGCAACAAAAATTTAATCTTGTCGAGAAAGAAAAACTCAAATCTTATTTTGATGAAATTCATGATAGTGGATCTCGGCTTATGAATCTACTCAATGATCTCTTGGATTTGGCAAAATTGGAAGCAGGAAAAATTGAATATTCGATGAAAGAGACCTCTCTTATACCCGTGATTTCTTCTGTTACAGTTGAAATGAGTGCCTTTGCGCAAGAAAAAGAATTAAAACTTGAAGTTGTAAACAATATTAAAGAAGAAGATAAGGCAACGTTTGATGATACACGGATTATGCAAGTGGTAAGAAATCTTCTTTCAAATGCTATTAAGTTCTCTCAAAAAAATTCTGTGATTCAAATAGTACTCAACCAAACTTCCGAGAATATTGTATGTGAAGTTATCAATACAGGCATTGGAATTCCAAACTCAGAACTCAATTCCATTTTTGATAAATTCGCTCAAAGCAGTAAAACAAAAAATGGTGCTGGCGGCACGGGTCTTGGTTTAGCCATTTGCAAAGACATCATAGAACACCATAAAGGTAAAATATGGGCAGAAAATCTACACTCTGGACAAACTAAATTTGTTTTCAGATTGCCAAGAACAACTCAACAGTTTTAAATATTGCAATTGCACAACTAAGGATTGTCATGAACCCAAATCAAAAAGTACTGATCGTAGATGATGAAGCCCGAAATCAACGTATTATTTCAGAAGTTTTAGAAGGGCTAGTCGACTTTAAAGTTGCTTCGAGCGGAGAGGAAGCTTTAAAGATTTGCGAAGAATATTCGCCGGACCTAGTACTTCTAGACATTATGATGCCTGGAATTAATGGATATGAAGTTTGCAAACTCATTAAGGCCAATCCAAAAACAAAATTCACAAAAGTGATTTTGGTATCTGGGAAGGCCATGGTTGAAGAGAGAATTAAAGGTTATGATGAGGGTGCTGACGATTACATGACAAAGCCTTTTATTCCGGAAGAACTTTTAGCAAAATCTAAAGTTTTTTTACGCCTGACAGCTATGGAGAAAGAATTAGTAGAATTCAGTGCAAGCCTAGATGAAAAAGTTAAACAAAAAACTCAACAACTACTTGAGACCGAAGGAAAGCTAATAACATCTGCAAAAATGTCTGCCTTGGGAGAGATGGCTGGGGGTACTGCTCATGAGATCAATACTCCACTAGGCACTATAGGATTATTAGCTGGACAGGTTGACGGGCTCCTACTTGAAGATCCAATTGATGTGATTAGCATTTCCAATATGTTAAATATCATCAAAGAAACTGTCAGTCGAATCGGTTTGATCATACACAGCTTAAGAACATTCTCCAGAGATGGAAGTGTTGATAAGTTTGATTCAGTTTCAGTTAAAAAAATTATGGATAGCACTCTAATGCTTTGTAATGAGAAGTTAAAGCAACATGGTATAGAGTTTCAAATGGAAGAAATTTCTCAAGACTTAAAAATTGAATGCCAACAAGTGCCTATATCTCAAGTACTAATCAATTTAATCAATAACGCCTGCGATGCCATTGAGTTGCAAAAAGAAAAATGGATTCGATTATCCATAGAAGACAAAGGAGATAGCATCGCTCTTTCTTTAACGGACAGTGGTAACGGTATTTCGAAGGAGGTCGCTGAAAAAATATTTCAACCCTTTTTTACAACCAAAGAAATTGGAAAAGGAACTGGCCTTGGTTTAAGTATTTCTAAAGGAATTATAAATTCTCACAAAGGTAGTTTAGCTATTGATCCAGACTGTAAAAATACTCGCTTTATTCTTCAACTTCCCAAGTTAAGGTCTCAAAATGACCGAAAATAAAAAAATTTCCATCTTATTCGTAGATGATGAAATAGATTTTCGAAATGCCCTAGCCTCTTCATTCAGTAGAAAGGGTTATAATGTTTTAACTGCGCCTAATGGTAAAAAGGCTTTCGAGATTATTCGCTCACAACCTATCGATGTCGTTATCTCAGATATCCGAATGCCTCAAGGCGATGGAATAGAACTCCTTGATCGTACTAAAGAAGGTACATCGTCGTTCTAGCACGTCAATTTTTAGCTAAGTCGGCGAAGTCTTTGGGGGTATATGGATTTTGTTCCTGAA
>JANMFM010000331.1:0-4990 GCA_031374125.1 Bdellovibrionales bacterium
CATCATGGAATATAAGCTACCTTACGGCGTTCTGGGCACTCTTGCGGATGACTTATTCGTTAAGGGCGATCTCTTGAGAATCTTGACTTATAGCCACAATAAGATCAAAAGTTTCTTTGACTGATTTTTTCTTCACAATACTATTTATCTATTCTCAAAAATCTTGTACAGTGCCAATAAGTGAATAAAAAAAAGCCTGGTTTTCTGTTTTATTTAAACAAGAAACCAGGCTTTTAAACCACCATTCAGAAGTACCTACGGGCTACTCGTGAAACTTTTATAAGTCTACGCATGAAGGGAATTCCAGTCAAAGAAGGTTTCGAAGTTTTTAAGAACTAGACCAGGCTCTTTTTTAATCACATTTTTTGAATTGCCCAATCAATAAGCTCTTGAGAAAAGTTCGGCAAAGTTTCATCGTTTTTTAGATTCAATAGATCTTGTTTCAGTTCTTTTAAATCGTAATGAACGGCAACGAGGATAGCGTTTCTTTTGTGGGCCCAGGGTTTTGCCCGATTCATGGGCGTGTTCTTGAAAAACGTTTTTGTATTCTGAATATCTAAATCAAGGATGCTGCGAATTTCAGCAATCAACTCACTACGATCTTGAGTAGGGCCTGGGTCGTTAAAGCTCTTAAGTGTTTCTTTATATATCTTCTGATTCCATGGACAAACTGTTTGGCAAAGATCGCAGCCATAATACCAGCCTTCAAATTTATCCCGGAGTTCAAGCGGTGGGTTTTTCTTGGATTCTATGGTCCAGTAAGAAATGCATTTGTTGGAATCTAAAACCTTGGGCTCTACCAACGCATTCGTGGGACAGATATCAATGCATCTTGTGCAAGTGCCGCAACGATCGGGGTGAACATCAAGTTTTACTTTAACTTCTAAGGTCGAATAAATTTCGCCAATAAAGAAGAACGATCCTTTTTTCTCGTTGATCAAGCATGTGTTCTTTCCCACCCAACCTAGACCTGCGCGATACGCGAGGTCTCTTTCAAGAACTGGTTTAGAATCAGTGAAGGCTACGAACTCATGTTCTGGATATGTTACTTTAAGTATTTTGCATAAATCATCGAGCTCTTTCTGAAACCACACATGGTAATCTTCTTGTTTCGCATAAGAGGCGACTTTCAAATGTTTTAATGGAAATGATTCATCTTGCTTTGAATAATATTCTCTTCCAAAAACAAAAGAGGTCTGAGCCTTTTTAAGTAATAGTTGAGGTGTTTCTTTAATTTCTATATGTCGTTTTAAATAATCCATATCCGCATGGTAGTTTTGCTCTACCCAAGATTTGTAGAAGGCCATGCTCATGGGTTTTTCGAGCGTGGTCCAGCCATAATGATTAAAACCATTTTCTTCGAATGTTTGCTTTAAAGAATCTATATCCATGGATGTTTTCACCATAAATGATGACTTGTTGGAAAACAACGAAACTGTTAGCGTATATTCATGAGCAACTTTGACCTCACACGCTTTTCTGGGCATCCACAATATCCAAAGGTTTTAGAGGTTTGTAACCTTTTGAAAAAGAATGGATACACGGCCTGGCTTGCAGGTGGCTGCGTAAGGGATTATCTGTTGGGAATCCCGGCTAAGGACTTTGATGTCGCAACTGATGCTAAACCTCGTGATGTTCAAAGAATATTTCCAGGATCTCTAGATATCGGTGAGCAATTTGGAATCATCATGGTCCCGCTGAAAGATGCCAACAACTCCAACTTCCAAATCGAAATTGCAACCTTCCGAAGTGACGGTGAGTACAAGGACGGAAGACGTCCTGAGGAAGTCAACTTCACAACTCCAGAAGAAGATGCTTTGAGGCGCGACTTCACAGTCAATGCCATGTTTTACGATCCTTTAGAGAATAAGCTTTATGACTTCGTTGAAGGCCAAAAGGATTTAAAATTAAAAATCCTAAAAGCAGTCGGCGATCCCATGAAACGTTTTGAAGAGGATAAACTGAGAATGCTACGTGCGATTAGGTTCTCGGCGCAACTGGATTTTGAAATCGAAGAACAAACTTTTAAAGCCATCCAAAAAAAACGAAAAGAAATCACAGTCGTTTCAAAAGAAAGGATTCATCAAGAGGTCACCAAAATGATGAATTCCAAAGCCCTTATTAGGGGTTTAAAATACTTCAAAGAAAGCCACTTGAACGAAGTGCTCTTCGATAGTTTCAAGCATTTTAAAGATTTAGATTTAAGATTTGAGAAATCCATTCAACTATTAAAGAATCACAAAGAGCTAGATGAAGTTACAAAGTGGACTTTGTTTTTTCACCCTTATTTTGAGAACACCTTCAATTCTTTATCTGCCATTGAGGTGTTCTTGAAAGACTACAAATTCTCGGGGAAGTTCGTAGATTCTATAATGTATAACTTTAACCGTCTTAAATGGATGGAGACCTTTTCTAGCTATAGAAATGGCGAGGTACTAGAGTTTATTTTTTCTAAAGATGGAAAGCAGTTCTTGAGCTACTACGCCGAACTCCCGCATTCTCCTCAGGAATTCCAGAGTCTCGATCGTATTATCAAACTTAAAAACCAATATAAAGAATTACCAGAACCGCTTTTAAATGGGAATGATCTAATGGATCTCGGTATGAAGCAGGGACCTCAATTCAAAAAGATTTTGAAGTCGGTATATTACCATCAGCTTGAAAACAAAATCACAGACAGAGAAAAGCTCATTGCCTGGACTAAGGCGCAGAGTTTCTAGATCTTTGTTTTAGGGACTAAAGTATTTCTCTCTACTCGACGAGACATAAGTATCCAATTAATAAGTCCAGTAGTGCGGACTTATCCATAGAAAAGCCCTCGAAGATGAGGGTTTTATTTTTTCCGCTTGTAGTCTTAATTCCTTCGTCATTGGTAACCATTTCACTCTCATTTTCAAGGTTTTAGGTCATTAATAATGAGTTTCTGTTTATCTTTTTTACGCATTTATTCTTTAGACATTTTAACTCACTTTAAGTCGAGAATTCTGGACTAGGCTGGACTTAACATGGATCAAAGTTTGCTCGACAAGACTATATATCGGGGGATTTATGTCTAATAGACTCTACCTTAATCTAAGCTTCCTAATACTGATCGCACTTTGTACAGTGAGATGTTCAAACGTTAATTTAAGTAAAATTGCGCCTTCGACGTCCAACGCAGTTTCGAAAGGATCGTTTTGTACCTACGATCCGGAAGAGAAACTCGCTTATACAAATTATTTGTTCATCATCGATTATTCCGGAAGTAATGGTCAGACAGACAGAAAAAAAACTAGAGTTAAAAAAGCTTTAGCATTCTATGAGAAAAAAAAGGCAATGCCATACGTTCGCTGGGGATCAATTGGATTTGACGATGATCCAAAAGCCATGATCTATGAAACGAATAGTAAAGAACCAATCTTTACGAATGATCCAGCAATCATTAATCCTGGTATTGAAAGAATGAAAAATGAAAGTCACAGCGGTTCGACTAACTATTCAGACACTATTGATATGGCGACAGAAGCTATAGCACTGGACATGGCTCAAAACAAACGTGACGACAATTATATTGTGTTTTTCCTTACAGATGGAGAGCCAAATAGAGGTGATACTTCAACAGCTGGTCTCGTTCGCAGAGTTCAAAACTTAGTTGGTCTCAAGGCAGGTAAAGTATTTTTCAGCTCTGCTTACTATGGTGGAGAAGGTGATCCAAACAAGTTAAGAGCTATGGCCGAGGCAGGTAATGGTAAATTCTTAGAATTTAACAATACGGATGCGTTAGACTTTGATGAATTGACCCCACCAGGACCTCAAAAAGAAGCATGGATATTAAAGAATGATGCTTTTTTTGTATATAATTTAAACTCTGCAATCTGCGAGAGAGCTGGATACAAATATGCAGCAGATTCAGATGCAGATGGTGTATGCGATCTTGACGAGGTGTTTTACGGCCTTGATCCAGTAAGAAGATCTACCCCAAGAAAAAATGCGGACGGTGTGCTTGTGAACAAAGGATATTCTGACTATTTTATCTTGGCAGAAATCCAAGGGAAAACTATCCTTCCAAACTGCAATGACCCCAAAATGCTAGAAGATCTTGATAATGATCTTCTTAACGAATGTGAAGAAAACATTGTCGCAAACCAAACTCCGATCGGAACAGAATATAAGGATATCGTTTGGAAACATGGAAACCCCAAAGATCCTGATACCGATAACGACGGGATCATCGATGGTCTAGATGCCGTTGTATTCAGAAAGCATTTTGGATGGGCTTTGGACAATAGAGTCGACAAAGACTGGGATAACGAAGGGACTTCGGCTTTCAGACAAGTGCAACAGCACCGAAATCCATTGGAGCCAGATGCAAATTCAAAGGGTTACGATGTCAATATCGCGCCAATCGGAATCGATAACGGTAGATCTTGCTTTACGTATCAGCAATCTTCACTTCCACTTTACGACGTATTGGATGTGAAAGATGCCGATGTTCATCCTAAAGCGAGACGTGGAAGTAATCAAAATACTGTCATGGTTTATTTTATGCAAACCAAGTTTAAAGATCCAAATGGTAAAGGCATGTACATGCACAGCTTCCAAAATCTTTATGTGGACAGAACTTACAATGGAGCCGTTGGGACTGCCGCAGGACTCCAAGTGAAAGATTCTGTTTTTAGTCTTTATGAAATTTATAAAAAAATAGATGAATAATTTTTCGGACTAGATTTAGTTCGATTGATTTTTTTCTATTTAGTTTTTCAAGATTTTCCGATATTCTTATTGTATGAGTAGAAAGAGCGCCTCAAAAATTTATACATTATTTATGATTCTGGTAGGATTTTTGATTCTCGCTATTTATTTTAGTCAAATCAGTCCCGCTCGAGCGCAAGCTCGTCTCGACCTCGATGATATCGACGTCAAAGGGGAGTTGATCAACGACGACCGCTTAGTGATCTTATCCCGCGAAAAGAACGAGCTTCAGAACTACGTAAAATTCAGAACCAACTTC
>JANMFM010000199.1:0-10698 GCA_031374125.1 Bdellovibrionales bacterium
CGGTTCCTTTTAGGCCAAAGAAAAATCCAGAATACTTAGTAGATGACAATGTGATTGGAATGCTTGAATCCACATCTAGGTTGTAGCTTGCAAATCCAAGTGAGAGCAAAATGCTAGGTCCAAAGAAATCATCTTGAATCATAAAGTTATAACCGAATGACAAAAGATAATTGGATTGGTTAATTGAAAGGTCGCTCGGAGCGCCTGTACCAGGGTTGTCGACGCTCATCACACCCTGTTCAATTTGGAAATTTCCGATCCACTCAGAGGTGAACCACAGCTCTGCCATGAGTTTTACAGAAGGGTAAAGATTCGTATCTGCATTTAAAGATCCGCCGCCTGTTGGTCTATTGGTGTTGTATCTCATTTGTCCAAGACCAAGACTTACGCCCACTTTACCAAATGCAGGTGGATCAGAAGGTCTCCATTCCCTTGGGTTTTCTCCGAACGTCGCATTTTTTTCTAATTTACTTTGAGGAGATTCTTTGAAAGCTTCGTCGAGTGGGCTATTTGAGTATTGAACAAAATCAATTCCAGAAATTTTTGTATCTTTGCGAATTGCTCCGACGCTCTTTTCAGTTAAGATTTGTCCAAAAGAAATTGTATCATCCACTTTGTCCAATCTGATTTTTCCAAGAACTTCCTTGTCAGAACTGATAATGAAATTAAGTTTTGGGTGTCTGTTGACCTTTATGAGAAGAGCCGCAGAAACCATTTGTCCTGGGGCCAGTCCATTTTTCTTGCCTAAGTTGATCGTTACCAAAGCATTGGTTCTACTTAAAATCATTCCGTCATATGGAATTTGTCTGATCACTTTTCCAAACATTTCTGAAGTTGCTGCCTTGATTTGTTTGATATCAAAGGAGCTTTTTTCTTTTTGAACTTCTTTTGAAATTAATTTTCCGTCAGCTTTTAAAAATAAATTGATTTGAATTGTAATTCCATCGGGACCTTTTGTTACCCTAGAGGCAACAACCGCATCGGCCTTTATATTTTGCGAGACATCTTTAACCTGTTGAGGATTTGCCTCAAGATCATCGGGGCTAATGAGTGCTCCTGCAAACTGACTGTCTACAAGTTTGAATCTAAAGTTTTTATCTATATAGTTTTTTAATTCTTCTTCAACTGCGCGAGAATAGATTCCACCAACGTTGTCTGTTGTTGGTAAAATAGAAATGCTTTTGATTGTGAATAACTCATCGATATCGGATTTATAGATCGCCGCAGTTTGAACCTTCTGTTCTTGTTGGGCTTGCAAATTCAATGAAAAAAGTAGAGCTAAGATAATGTAAATGCTGCTATTTCTTCTGATGGTGTTTTTCATTCTTAGATTTTCACACTTTTTGATATCGAGCACAAGTCTAGGCCAGACTTGCAAATTATAGGGTCAGATTATAAGGCTAAATTATGGAGCTCGAATGTTTTTTTTCTTATATTGGTAATAGAAAAATCCAGCAATACCAATCACGAGAACCGCAATGATAACGGTGTTGATATCTTTTGCAAAATCAAGAGCCGCATCAATGTTGTCGCTGAACCAATATCCTAAGTAAATCCAAACAGGGACGCTAAGAAGAGCCGCAAGTCCATCTTGAAAGAAAAATGTTTTGAATGGAACCTTCATAATTCCAGCCGTTAAAAAAATTGGCGCTCTTAATCCAGGCATAAAGCGAGCGGTGAAGCAGATTTTTTTTGCATGAGTCATGATTTGAAGCTCAGCCTTTACAATTCTTGCTTCCGTAAAAATTTTATTGAAAACAGGCCACGTAAAAACTCTTCTCCCAAACTTTTGTCCAACTAAGAAAAGAATTGTATCGCCTACAAGTACACCAAAAAATCCAACAATCATTGCGCCGGTAAAAGAAATTTTGCCTTGACCAGCCAGAAGTCCAGCTGTGATGAGGGTAATATCCTCTGGAATAGGCACTCCCATCCCACATACGAATAATACTCCGAGGATTAGTCCATAGGCGTGAAAGCCACTCAGAGCGGAGAGAAATTCAATAATTTTATGAATAAGCGAGGACGAGTTCTCCATTTAAAATTTATAAACCATTTGGGCTTTTTTGATAAGCAGTAATATACTGATTACATGTCACAGAAAGTTTTAATCGTCGATGACGCTGCGTTCGTGCGAGAAGTGCTAACACAGATTTTACAAAAGCATGGTTTTGAGGTTGTGGGCGAGGCCCAGAATGGAACCGAAGCCGTAGAAATGGCTGCTTCATTAAAACCGGATTTAATCTTAATGGATATCGTAATGCCGGTAAAAAGCGGAATCCAAGCCACTGAAGAAATTTTAAAATTGAATCCCAAGATGCCGATCATTGCGTGTTCAACTGAGGGCAGTGAAGCAATGATATCAAGAGCTATCGGTGCAGGCTGTGTGGACTTTGTGGTGAAGCCCTTTCAAATTGATAATTTGATTGCAACAATAAAAAGTGCCTTAAAAAAAGATCAGGTACAAGAAGAAATAAAACAGCTTTAGGTAGGAGATTTAAGGGATGAGCCATATTTTTTATGTAATAAAAATAGCAATCGTTACTTTTTTATTTGTTCTTGTGATGCAAATTGAAGTGGGCCATAGATCAATTGAAAATCATGCAGAAGGTTTTATTAGAAAATCGAGCATTTTAGAACCCATCAGACAAGTCGCCGAAGGTGCTTTTATTGCTTCCAAGAATATCTATCGTACAGGTATTAAAACGGTAGATTCTTTTGTAACGAAACAGTTTAGAGCGGAGAATTCTCCGGGTCAGAGGAAGCTTTTAGAAATTAAGAGAAGCCTTGCCTACCAAAAAGATCAGGAAAAAAAGATCGAGCAATCAGGAGAAAATGAAGAAACAGAAGATCAATAAAGATCTTCTGTTCTTTGATTTTTCAAACTTTATTGATCTCGAACTATCTAGTACTTTTTGTGCTAGATGAGCCAGATGAAGAAGAAACATCCGGATTGGTTGAACTCACCAAACTAGCGTTAACTTTTTTAGAGCAAGCACTACCAGCGAATACATTACCGCTAAATAGAACTACCATCATAACAATCACAGCTTTTTTCATATAAGCCTCCATACCAGTTATTAGAGCAACGCTTATGCCATCAAATCTCAGAGTAACAGAAAAACAAAACAAGTAAAATCAATAGCTTAAGCATGGGTCTCATATTGAGATTGTCTATACATTTGACACGTGAAAAACCTTATTTGTTGGCTTCCACTGGAGTTCCATCGCTTTGTTTTGCAGGAGGAAGCGTGTCGTTTGTAAGAGTCAGATTATTAGGGGAAGGTTTGCTTGGGCAACCCGCGCCAGGTACGCTTGTATCGCAGTCCAATTGAGCGCCCCAGTTCACAGAGTAATCAGCGTCGCTGTCGTTAGCGAATGCCAAGGGTCCTAATAAGAGAGCTATAAATAGAATTATCTTCATAAAGTTTTCCTATAAACCTATATTTACGCCGGCTGGAGTGATGATTTCAACCAAATTGTTAAAGGCACTCGCCACTTGAACCGCCACCGTTGGGTCGTCGTTTTTGCTATCCACTTTGGTAATTACACCTTCAGCATTGTAACTGACAAAGATCTTTCCAACACCTGGGCGTTCTACAGTTTTGGGTTTTCCAAAACGCTCATCGTATTCGATATTTATAAGCCTTTTTGCTTGGTCAAAGATCTTCACGATTCTTCCTTTAACATCGTATTCAAGTTTTACGTTCTGTCCGCTTGAATTTGAAGCAAACGTTAGATTTCCAAGTTTATCATATGTGAACTTAGTGGATCCCTTACCTTCAGACACCTCAGCAACCTTGTTCTGGTTATTGTATTTGAAGCTAATGACCTGGGAATTCACTTTCTTGGTTTTTAGTAAACCATTCGGGTAATAAGAGTACTGTGTGAGTTCTTTGTCTTTTTTGATTGAGGTCGGTTTTTCAAAAATATTGTGATATTCGATATCTGATTTCACGCCGTTGTTGTCGATATGAAGCTTAGTTAAGAATACTCCAGAGCCATTTGATCTTGGTTTGAACCAGAAACCATATCTACTTTTGTTTACGATTTTTCCGTCGCACTTCTTTTCAACTGTCGACCAGTAGTGATTTTTGGGATCTTCTTTTGAAAGTGTGTAATCATATTTTTCAGAGCAGCTATTTCTATCTGTGAGTTCTGTGACCCAGTCTTTGTCTTGGTTGTACTTTAACCCTTTTGTAGATTTATCGGCATAAGTAATTTTGGTTACGTTATGAAGAGTGTCGTAAGAATATTTTGTGACTTCGCTCTTACCATTTTTGGCTGAAATTAAATCGTTTAATTTTTCATATTCATATTCGCAGTTCAGGCCGTTTGGACCTCTGATTTGTTTGATCTTTCCATTTTGAGTATAGTCAAAAGACAACCTTCTCCCAGAGCTTGTTGTTATATTCGTTAAAGTTTTTTTATTGTAATCCAATTTCAAATAGTTTTGATTTTTGTCATAAAGGTAAACCAATTGCCCTTCGGTGTTGAATCTCTCTGATGAGCCATCCGCAAGATCTCTTACATAAAAACCTTTTTTCAACACCACTTTGTCTGTATTGGTGCCTTCGCTGTAGAATACAGTTCCGTCTTTCGCTTCTTTTTGAATTCCAAGTCTTGCCGCTTCTCTGTCTCTATAGCCAGTGTCTTCTTTTAGTTTTTGTGTAAGAATTTGGATTTCACGAGCCGAAATCCCAGCGTTTTCCTTTTTAATTCCCGCAATGATCTTTTGAATTCCGGCTTGCACATCGCCTTGGTCAAATGACTTTGGTGCGTAAGTGATCTCTTGGCCTGCGCCACATTCCACTCTCTTCACTCGGCCGTCAGCCAAAATTTCAAGAGATGTTTCAAAGTTTGAACACCATCCAAAACCAAATAAACCATTGTGCAAAGTTCTTGAGTTGTATGATCTCTCAACTTTTAAATTGTATCCCGTATCAGGAATTTCTAGATCAACCCATGTTTCTGTGAAGTTGGCGTTTTGCATATCTACTAATGCAAAAGCCTGTGTCGACAAAATCATAATGAGTGTTGCAAATATATTCTTCATTTCACTATTCTCCCAATACTTAGACGTCCTATGTATATATAATACACATCTAGTAGTCATCTTGGCCATTCGACCAAGGGCTAGAAGCTTAAACTTTTATTTTCACGATCTTTCTAATCATAAATCCACCAATTGCCTGGAGAGTTAACATCAAAATCAAAAAAATAACGCCCATTGTGGTTGTGAATAAGGGCTTCACAAATCCAGGATCTACAACCGTAAAGACTATTAACAATATAAAAGGAACCATCGTGATGATAATTCCTTGAGTAACACCTTGAGCGGTGAGGGCCTCGATCTTTTTATGGATCTTTTGCCTCTCACGCAAAACCTCAACCATAGTCGTAAATGTCTCGGCTAAATTACCACCAGTTTCTTTTAAGATATTGATAGCGGTAACAAACATTTGGACATCAGCTACTGGAATTCTATTTCCAAAATTAGAAAGAGCTTCTTCAACGCTCAGACCAAGTTTGATTTGTGAAAGCACAAGTCCAAACTCTTGTTTGATTGGGCTTGGCATATTGTCTACAACTCTTTCCATGGATTGCGTAATTCCTAGGCCCGCGCGAATACCGTTGGACATGATCGTTAAACCATCAACCATTTGATCTACAAGTTTGTTGCATCTTTTTTCAAAAAGATAATCCACTAAATATTTAGGTGCCTGCCAGCCCACGATGGTAACAAATCCGCCTAAAATGAATCCTGTAATCAAGTTCGGAAATACCGCGATGAATACCAAAAAACCAAGTCCAAAGCTCAAGGAAAGCATTGTCATGGTGATTTTCTTTGGATTTGTTTCCACAAACATCAATTCCAATTTATCTAAAACATATTGTCTGCTGCCTAAGCTTTTTTCGTAGAGGAAGTTTAGAATTTTATCTGAGAAGAAAAAAGAGGCGGCAAAGATGCAAATTCCCATCAAGACAATAAATACAAAGTCATTTCCGAGGAAACTCATGGTTTGCCTCCAGGAACTTTCTTGAAGGCTGCTTCATTGCTGAATAACGTTCTAGGAATTTTTAATCCTTTTCTTTCAAATTCTTCAATGAAAGTTGGGATTAAACCAGTTGCTAAGAACTGACCTAAGATTTTTCTATTCTTATCAAAACCTTCTTCTTTATATTTAAAGATTTCTTGTAATGTGACGGTTTCGCCCTGCATGCCTGCGACTTCTGTAATGCTGATCACTTTTCTTGACCCGTCGGATAACCGAGAAATTTGAACAATAAGATCTACGGCGCCAGCAATTTGTTCTCGAATTGCTTTTGCAGGTAAATCCATCCCGGCCATCATACAAAGGGTCTCGAGTCTTCCGATTGCTTCGCGAGGTGAGTTGGCGTGAACAGTTGTCATCGAGCCATCGTGACCTGTATTCATTGCAGATAACATATCTAAGGCTTCGCCACCGCGACATTCACCAACTACGATTCTATCTGGTCTCATTCTCAATGAATTTCTCACTAAATCTCTAATTGTAATGGAGCCGGTACCTTCCATATTCGCTGGACGAGTTTCAAGTCTTACAACGTGCTCCTGTTTCAGCTGAAGTTCGGCAGCATCCTCTACGGTAACAATTCTTTCTGCAGAAGGAATAAAGCTCGACATAACATTTAACAAAGTAGTTTTACCGGAACCAGTACCACCAGAAATAATTACGTTGAGTCCGTTTTCAACGCATATTCTCATAAAGTCTATCATTGGTTCTGTCATTGAACCCCATTGCACATAATTTTCTGCAACAATAGGTTTCTTCGCAAATTTTCTAATTGTGAGTGATGGCCCGTCAATGGAGATGGGTTCGATCACGGCGTTCACGCGACTTCCATCTTTTAGTCTTGCATCAACGTAAGGAGTTTTTTCGTCGATTCTTCTTCCGAGTGGTGTAACAATTCTTTCGATTACGTTTCTCAAATGAACGTTAGATGTGAAGGTTACTGGGCTAAGAGAAATTTTACCCGCTCTTTCCACAAAAATTCTATCAGCGCCATTCACCATGATTTCCGTTACAGAGTCCTCGGCTAGTAATGTTTCAAGTGGTCCAAGGCCCAAAGCTTCGTCCAAAACTTCTTTGATGATTTGTGATCTATCATCGCGTGACATTCCTGGTTGCATTTTATCAACGAGTTGGGAAATTGTTTGTTGAGTCTTTGCAAAGAGCTGTCTTTCTTTTTCAACGTCACCTTTAGTTTCGGTGATGCCTTTCTTAAGATTCATTGTGTTGATAAGCTCTCTGTGAATTTGTTCTTTAAATAAATTTCTGGGACTATTTTTTCTATCTGGCTGAGTATTGCCTCCGCCGCTATTTACTGATGCAGGAACGGCTGCTGTTGCCTGAGGTGATTTTATTCCCGTCGGACGATGCATTTGCTGTAAGCGATTCAAGAAATTGTTTGAAGTCAGCTTTCTTGTGAGCTCATGATAAGCTTGTGCAATAGCAGATTGAGGTTGTGCCAATACGACTGGGTTTCCTGATTGCAATGCTGCACTGGATGCTGTGTCGTCTTGTGGAATGATTCCAATAATATTTTTTTTAAAAGTTTGTGCAAGTGCCTGAGGAGAAAGCGCCCCTGGTCCGAACTTGTTCAATGCAACTTGAAAAAGATCTGTCGGCAAAGTACTTGCGATCAGTTGGTTCATTAATTTTAGAGATTGGTTAGCAGCTAAAACTTCAGGGGTAGAAACAACGATAACCGCTGAGCTTTTTTCTAGAATTTTCATTTGTAAATCGCCAATATGGCAACCAAGATCTACAATGATGTAGGGGAATATTTGTCCAAGTGCAGAAAGAGGTTTTTCCATAAGCTCAGGTTGAACGCTTAATTTTTCCATCGCAGATTTTACAGCGCCGATGAAACCCAATCCGGAAGAGTGCTTTGTCACAAGAGTTGAAATAGTCGTTGGATTGATTTGCCCAGTGAAAGATGCAATCTCGGACATTGTCTTTAATGGTTTTAATCCAAGAATTACGTTTTGATCTCCGCAAGATTCAGCATCAAGGTCGATTAACAAAACTCTAGTTTTTAATTCTTTCATAAATGCGAGCGCAAGATTTGCGGTGAAAACACTTTTTCCTACGCCGCCTTTACCACCAAGAATTGAAATGATATGAAAATTCATGTATAACTATCGGAAAGATAGTCGTTTTTTTGAAGGTAAGTATAGGTCTAGTTACACAAAAATGCTGAGTAAATTATCCAAAAAAGAAATCCCCGCAAAGACAAAAGTCCAGCGGGGATTGTATGGGATTGGGTTGAGAGCTCAGAATCAATTGGGGTTAACTCTGAGATAGAGTTTGGGTCTAGGCTTAAAATTTTGTAACGGCTTCCCGTTACATAGTGTCAGTGGGGCTGACATTGTTCTTATTTTCTTCTCTGTATCTATCTATAATTCTATTCAATTTTGAAGCTGCCTCTTCTTGTGCGAGACCAAATTTCTGCTGAATGGTTCCTGCTAATCCAAGCACATTTCCTTTTGCTTCTTCAACTTCGTCGTCTGTTAGCTTTCCCCAGGTTTTTAAAATATCACCTTTAATTTCTTTCCATTTTCCTGAAACAAGATTTTCGTTCATAAAAATTCTCCTTCTGTCTGATAGTTAGCTGCCGTAGCGTCATACAAACATTTATACAAGCTACAATTTATATAAGCAAAGGCAGTGCCACAGCCAAAAGGGATTCTAAATGTAAATAACTGTAGAGGGAAGAATTTGCGACATTAGCTCGAGGCCAAATGCCTCAGGTAAAAAGACAAAATGTCGCAAAGATTATAGATTATATTAGAGGTGATTCTGAATTTTCGCGTTGATTTGGATTTGTTTGCATTCTTCTATATAAAGTTTTTCTATCGATGCCCAGAATTCCCGCGATGTGTTCTTTGGTGCTGTTCATATTTTTTGCTACAAATTGAATGTATGAATTAGAAATTTCTTCCAACCTCGGAAGCTCGGTTCTAGTCAATAGAGGTTGAAAAAGACTTTCAACACTATTTTTGTTCGAAAACGTATCCTCAATTTGTGGTAATTCATGCGAAGAGATTTCATTTCCAGTAGCAAGAACTACCGCACGCTCAATTGCATTTTCCAACTCACGAACGTTACCTTGCCATGGGAAGCTCATCATATGATCAACTGCGCTTTTAGCAAAAATTAAATTTCTACCATTTTCTCTACCAAACTTTCTTAAGAAAAGTTGAGCAAGAGGGAGGATGTCTTCAGGTCTTTCCCGTAAAGATGGAACAGTCATAGGAATTACATTCAATCTAAAATATAAATCTTCTCTAAAGCTTCCATCTTCAACGGCCTTCTTTAGATCTTTATGAGTCGCGGCTAGAACGCGTGTATGAATATCGACATAGTCATTTTCTCCTACACGCTTAATTTTCTTTTCTTGCAAAACCCTTAACAGTTTTGATTGCAAAGACTGACTGAGGTCTCCTATCTCGTCTAAAAAGAGAATCCCGTCTGCGGCTTCTTCAAATAAACCGATTTTTTTATCAATTGCGCCTGTGAATGAGCCTTTCGCGTGACCAAAAAGTTCAGATTCCAATAAGTTTTCTGGAATTGCAGAGCAGTTGATAGCAATAAAAGGTTTATCCTTGTATTTGCCAAGTTGATGAATCGCTCTTGCGATAACTTCTTTGCCTGTTCCGCTCTCACCGTGGATTAAAACTGTTGCTGTGCTATCCGATACACGTCTTGCAACATCCAAGAGATTAAGCATCTTCTGGCTCTTAAAAACAAATTTTTCTAAAATATTTTTTGGCTCTGCAGAATTTCTTAAAATTTTATTTTCATCAGTGATTGTTTTGAGTCTAACGGCTCTTTGCAGAGTCAAATTCAATTGAGTGAAGTGGAGCGGTTTAACTACATAGTCATAGGCTCCGGCTTCTACAGCTTCCATTGCTGTTTCAATACTATTGTCGGCCGTCATAAGTAGAATTGGCATGTCTGGACAAACCATTCTCATCTTCTTAATAAAATCTAATCCTGACATATTAGGAAGATTTAAATCTACGAGTGCAACCTCGTAGCAATGAGAGTTGTTTTGCTTCTCTAGAATATCTAGAGGAATCATCGGATCCGTGAAGCCAGACACTTCGTACCCACGTGGGCCGAAATAGTGGTGCAAGAGTTCAATTAATTCAACATCGTCTTCAATGATTAGTAATTTAATTTTTTTCTTTTGCATACAGTATATATACAGAAGATAAAATGCCCATGTCCAATTATTCCTTGGTATGTTACGGAGTCTTAACATATTAAATTTTTTTAATTTTTTATCATAATCATTAGCAATATCAAAAAGTTAACGTTTAAGTGCCTATAAAACTTGTGAAGAAATCTTCACGATCATCCAGTTGCCGGGGCATATTTGTACTTCGTAAAACCTTAATGCCTCAGTGGATTTGTTCAAATCAAATTAAATCAAGTTAGATGGTAAAAATGATTGGCCTGCGAGTTGCTTTATTGAGTTTGCAAACAACAACAGGAGAAAAATATGAAACAAACAACGACGGAAACGAAGTCAGATTTTAAGTCTAAAGCTAACAATGCAAGTAAGAATGCTAATAGCACGGTTGAGAATGCTCTAGAAACGGCTCCAGAAGTTTTGGCTACAGTTACAGAATTTGGGAAAAACGTT
>JANMFM010000039.1:0-4305 GCA_031374125.1 Bdellovibrionales bacterium
CCGACATTAAGGGCTCCCAAGTTCTCTCTCGCCTCAGAGCTGATGCAAAATACGCCGATCTGCCAGTGGTATTCTTAACTGCGATTTCGAGCGAAGACAATATCATTAGCGCTTTCGATATGGGTGCCGACGATTATATCGAAAAACCTTTCTCGGTGAATATTCTTTTGAGAAGAGTAAAAGCAATTTTAAATCGTTACCAAGAAAAGTCTATTGCCTCCTCATTTTCTAGTCGCAACGTTCTTGTAAAAGGTGATCTAGAAGTTGATTTTGATTCTTACAAAGTAAAAATCCTTGGCAATAATCTTGAGATCACTTTAATGGAATTCAACATTCTAAAAGAACTTTTAAAGGCTGACGGAAAACCTCTTTCTAGAGAATCCCTTATCCAACGCATCAATGGTACTAATTCAGTAACAGAAAGAACGATTGATGTTCACATCTGTGCAATTCGTAAAAAACTCAATACTTACGGAAAAACAATCGAAACAATCCGTGGCGTTGGATACCGATTGCACATTTAAAAGTTTGGCTTTATGGAGGATACTTCCTCCTTAAAGCTTCAACTTAATAATTAACCCCATATGATCTGAGAATCCCGCCGCGTTTGGATTTGTGGCATTATGAAAATATCTCTTTGGAGCAGAGAATGTACAAGTTTTCGCGCGACTCTCTTCTGTTTCGTCTTTTTTCGCTTTTGGAGTCACACTTTTTAATACAAATTCTGGAGCAAGGATTCTGAACGTTTCAGTCATCACTTCCATACCTTTATTGTCTGCTAGGTTGGAGCTTATAAAAATACGGTCCAAGTGATTCCAAGTTCCGTCACCACTGTAGTAATAAGAGCTTGGAGCCATTTTCTTTAACATGTTGTTAGGATCTTTCTTATAAGCAGATTTTCTATATTTTTGCTCTACATCAATGAGACTATATTCCCACTCCTTATCTTGAATAATATCAAAGGGTTTCGGACTGTCCTTTTCGATCGTATTGAAGTCCCCTACCGCTACCACATGGTAGTTGTCTTTATATTTCTTTGAGAAATGATCAATTGTTTTTCTGATGTGCTTAGCTGCTGTTACACGCGTCACCGAAGGAGAGGCTTGGGATGGCCAATGATTCACATAAAGACCGATCATTTGATCTTTATTTTTTAGACTTATGAAGTTTGCTACCAAAATATTGCGAGTATTCTTTTGTCCCACTTCCGGAGGGAACACGATCTTCACTTCTTTCATTTCTTTTAATTTAACTTTGTCTTCTTTATAAAGTACCGCAAGTTCGATTCTCTTGTCTTCACCAGATGTCACAAGAAACTTTGGATAACCTAAGTAGTCTGCAAGCTGAGAAACTACGTTCACATTTTCAACTTCAAGAACTGCAAGCATATCTGGGAGTTCACCTTGAGCTTCGATGACTTTTTTGATTTGTGACAACTTCAGTTCAAGTCTGTCGTCTGTCCAGTCGGTTTTCTGACAAGCTTCTTTGTAATAACCTTTTTTGAAATCGCATTTTTCTTTTTCAGCGCTGTCAATAGGTAGAAATTCATAATCATCTCGGCCTTCGTCATGAATAGTGTCGAATAAATTTTCTACGTTGTAAGACATGATTTTGATTTCATCGCTTTCAGCAGTCACGATGTAATCAGAATTTTCGCCGTATTTCTTTTGACCAATACAAGCTTTCTTAACTTCTTTTTCCGATTGATTTTTTTCTATGCCACTTGAAAACGCTACTGAATTAAAACTGAATGATGAAACCCCTAAGAAAGTAAAAACCGATAGAATAAGTGTCCAAAACTTCATTAAATCCCCCCATGAAAGTTTCTCTGTTGGTTATTCTTTTTATTCGAATATAGACCCAAGGACATTCGTATCTTAGAGATTTGGGAGTTTCCACATAAATGCAGCGCGACTCTTAACAAAGTCCTTCTTCACAATAAGGATGTAGAAAAAACAAGCATGACATTGTTAGAAACGTGTTAGAGGAGGGAGAATATACAATTTGATCGAACACTTTTTGGATATTTTGCTCGTACTTTTCCTGCAGAGTCGGATCCTTGAGATAAAGGGTCAGCTTTGTGAGGGCCGTCATATATATGGAATTTCCACATGGAATGGCACCATCATAGAGATCCTTCATGCGCATCAATACCACTTCTTGCCCTTGAGGAGTTTGAAAGTAGCCGCCATTGGGATCACAGAATTCGGTTTCAACTTTATTGATATGATCTTTTGCCATGAGAATATATTTTTTGTCGATGGTGAGTTCGTAAGCATGGGTTAATGCCCAGATAAAGGAAGCTTGATCATCTAAGAATTCGTATTTTTGAAGTTCGTCATCACAAATTCTGTGGAAGAGATGGTCATCGAGTTTCATTTCATCGATAATGAATTCGATATTTTTTAAACCGGCTTTTTTATAATTTTCGGCTTTAGAAAAATTTGCACCAAATACTTTTGCGGCCTTCAAAAATGATGCCGCCATGATTGAATTCCAATCTGTTAAGATTTTTTCGTCTCTTAAGGGTTTTGGTCTTTGGGCTCTGATTTCTAAAAGTTTTTGCTTGATCGGTGCAAATTTTGCGAAAAATGTCTCGATGTCTTTTTCTGTTTTTACTTCGAGAGAATTTTCTAGGTAAAAGATGTTGTGATTGTTTTTTTGTTGGGTAGCTTCGTCATAATAATTTCCTTCAAAAGAAAATTCAAAATCTTCTCGCAAGAAAGCCAACTCTTCAGCACTCAGGTGTTTCTCCAGCTCGTTGACCGTCCAGATGTAGAACTTTCCTTCCTCTCCATCTGTATCAGCATCAAAGGCGCTATAGAAACCGCCGTTTGAACTTGTCATTTCTCTTAAAACAAAGTCATAGATATTTTCCGCAATTTGCCGGTAGAAAGGTTTCCCGGTGAGTTCAAAGCAAAAGGTATATGCATAGGAAAGCCATGCTTGATCGTAAAGCATTTTTTCAAAGTGCGGGAGGATCCACTTCTCGTCGGTAGAATATCTATGAAACCCATCGCCGATATGATCGTAGAATCCACCTTGATGCATTTTGAAAAGAGTTTTTTCAACCATTGCTAGAGATTCTTGATCTTTTGTGAGCTTGTAATTTTCAAGCAAGAAAATCAATTTGTGTGGCGATGGAAATTTTGGTTTGGTTCCAAAGCCGCCATTCTCGACATCAAACATTCCTCTCAACTCTTCTTTGGTTTTATTCACTAAAAACTCTAAATCAAAATCGCTACTCACAGTTTTGTTATTTTGAGATTCTTTAAGAGCGCCCTGAATTCCTTCGACCGTGAGATTCAATTCATCTTTTTTATTTGTAAAAATGTCGGAGACTCGAGGTAAAAGGTCAACTAGGCCAACTCTGCCGTACTTGGAATTTTTAGGAAAATATGTTCCAGCAAAGAATGGTTTTTTGTCCGGAGTTAAGAAAATATTTAAGGGCCATCCACCGTGGCCCGTGAGCATTTGGCAAACGGTCATGTAAACCGAATCAATATCTGGGCGTTCTTCTCTATCCACTTTTATGGAAACAAAATTTTCATTTAAAATTTTTGCCACTGCTTTATCTTCAAACGACTCGTGTTCCATCACATGGCACCAATGACAGGTTGAATAGCCTATGGATAAAAAGATCGGTTTACTTTCACTCTTCGCTTTGGCAAAAGCCTCTTCACCCCATGGATACCAATCTAC
The DNA here is from genome assembly GCA_031374125.1 of Bdellovibrionales bacterium. Classification (GTDB taxonomy): domain Bacteria; phylum Bdellovibrionota; class Bdellovibrionia; order Bdellovibrionales; family JAEYZS01; genus JAEYZS01. Next base: position 3,703 of record JANMFM010000039.1, read on the forward strand.
GGGATTATTGACGTGTTGCTTAAGATAAGGACTTTTTTCATTTTTTAAGTGGTTCATGTACGTTCCAATCTATAGATTAGCTGCAAACTGTAAAGCAAATACTGTTGCAAGAATGTCTAATTTCATTTCTGTTATAAGTATAATGCTATGGTAGGTATAATTGATATCATATTTGACTTATATCTACGCTCTCACTAAACCTTATCACAAGGATTTAGGGATTATTTTTGAAACAATAAAAGGGGAAATCATGAAAACATTAGTAGCAATAGCATTGGTTTTAATAGCAGGTACGGCAAAAGCTGAACGCATCGTTTGTGACACAAGAGAACAGTTTGGACCAAGAGTTAAAGTCGTCGTTGAAGACACTAAAGTGACAGTAACAACTGGATCAAAGCCAACTGTCCATAACAATGTAGACCACGTTTGGGATGGACACGGATCTGGATTGATCACCGCTCCAGGATTTTCAATGAAATACGACAATCATTTCGGTTGCATTAAAAACGTATTGATCGTTACACCAGTGAATAGTTCAAACTTAGAAGTTTTAGAAATCGCAAAATGCCCTACTGAAGAATGTCCGTAAAAAAAATCTCGGTG
>JANMFM010000069.1:0-18798 GCA_031374125.1 Bdellovibrionales bacterium
TGCGATTTCAAAGGTTTTCTTAATTTCCTGCAAATCTTCAATTTTCACCAACTGCGCTTGGTTGGGCATATTCTTTTTTTTGATCGAATATGAAAGCTGTCTTGGAAGATCTTTAAAAAGTGTGACTGAATCTTTTAATACATGTGTAAGATCTCTCATAATTCTTTGAGGATCATACTTGGCTTTGATGATTTCAGTAGCGATCTCTAATGTTTGCGACAGGACATCAAAATCTTCAACGATGTCTCTTCCCATACCCTCCACTGTAATGATGGATTTAAAGAACAGCATAAGCTCACTCGGAACTTGAATCTGATGTTTACCAGCAAGTGCTGCCGCATCCATCAAAAGCCTTCCTGTATTTACGTTCTTGAAAGTTAATCCAAAATACGGCGCGATAAGGTCTCTCAGTTCAATCGCAAATACATCTGAGTTTGCAAGGTGAGTGCTTTGAGAAAGATTTACGAATTCAGAGGCTAAAGCATCGTAATCTTCTTGTGCAAGCGCGAGAAACATATTTGCGATAGAATCTCTGGTCTTAACACTCAGTCTTCCAACTACACCGAAATCAACTAAACCAAATTTATTATTTGGAAGGATAAAAATATTTCCTGCATGGAGATCTCCGTGGAAGAATCTGTCTTGGAAAACCATTTTAAAGAAAATCTTCATTCCTTTTTTCACAACTTCAAGGGGTTCAACACCTTCTTGTTTCAATGATTGTGGTTGAGAAAGAGTAATTCCTTTAATCAGCTCCATCACAATCACTTGTTCATTGGAGTGTTCGAAGTACACTTGAGGAATTTTTATGGTATCGTCAGTTTCAAAGTTCTTTTGGAATCTTATGATGTTATTGGCCTCGATGAGGAAGTTTGTTTCAAGATCCATGGTTTTAAAGAATTCATCAACAATGGAAGTGGGGTTATAAACTTTAAGTTCTGGAACAGAGTTTTCTAAAAGATTTGCAATGAAGTAGAGAACATTCAAATCATCATTGATGAGTTTTAAAATTCCAGGACGTTGAACTTTGATAACAACGTCATCGCCATTTTTAAGTCTTGCGCTGTGAACTTGCGCAATGCTTGCCGTAGCGAGTGGTTTTTGTTCGATACTTAAAAATACGTCTTCAAATTTTGAAAATTTAGTATGAAGAATTTTTTCGATCTCTGAATAGGATACGGGCTGCACGTGATCTTGAAGTTTTTTAAGCTCGTTTGCAAACTCAGAAGGAATGAGATCGGGACGAGTTGAAAGTAGCTGACCTAATTTGATAAAGGTCGGCCCTAGCTCTTCAAAGCTCATTCTCAAGCGCTCGGCAGCAGTGTATTTTTCTAGGTGTTCTTCAGAAGAAAATTTTTCTAGAAGAAATCTACCTAGTTTTGCCTTTTCCAGAACGTTTTGAAAGCCGTGCTTTGCCAGCACCCCTACGATCGTCCTTACCCTTGCGGCGCTCTTTATCGTCTTCCCTATCTGAGAACCCCTTTGGATGATTCCCACGGCTTGCTCCTTCATCTAGCATTTTTAGGATTTTCTCCATCTTGCTATTTACATTTAGACCAGGGCTTGCAACCTTGCCATCGTCCCGGCCAGTCAATCTATTGTTTCTAAAACTTTTTTGTTGAGGTTTGCGTACTTCGCGATCGCCATCGCGATGGCTGTCACGATCGCGTTTGCGATCATCGTCTTGACCTTTATTCTTATGTTTATTTTTGAAATCTTTAAAGTCACTTTTGAGAGAGTTTTTGTCGTTGCCTTTGCTTTCAGATTTATCTTTACGGTGTTTTCCACCTTTTCTATCGTCACGACTTTTTCCGCCAAAAGGGCGACGATCTCTGTCTTTGCCTCTAGTATTGAAGTGCTCAGCGCTTTTTTGAGGTTGGCCTTCTAAGGCAAAGTTAATTTGTCCGAGCTCCACGTCAGCAGCTACAACTTGAATTTTTACGATGTCTCCAAGCTTATAGATGGTTCCAGTTTTTTTACCCTTCAACATCATCTCGTCTTCTAAGAACAAGAAATGATCATCACCAAGGTCTTCAACCTTTACTAATCCATCCACATCAAATTGTCTCAAAAGAACGAACACCCCAAATTTTGCAACAGAGCTAATAATTCCTTCGAATTCTTGGCCCATGTATTTGGAAATGAATCTGGCTTTTTTAATCGACTGAAGCTGTCTTTCTGATTTTACAGATCTTTGCTCGCAAGCACTAAGCATTGTGCCCGCAGTGCCAAGAGTGTCATCGGAAGGCATTTCATAACCTGGAATTCTAAGAATATTTTTCATCACTCTATGAACAATCAAATCTGGATATCTACGGATTGGAGAGGTGAAGTGACAGTAGTCTTCAAAGCCCAATCCAAAGTGACCGACATTGTCCGGCGAATACTTGGCTTGGTTCATAGATCTTAGAATTAAAATATTTAAAATTATTTCTTCAGGTTTTCCGGTGAACTCTTGAAGAGCTTTACCTAGGTTCTTCTGAAGATTGCTTGTTGAGAGCTGAATTGAGCTTCCGAAGTTATGTAGATGATTATTCAAGGCTTCAATTTTTTCTAACTTAGGTGGCTCATGGATACGGTACAGAACTTCTTTATCGTTTCTTCCGATGAATCTTGCGGTTTCAACGTTTGCAATCAACATCATCTCTTCGATGAGTCTATGAGCAAAAATTCTTTCAGCTCTTAAGATATCGACCGGATTTCCAGCAGCATCGATGATTAATTCTGTTTCAGGAATTTCTAAATCCAAAGATCCAGCTTGGAATCTTTTTGCCATTAGGATTTTTGCAAAGTCTGCAGCTTTTAAGATCATATTTTTTATTGGCTCAAATTGTGGAGGACACATGCCATCGATCACTTCTTGGGCTTCACCATATGTCACTCTCGCATGAGACTTCATAACAGCTTCATAGAATTCGCTTTTTAAGTTGTTACCTTGAAAATCAAAATGCATATCTGCAACTAAACAAAGTCTAAAAACATTTGGCTTTAACGAACAAAGTTCATTGGATAGAACTTCTGGAAGCATTGGAACCACGAAGTTTGGAAAGTAAACGCTGGTTCCTCTCTCGTAAGCTTCGGTATCAATTGCCGTTCCAATTTTTACGTAGTGGCTGACATCAGCAATGGCTACGATCAGATGGAATCCTTCCGATGTTTGTTCTACAAAGATCGCATCATCGAAATCTTTTGCGGTTTTTCCGTCAATAGTGATTAGAGGTACTTTGGTTAAGTCTTTTCTGTGCGGAAATTTTTTAGGATCTAGATCGTGATCAAATGTTTGAGATTCTTTCTCGATAGCACCAGAGAACACATGTGGAATTTTATGATTAATGATTACTTTTTTTATATCATAGAGCGGATCATTGGCGTCGCCCAAAACCTCAGTCACTTTTCCTAAGAAAGGATCTTTATCGGTAGGGTAGCCTTCAACGTGCGCGATGACTAAGTCATCGACTTTGGCATTAAGGGTCCATTTTTTAGGAATATGTAAGTTTGCGCCCCAGTTGTTGTTAGTATCTAAAATGATTCCATATTGATCATTAAAATCTTTATAGGTTCCGATGACGTCTTTGAATGCGCGATTAATAATTTTTACTACTTCTCCGCGAAATCTTTTTCCGCCGGGTTCGGGATAAACTTCGGCTTCCACTTTGTCGTTGGTCATTACGCCGTTCATAGAATGTTTTGGAATGTATGCGTCTACTAAACCTGGAGAATCGGGAATGAAAAATCCAAATCCGTCTGGATGTCTTTTTACGGTGCCTGTCTGTGTGTTGCTTTTCTTTCTAGTCATTATTGTCTTTAAAGCCTTTCCTGACTTTTTTCTTGTCTGTGCGCTTTGAGGTCATAAAACCTCGGCTTGACTATTAAACCTTAAAAATGCATATAAATACAACAATAATTTCAAGGACTTATAGCTGCAGGCAGGTTGTAGTTTTTATGTCTCAAATTGACTCTAGTTTAAAGGAGGTCGAGCCGATAAGCAGCTGAAGAGACTGATAAAAATAGGGTGAGGTTATGGGTTCAAAGCAGAGATTTACATTTATATTTGTTTTAATTTCTTTAACAATAACGATGTTGTTTTTCCAAAACTGCTCTCCAGGTGGTGGTCTCTATGGCGACAATTCCAATGATCCATTGCTTATCGATCCGCCGGTGATTTTTGCGGCGAAAAATTCAGCATGTACACAAATCAGTACAGCTTTTAAAACAAACGAAGTTATTTATATCTGCATCCAAAAAGCGGGTGTGGCTCCAATTTATTGTCATGAATACTCAACTTCTACAACTTGTGTGCGAAATACAGTTTCAACGGCCAACTCATGGTCAGCAATGAGTGGTGGAAATTGGGTCAGAGGCTTTTCGGTGGCCACCAGCACAGGATTTCCTGTGGGAACATTTACGGCCTACGTAGAACACACACAGGATTCGCTCGCGGTGAGCAACACAACTTTTACAGTGACCGCGCCTTAGTCTTTGATTATTGCGCTTTTGAGATGGGTGCTTCCGCCGGAGCTATGACTTTCGGAATACTTTCACTTGTGTAAGGCGAAGTCATGGTATTGGTTACTGCAGGAGCAATTTCTAACTTTTTGTTATTATAGAGCATGTACTTCGCAGTTTCATAATATCCATGCGATAACATTTTTAAATACTGAGCCATTCCCGGATATTCTTGCGATACATCTTTAAATTCTTTTTTTGGGTCGAGACTAAAAAGTTCTTCAGTGCTTCCTTTTACTGAATAGTAAAAATTATTGTAGTACATACCGAATTGTCTAGGTTGTACGTAGTGGAAGTAAGTAAATGCGGCTCTTGTATCATCAAATTTTGGATCTAATAGGTCTCTCCCAAGAGCAGAATGTTCGATATCTACACCAGCAAGGTTTGCAATCGTTACCATCACATCCATTTCTGTAGCGATACGAGAGTCCTTTCTGGGCTCAGGAATCAATTTTGGATTGTGAATCACAAGAGGAACGTGGAACTTTTCTAACTCCACCTTTTTTCTTTGAACGATAACGTGATCTGCATTTTCGTCCGGCAATCCATGGTCTCCAGTAACAACAATGATAGTATTTTCATACATTGGAGATTTTTTGAACATCTCGATGAATCTTCCAAGGCTGTAGTCAGAAAATCTCATGGAGTTCCATTCTTCATTAGAAATAAATCCAGCTTTCTTTAGTTCTTCGTCAGAAAGTTTTTTCACTTCAAAGTCATCGTGGTTTTCAGGAATTGTATAAGGTCTATGGAAACTTGCGCTTTGTACGATGGCAAAGAATCTTTTGTCCGAAGGAAGTGCGGATAATTTTTTAAATGATTCTTTGAATAAATCTAAATCAGAAAGTCCCCATACATCTGTGATGGAGGCATCGAATTGGCCTTCTTCAACAACTTGGATTTTTTCGATGTTATTTGTGAATACGCCTCTGATTTGTCCCCAGTTTGCATTTCCCCCAAGGAAATAAAACTTTTCGTATTCATCAAAATATCTCATCACAAGATTTTGATCGATGATCATGGGATTGCGCGAAGCAGTTTTGTAGCCCGTCACATCTGCTGCGCTCGAAACTAAACCAAACATACTGCGAGCTGTTCCTTCGGATGGAACATAATATTCGTCAAAGTAATAACTGCTTTCAGCTAATTTTTTAAGTGCGGGTGTAGACTCCACTGGATTATTTGAAAGATCAGTTTTTGCGATTGCCATGCTCTCCATAACAATCACTAGAACATTTGGTCTGAAGTCAGGTTTTGCGGTACTGGGCAGAGTTCTTTTGAAATTCAAAGTTTCGGCATTTTGTTCTTTCATAGGAACACCGAGATAATTTGCCATGAGGGGATAGAATTTTCGGACTTCGTCTTCGTCATAGTTTGGACTTGAATACTTGTAAGTTTCTGCAAGGTAGATCACGGGGTTCAATGCCACTGCAGAAACAAAATTATTTTGGCTAAAGAAAGCTTCGCTCCATCTGAGTGGGAATGTCGAAAATTTTCCAAAGATTCCCGCAGCAAAGAGTGCGAAGAATAAAAGGTATTGGAAGATTTGATTTGTTCTGGAAATGTTTTTGTATTCAAAATCAAAGAAAATGCAGAATTGTAGAATATATTTGATGGCAACTGCACCCGCAAGAACACCAATTGTTCCCCAGAAAATTGGGTAAGTTTCCCAAAGCATTTGAAGAGAGATTGTTGGGTTCGCCATATATTGTAGAACAGAACCATTGATTCTAGAGTTGAGGTAACCATAGTGGCCGATGTCAGCGAGATAAATTGTGCCCCATATTATAGCAAATACAGTATAGAAATAGATCCAGAACGTCTTTCCTTGGCGAAGCGGGTTCATGTACGGGAAATATCCAAAGAGCCAAACTGGAATGATCATGATAAACGCCAGACGGATATCAAATTTTGAGCCTAGATAGAATGCTCTTAGTAAATCCTCTTCTGTGAAAGCCGTCGCAGTTCCTTTGAAAGTAAAATAGAAAATTACGCGAAGGATTGCGAAAAAGATAAAGTGGAACAAAAACAACTTAGCTAAGAAATACATTCTTTGGTGCAAATTAAACATAGGAATAACCTAATACAAAATAAGCCCTGATACAAAACTGCTTATTAAAGCGCGCTTCGCATCATTGATTTATTGCTTAAAATGATATGGGAGCGTTGCTTTGTCCTCTTACAACAGAAATAATTTTGGCTTGTGTTGGGTGCTCGGAGTGGTTGAGTTCATAAAATAGACTATATCCATAGCCACTAATTAATCGCCTTAAATTTTTTCGATTCTGTTGTGTGTGGCTAATTCCTATAAATGGATTGGTTGCAATGTTCATTACTGCTATTTCGATGTCTGTGAGATATGATTGTGCGTGGGTAAAAGTAAATTGTAGAGCAATATTGAGTGCCCATTCTTCATGCCGGCTTTGTGCGCTTTCTTCCCATACGATTTCTATCATCACTTAACTCTTCTTCGCTAATTTTTTTTAGCTTTTTGAGAATTCTTGCTTCAATCTCTTTTGCGGATAGTGATGGTGAAACTTTTTCGTTTTTAGCTTTTTCATAAATAGATAGGCGTGATAACAAATCTAAATAATGCTCTTGTGTTATCAAAACTCGAATTGGGCTCCCACGATGAATGATCTGTAGAGCCTCATTCTTTTGTACTAGTTCTAAATAGTGCGCCAATTCTTCTCTCAATTTCGATGCGACAACTGTAGCTTTAAACATAAAAATCTCCCAATACTTATAGTAGTACAATTACTTGTACAAGTAAAGAGATTGCTTATATAATGATCTACAAGAAGCACAATAGATTTGTCTATAAAAAATTGAAAAAATCCAATGATTACAAATGTATATCCGGATATCGGATGAATTACTTTTTTGAAAGCATCTACGTAATCTTAGCCAGCGTATTTAATTTCGACTTCATATTTTAAGCCTGCCGAAGTTAGTTGCTCTTGCAAGGCGAGCTTCACTAAAACGGCTTTTGAATAGCCAAGGTACTTAGCGATATCTTCTGCTTTTTCAGGGCTAACGCCTTTTCTTCCTTTTTCGATGTCGCAGAGATTTGCAGCTGACATTTTTAATTTTTGAGCAAATTCTTTTTGAGACAACTTTTCAGAAAGTCTCCAGGATCTTAAAAAGCTTCCAATTGTCATTTTACCAAGGCGTTTATTAAGATCTTCGCTGCCATATTTTTTATTTTTAGTACTCATGAGTTCCTTATAAATACTGCTAATAGCAGTATAGACAATTTATTTAAAATTTCCAAGTAAGTTTCTATTGCTAAATGAAATTGGAGGCCAATTTTTAATATTAAAATATAATGATTTCAATATGTTGATCGATTGTCGGACAATTGATTTTTTAAGTAGAAAATTCTGATAATAGAGCTGCGCCGATACTTCCTGCGGAATCGGAGAGCTCATGTTTTAATATGCGAGGAGGGTTTTCTTTATGAAAAAGATGAGGTTTCATTAGATTTTGTAGATCAGAATAGAGTTCATCCGCCTTACTGACTCCGCCGCCCAATACGAAATAATCTGGATCTAGAATATTTGTGAGTCTTGCTAGAAACAGTGCGAGATCTTGCTTATAAATTTCTAAAAAATCTTTCTTTTTGAAGATAATTGATGTTGAGGCTTCTTCTCCAGTTTTCTCAAAATAAAAATTTTGATATCCTGGCCCTGATAAATAAAGTTCTGCGCAATCAAATTGGCCACAGTAACAAAGTTTTTCGCCTTTTTTTAAAAAGGCATGTCCAATTTCTCCAGCAGCTCCACGTTTTCCGGAATAGATTTTTCCATTCAGAATAATCCCGCCGCCAACTCCCGTCCCTAAAATAATTCCAACCATATTTTTAGATTTGATATTTTTGCCAACACCGTAATGACATTCGGCTAACGCAAAACAATTCGCATCGTTTTCTGTCCATATTGGAGTATCAATATTAAGGATTTTAAGGAGATCACTTTTAATATCTTTTCCCTCTAAAACGCGGGTATTTCCTACAATCATTTTCTGACTATTTGCGCAAACGGTTCCAGGTAAAGCAAGCCCAATTGAATTAATATCTTTCGGAGTAATTTTTTGATCATCAATGCATGCATCGAAAAGTTTTTTAAGCACCAAGAGAATATGATCATATCCACGATCTCTTTCTGTCGGCTTGCGTAGTTGGAATAGAATTTTTTTATCTTGAGAAAGTAAAACAATCTCAGTTTTTGTTCCGCCTATGTCATAGCCGATGTGTAAGGTAGATTTTGTCGTCATTAATTTAAGTATGTATATGCTAATTTTTTGTCTGGCTACATAGTTTCAATAAGTTAATACCAAGTGGTTTTATTACGATGCACAGTCATTCACATTTAAAGGAGTTAACTCAGTAGGTACAATCGACATATTCAATACCAGTTCGAATGCAGAACAGAGCTCGAGAGCTCTTGCTCCCTCCAAACTAACGCAACGCACGCGTTTTAGGCATAGATAAAACCTCAATTTTATGGCTAATTAGGTAAAGTTTCAGAGGTAATAATGGCATTAATTCCAGTTATTTTATCAGGCGGTAGTGGTACAAGGCTTTGGCCAATGTCCCGTGCGAATATGCCAAAGCAATTTTGCAAATTTTGGGATGAGAGTCTTTTGACAAAGTCTATTTTGAGACTTCAGAAGCTAGGTGAGCCTTGGTGTGTCACTACAAAGTTATTGCAGCCTTTGACGGAAAAATCTTTTAAAGAAACAGGCATCAAAACTTCGAATATCATTTATGAACCGTTTGGAAAAAACACGGCACCTGCAATTGCCCTTTTATGTAAATCTTTTGAACTCCATGGAAAATCTCAAGAAACAGTTGGCGTATTTCCATCCGATCATTTTATCGAAAAGACAGATTTATTTTTAAAATGCATTGATGAAGCAGTAAATGCTGCTCAAAGCGGAAGTGTTGTTACATTAGGAATCGTTCCTACAAATCCATCTACGGGATACGGATACATCGAAGTAAGCAGTAAAATCGATCAAATCGAAACAAACAAAGCTATAGTGGATGTTGTTAGATTTAGAGAAAAGCCAGATCAAAATACTGCCGAAGAATTTATCCAATCTAGAAAATTCTTATGGAATGCAGGTATCTTCGTATTCAAGGTCTCCGACATGGTATTGGCATTTCAAACACATATGCCAAAACTTTGGAATTCGCTTTCAACTTTAAAAAAAGATTTTTCAAATTTAGAAGAAGTTTATTCTACTCTTGAATCCCAAAGTATCGACTTTGGAATCATGGAAAAGCTAAAAAATCAAAAATGCGTTCCATGTGACATTGGCTGGAGTGATGTTGGTTCTTGGGATGAAATCACAAAGTACATTCCTGAGCATAAAGATAAAATTGAAATCGAATCTAAAAATTGCACAGTAATCACGAACCAAATAAAAAACTATTCCTTTATAAATTGCGAAGACTTGATCTTGGTTGATACGAGAGACGCAATGTTAGTTTTTCCTAGAGGAAAATCAGACAAAATTTCTGAATTATTAAAAATCTTAAAATCAGAACAACCACACAAGATGACAGATGCTTTTGCAGAGACTCGCAACTGGGGTGAGTTCGAGGTTTTAAAAGATGGAACACATTATAAATCAAAGATCATCAAAGTAGAGCCGGAACAAAGACTGTCTTATCAATCTCACGATAAACGTTCTGAACATTGGATTATGATCCGTGGTGAAGCCGAGGTAACTCTCGACGACCAAACTCATACGATAAAGTCTGGAGAACATATCTATATTCCTCGTGGTGCAAAACATCGTGTAGCGAATAGAACAAATCATCTTGTAGAATTTATTGAAATTCAAGTTGGTGATTACTTTGGCGAAGACGACATTAAAAGATATAGCGACGATTATGGCAGAGTCTAAAGTTGTTCTTCTTCATGACTGGTTGACTGGATTTCGTGGCGGAGAAAGAGTTCTAGAGGCGATGTGTGAGCTATATAAAGATGCTCCCTTGTATACGTTGATCTATGACAAGGGATCAGCTAGTCCGCTTATTGAAGATAGAAAAATCACGGTCAGTGCACTCAATAAAATCCCAGGTATCTCAACTCATTATCGCAAGTTTTTGCCATTTTTCCCTTCGGCCATTGATAATCTTAAAATCAAAGAAAATGCACAAGTAGTTCTTTCGAGTTCTCATTGTGTAATTAAAGGTTTAAAAAAACCTAAGGGCTCAATCCATATCTCTTACATTCATAGTCCCATGAGATACATGTACGATCAATTCGAAGTTTACTTCGGAAAACATGCTCCTCTCTATCAACAGTTAGGTGCAAAGGCTTTTAGAAGTTATATTACTAATTGGGATATAAAGAGTAACGAAAACGTCGACTATATGATTGCAAATTCTGCTTTTATTCAAAAGCGCATTAAGCAATACTACAATAGAGAAAGCGTTGTTATTCATCCTTTTGTGGATTTAAAAGATTTTAGACCTTTGCAAAGTGGGCCCAATAAAAAAGAAGATTTTTATTTGATGGTGACGGCATTTGCTCCAAACAAGCGAGTAGATCTTGCGATTGAAACTTTCAATCAAAACAAAAAAAGACTAAAGATTATTGGATCAGGCCAACAAGAAAAATGGCTTAAGTCTATTGCGAATCCAAATATTGAATTCTATGGAAATTTAAGTCGAGAAGAAGTGATTCAAAACATGAGAAGCGCTCGTGGATTTATTTTCCCAGGTGTCGAAGACTTTGGAATTACTCCGCTTGAGAGCTTGGCAAGCGGCACTCCCGTCATTGCTTTTAAAGAAGGTGGTGTTTTAGAAACTCTCACTCCTGAAACGGCAACGTTTTTTACAGAGGCAACTTCTCAGTCCTTAAATGATGCTATAAATAGATTTGAAAAAGAAAATTTTGATCTCAAAAATCTTTATGAAAGAGCAGAAGAATTCTCGAAAGAAAGTTTCCAGAAAAAAATCTCAAACTTTATTAGCCAAGTTCGCTGATTATTTTCCAAGATCTTCATAAGGAGGCCTGTCTCTTTCGATGTCGCAAGATTTAGATTCAGTGCCGTGTTGTTTCCCAATTGGCAATAATGTCTCTGCCGTAATTCAGCTCTTCTGTGCTCTTTTTTAATTTAGTGAGGAATTGCCTTAGCATAGAGATCAAGCTAGTATAACTCTTTGGGACTTTCAAAGAATGACTACACTTAAAATTACATTTGACGCGCGAATGAGTGAGCACTCAGGTATTGGGACTTATATTAAGAATCTCCTGCGCGAAATGTCTAAAGATCCTAAAGTAGAACTTACGGTTATTTGTAAAAACCAGAATAATCTCGATCTTGAAAACGTTAAGAAAATTCATTACTGCGAAACTGATATTTACACGATCAAAGAGCAATTCGAACTTATAAAATTCTTTCCGAAGCCAGAAAAAAATAGTTACTTTTGGAGTCCTCATATCAATATCCCTTTATTTTATGGATGTGAGAATCTGATTGTTACGGTTCATGACTTGTTGTTTTTTGAAGAAGATCTATTTCCTCAAAGCTTACCGAAAAAACTGTACAGAGATTTATTTTTTAATCGCCTCTCAAAAAAAGCCAAGCTGATCTTTACTCCATCCCGGTTCACTAAAGATCAATTGAAAAATAGATATCCTGTAACGGAAAATAAAACCATCGTCACTCACTTGGGAGTGGGTAGAGAGTGGAAGATGGATCAAGCTCAAAACAAACGTAAAGAAATTATTTTTATAGGAAATATTAAGAAAAATAAAAACTTAAGTTCGCTTATTAAAGCTTTTGATCAGATTAAAAATAAAATTCCCCATCAGCTAATTATTATTGGAGCAAGCCACAACCTTAGATCTAAAGAAGATTTATCAAAATTCAATATCGATCCAAATAGGGTGAGAATTGAAGGAAGATTGTCTGATCAGGAACTCATTAAAAAAATTTCTGAGGCTGAGCTAGTTGTATGTCCATCACTATATGAGGGTTTTGGACTGGTTCCATTGGAGACTTATGCCACTGGAACAAAAATTCTTTGTTCTGACATTCCTGTCCATAAAGAAACTATGGGTGAGTTTGCAGAGTTTTTTGAATCATCCAGTATAGAATCACTAGCTCAAAAAATTATTGAAACTCTCAATAAAAATACAGAGTTTAAAAAAGAAAAATTCTTTAAAAGATACGATTGGACAAAGACGGCTAATCAATCTTTAGAAGCCTTTAAGAGCATCTAAAAATTTATCTATCTTGTTTTTATGTGAAAATTTCAAAGATTCATTCAGGCAATTTTCACTCATTTTTTTATAGTTATCTTGTTGGAGATAAGGACGAATTTTTTCACTCAGTCCTGAATCATCGCTTATAATGACACCTGTATATCCATCACGGATTATTTCTGGTACGCCTACATTTTGCGAAGAAATTGTAGGCGTACCAAGAGACATGGCATTCAATACCGTTAAAGGTTGCGCCTCATAAAAACTTGTTGAGCACATAAAGTGATAATTTTTTATATCATTTGTGATAGTATTTTGATCTGGGTTTTTAATCCACTCTACATTTAGCTTATTGTTTTTAGCAAAAGCCTGGCATTCACTAAGTAAAGCATCTTCGTACAAGTGGTATATTATTTTTGCGGAGACTTGATAATCAGCGCTTAGTATCTTGATCCAACTCAAAAATCTCAATGGATTTTTGTTGTCATTGATCATTCCTACAAAGAGCATTTTTAGAGGAAGTAAGTTAATTCCCTTGGGCAAAATTTCATTATACAAATCTACGGAATTGTATACGACCGCTATTTTGTCTTCAGGTAAAATTGAAATTACCGCGTTTTTAGATGCGTTTGAAACAAAGATAAACTTTGAAATGAACTTTTCAAAGAATTTAATTGTTTTATAATTTCTTGAATTTTTTTGTACGACTTCGTGAATATATTGGATAAATGGAATTCTAAAAATAAACGCGAATAGAGATGCTGGAATTTCTGAAAAATTATTAGAAATAATAACTTTTGGCTTAATCATTAAAATCACTCTAAAGAAAAATATAAGAAACGAGAGAAGGCTTAGAGCTTTCAAAATATAAGCGCCCATGCCATATTTCTTTTTGAGAGAAGAAAGGCTATGGAAGTAAGGACAGCCAACGATAACAACATTTGGGATTTCGAAGAATTTTTTTATTTCAGTACTATTGTGACAGATCAGAAATAGAGGGTCTTTTTTGTCTAAGTTTTGAAGCAATGTTTTTAGAGCAAATTCCCCACCGCTAATAAAAGATTGGCCGCAAATGAAAAGCATTAAAAAACCTTAGTTTGTTGGTGAGTCGCTAGTGCAAATTCCATGAACTTTGAAGTATATAGAAAAGGCCATTTCCGTCTAGAATACATTGCGTTTTGGCACAACCCGTTATTGAGAATAAATAATGCTTAAAGGGACTTAAGCCGCCCGAATAATTTTGTAAATTCAAAGCAGAGTTGATATTTTTACCCTTAGCCATGCAAGCTTCACAAATTGAAAAGAATAGACTCAAAGGGACACATATTGACGGGGCTTCAAAAACCCTAGCATTGCTATTTACATTTGAATTGTCTCTCTTGGACTGGAAAAAGTCGGGTCTGCTTTCAAGAGAAATTCGTTATTACAAAAAATGGGTGGATGATGGCTGGAGAGTCATTTGGATTACTTATGGTGACCAATCAGATTTACAGAGCTCTGAAGATCTTTGTGGTATTGAAATTCTTCCAATTTATTCTGTTCTTAAAAAGTCCAAATCCAAATTGGTAAGGTTTCTGCAGTCCTTTTTTCTTTATTCTTACTTAAAACCTTATATCTCAAGTTGTGCATTAATTAAAACAAATCAGATGTATGGTGCTTGGGTTGTTTGGGGATTTAAACTCTTCAACAAAAATAAAATCATTATCAGATGTGGATTTCAGCATTTGTGGACTCATGTGAGAGAAACAAAAGGTTTTTACCATCTAGGGATTAAATCCATATTGTATTATGTGATTGAGGCAATCACTCACACATTGGCTGATCAAATTATCTATACATCACAAAGCAGTATAGATTTTGTACGCAAAATGTACTTTTGGATTTCACCAAAAAAAATGCACCTCATTCCAAACTTTATCGATACAAAATTATTTAATACTTCCGAATCAAAAGATTTCTCATCTAAAAAAGCACTGGGCGTTGGACGTTTAAATCAAGTCAAAAGGTGGCCAGAACTTTTTAGCTCTATCCAAAATAAAAACTGGAGCATTGATGTGGTAGGTAAAGGAGAGCTTGAAGCGACTCTAAAAAACCAAGTGAAAGATAAAAATCTTCCGGTAACTTTTTTAGGAGTGTATTCAAATGACGAACTTGCCAATGTTTATAAAAAATATTCTTATTTTTGTTTAAATTCGAGTTTTGAAAATAATCCTAAGACTCTAATGGAGGCGCTCTCAGCTGGGCTAGTGTGCATAGCATCGGATGTTGTAGGGATTAACGAAATATTGAGTGATGAAGTGAATGGGTTTAAAGTTAAAAAGAATGAATCCTTTGAAAGTGTCATTTCAAAAATAGAGAAAATTCCTCAAAGTAAGCTCTTAAAAATTTCAAACTCAGCTCGAGACTACGCGATTCAGAATTTTGATATTCAAAGTGCTTTTGCAAAAGAAACTAAAATTGTGAATCGGATTTTATCGTGAGACCATTAGTTTCTTTTCTTATGTGTTATCGAAATGAGAATGCAGTCTTTTTAAAAGAAGCCATTGATAGTGTCCTTTCTCAAACATATAAAAATATCGAACTCATACTTGTCGACGATGCCTCTACTCAAAAATATGATTTTCTTGATCAATACTCTGTGCAATTTTCCGGAATCCGATATATTAAAAATGATTCAAACCTAGGGCTTACAAAGTCTCTCAACAAAGGATTGGCTTTGGCGGGCGGGGAATATATTGCTCGTTTGGATTCAGATGACATTAGCCTCCCCAATAGACTTGATGTGCAGGTTCCGTTTATGGAAGCTCATCCAGAATATGTTTTAATTGGATCTAGGTTTTTAGTTGTAGAAAATGGGAAAGAGTATGAGCCCATTGAATCCCGTGAATGGGAAACTGAGGAAATTAAGAATACGATCTCATCCCAAAATTTTACGGCGCATTCAACGATCCTTGTTCGTACGGCGTCACTTCGAAAGATTGGCGGTTATAATGAGTTTTACTACTATGCGCAAGACTATGAGCTTTACCTCCGCTTGCTTAAAATGGGCAAAATCAAAGTCATAAATGAAATTTTAGTTAAGAGAAATATCGTCGAAGGAGCAATTTCTCAAAAAAAGAGGAGGCAGCAGCGATTCTATGCCATGCTCACTATGTTCAAAGGATTTTTAAGATATGGCGGCGGAGTCCCTTTCTTTAAAAATTTCGCAAAATCCCTCTTTTTGGTGACCATGCCACTTCGAATAGTGAAGTGTATAAAAAACCTACCTTATTTTAAGGTTCAGAGGTAAAAACTAGATATGAGAACGGTTTTAGTCACAGGTGCAGCAGGCTTTATTGGTTCTTACTTAGTAAGAGAGCTTTTAGCCAATAATATTCAAGTTATCGGAATTGATAACATGAATGATTATTACGATGTAAGACTGAAAGAGTTTCGTTTAGCTGAAATCACAAAATTAAATAAAAATTTCCAATTTCTAAAAATGGATATCGAAGATAAGTCAGCACTTGATGGGCTTTTTAAAAACTACAAATTTGATGTGATTTTCAATTTGGCAGCCCGCGCGGGTGTTCGTTATTCTATGGAAAATCCGGATATTTATTTGTCTACGAACACACAAGGCACACTTAATATATTAGGCTCTATGAAAGATCATGGAGTTAAAAAATTAGTTCTAGCAAGTACTTCGTCTCTCTATGCAGGCTGCAAGATGCCATTTACGGAAACTTTACCTGTGAATACGCCAATTTCCCCTTATGCAGCTTCAAAAAAAGCTGCCGAGATGATGGCTTATAGTTATCATTATCTCTATGGAATCGATGTTTCGGTTGTTAGATATTTTACGGTGTACGGCCCTGCTGGCCGCCCGGACATGAGTGTTTATAGATTTATCAAATGGATTCATGATGGCGAGCCATTGGAACTCTTTGGTGATGGAACGCAATCTCGTGATTTTACATACGTAGAAGATATCGCCAAAGGAACATTCCTTGCTGCAAAGAATGTAGGTTATGAAGTTATAAATTTGGGTGGGGGAAAAAATCCAATTTCAATCAATACCATTATTACGAATCTTGAAAAGTATTTTGGTAAAGAAGCTCAGATGGATAAAAAAGCCTTCCATAAGGCTGATATTAAGGAAACGTGGGCAGATATTTCTAAAGCGGAAAAATTATTAGGCTGGAAACCAACTGTCGGCATTGAAGAAGGACTTAAGAAATGCGTAGCGTGGCATCTAAAAAATCAAAATTTTTTAAAAGATATTAAACTTCCGTGAGCCAAAAAAAAATCCACATCATTTTAGATTTTGAAAAATCAAAAGGTGGCGGAACAAATTTTCTTTCTTTTTTAAAGTCCGAACTCATCAAAAGAGATCTTTATACTGATAAATGGTACAAAGCTGATTCTATTTTGATGAACAGTCATCATCTTCCAAAATGGAAAGCATTTCTTTTAAAGTTTTTTAAGAATATTCGCATAGTTCATCGTGTAGATGGGCCTATGAGGGTTTATAATCACCCACTCGACGGCAGAGATGATATCGTGGTTTGGATGAATCAAAACTTGGCGAATATAACTGTATTTCAATCTGAGTGGTCTCATAAAGAACACGAAAGACTCTATGGCAAAGTAAAAACGGATGTTACGGTGATTTCTAACGTCGCGAATCCTAATTATTTTAATCTCGCGAATAGAAAATTTAATGGCGGAAAACTAAAAATTATTTCTACTGTTTGGTCACAGAATATAAATAAAGGTTTTAAAACTTACGAATGGTTAGATAGCAACTTAGATTTTTCTAAATTTTCAATAGAGCTCGTAGGTGCGCCTCAGGGTAAATATAAAAATATTAAATGCGTACCTTACATGCCTCCTCATGAACTGGGTAAAAAACTGCAAGAAGTAGATGTGTTTATATTTCCATCGAGATATGAGGCGTGCTCAAATGCTTTGCTAGAGGCCCTTGCAACAGGATTGCCTTGTGTAACCTTCAAAGGAAGCAGCAACATCGAAATCGTAAATGATCAAAGGTTGTGGTTTGATGATGAAAGTCAAATTCCAAAAATTTTAAACTCTATCTATGAAAACTACGAAGATTATCTACCAAAGTCAGTGCCTTCAGTGCCTGAAATAGTGGAGCGGTATTTACAGGTTTTAAGAGGGTAATCGAAATCTAAACTGGCTTTGTATGATGTTGAATTAACTCATCGATAATATCGTCTACAGAATATACTAATTTAAGACCTAAATCTTGAATGGCCTCACAGTTATCTCCAACTAAATATGAATAATCATTTTCACGTAATAACTCTTTTTTAGAAATAATGCGAGTCACTCCCGCTCTGACTTCTTTTGCTATGAGCTTTTCAGAATCTTCGATCCATTCTAAATTCATTCCAAGTTTTTGAAATGTTATATTAATAAACTGCTGAAGTGATGTTTCTATGCCGCTAGAGAAAATATAATCCTTTGGTTTTTCTTGTGCGAGGCTTTTATGAATTGCAGGTATAAAATCTGAAGCATGGGACCAGTCTCTTGTTACATTGAGATTTCCAAGCTCAAGAACTTCACGAGTTTTATTTTTAATATCAATTGCTGCCTTAATAATTTTGACCGTCACAAATCGCTCGTCGCGATAAATTGATTCATGATTGAACAGCACCCCATTAACAACAAAATAATTTTTCTCTTTTCTTAATTGTGACGCTATTTCATAACAACGAAGTTTGGATATTCCATAGGGTGAAGAGGGAGAGAGAACCGATGATGATAAAGTGTATTTTGTAGGTTGCGGCTTAAAAATATAAGCGCTTGAGGCATTGAAAAATCTAGATTGCGGAACGTGTTCAATGCATGCAGAGATTAAATTTGAACAACTCGTAATGTTGTCTTGAACCAATTGCTCAGCCTGTTCTGCAGTTGTGCCTGGAAATGAATTTGCAGCAAAGTGATATACTTCTTGAGGTTGATGTTCGTTGACTAGGTTAAAAATTTGTTTTTTGTCTTTATAATGGCAAGCTGCATGAATGTAGTTACTGTGCTTTAGAGGTTGTGAAGAGCTTTG
>JANMFM010000090.1:0-19514 GCA_031374125.1 Bdellovibrionales bacterium
CAGAAAACTTACCTCAATTTGTAAGCTATGGAGCAAGCGATAATATGAGTTTGGTCGCCACAGAAGACGACCTCTCTCACGGTATTGAAGTGAAGACGGATTTTGATTCCAGTCATGCTACTTTGCACTGACTGGCCTAAAATTTCAGACTGTATAAAATCTAATAATTATAAACTTTTAAGTCTGTTTAATTAGATTTAAAACTGGTATGAGATTTGTATGGTTAGGAGTTCTATGAAATACATCTCCCTTCTCATCATCGCGGTACTTGGATTTACAAACGTTCATTGTTCGAAGAGTAAATCCAGTAAAACTAAAAGATATTATACAAACGGGGATCCTCTAACGCTGGTTGAAGGTACCACGATGAGTACAGGTTCAATTACAGAGTCCAACTACCAAGAGTTTGACGGCTATTACTTAAGCGATGCAGTGGAGTTCAAGCAAAAGTCTGAGGTGCAAACTATGGAAGAGAGGCTTGCTGGGCAAGCGGGTTCTGAGGATCAAGAAGAAACTGCCTTCACATCTTTACCGGAATCTTTAAAGTTTACTTTTAAGGTTAAAGATATTGGCGGTGTTAAAAAATATATCTATTCCTCAGACCAATTGAACATATCGTTTATTTCTAAAGATGGGCACCTGATTGCTGAATCAGGGACATCGGAAGCCACGGATATGCTAGATCTAAAAATTCAGCATATCAGTGTTAAAAAAGATAGAAGTGCTTTTTCACTTATGGTTTTCGTCCCAAAAGATGTAAAGGGAAATAAAAATTTAGTAGCGTTGACCTTCACCAAACCCTTTGATCGCGTAGAGCAAAAAGCCACAGGCGACTTTGACTTCCTCTCTGCTAAAAATGTTAAAATTCGTTGGCCAAGAAATCAGAATATTACATTGAATGTTTGTAATTCAAAACTCAAAAGTTCAGTTCATAGATTTGAAAGCTCTATGAATCTATGGTCGCAGCATATTAGCTCAACTTCTTTTAATGTTAAATATTTGGATAATCCTCCTCCATTTTCGGATTTAAATACTCACTGTATTTACTTGGTGGACAATTACTTTACAACAGGCAGCGAAGATTATGCGAATATGGCTTCCACATACACTCGCGCAAGAAATAATTTTTTAGATTCTGATATTTTTATTTTTGAAAAAGAACTTCGTAAGGTAAGATCTAGCGTGGTCGAATGGTATGGAGTTTATGAAATATTTAGAGTTATGACCCACGAGATTGGACATTTCCTAGGCATGGGTCATCCCACAAATCTCCTCAATCCGAGCCAAAAAACTATAATGTCTTATGCTGAGGACAATACTGAAATTAGACTTTACCCTCGAGATATTGAGTCAATTCAAGAGCTTTATAAGTAGTTTTTATTGATATCCAGGCTTGTTAACGATATATCCACCCCATGAATTGGCAAGCTTCAGCACCATCAAATATTGCGTTGATCAAATACATGGGAAAACTAGATTTTTCTAGGAATATCCCATCCAATGCGTCTTTGAGTTATACGCTTGAAGATCTTAAAACTTTTGTAGAAATTGAACACATTGATGGACCTGAGGACCAATGGAAACCCTTAGTGCAATCGGGTTGTCTTTCGCCGATTTTTTCTATTAAAGGCCAGCAAAGATTTTTAAATTACTTTAAAAAATTAAAAGACCTCTATAATGTAAAAGAAAATTTCTTGATCAAATCTGCAAACAATTTTCCTTCGGATAGCGGAATGGCAAGTTCGGCTTCAAGTTTTGCAGCGTTGAGTATTGCCGCCGATATGGCGTTCTCAAGTTTGGGTTATAGAAATCACAGCGATCAAACTCTTTACCAATTGAGTCGCGAGGGTTCCGGATCATCTTGTCGTAGTTTTTTTAAACCTTGGGCAATATGGAAAAATACGGAAGTTTTTATTCCGAAAATTAAAATTCAAAAACTATTACATGATGTGGTCTTAGTGGATACTAAGATCAAAGAAGTTTCATCGGGCGATGCCCATAAGAGAATCGAAACAAGTCCTAACAATGTCGGCAGGAAAGAGCGTGCGGAGAAAAGATTGGATGATCTTTTAGAGGCTTTCAATACGGACAACTGGAAAGGTGCTTTCAATATTGTTTGGGATGAGTTTATGGATATGCATGAACTTTTTGAATCTGCTGAGCCACTATTTTGTTACCGCACTGAAAAAAGCTACGCAGCTATGCAAGCCGCGCGAGAATTTTGGAAAGAAAATAACGATGGTCCCTTAGTCACCATGGATGCAGGCCCGAATCTTCATTTATTGTGGAGAGAAGATCAGGTTCTACTCAGAGAGCGTCTTAAAACTATCATGAATGATAAGGGCTTTGCCTATCTAGATTAGCTTAAAGGCGCAGTGCCCAGAAGTATTGGTGATTATCTCCTTGATAAGATCTGCTTATTGCAATAACAAATTATTAAGAGAAATTATCAAATAAAAACATAACCTTAAAGGCGGGGAATTATGAAAACGGTAATAGCATTATTAGTTATCTTAGGGACAACTCAAGCTTGGTCTTGTGAAGAAATTAAGGGCAAATACAATTGCGGTGGAAACAAAATTTCATTCTATTACGAAACCAGAGCAGATGGCGTAAAGCTTCTTACGGGAAGTGGAGAAACTATGATTATGGATGGTCAGCCTCATGATCTGGGTATGGGAATGATTTATCAAGTTCATTGCACTCCTAAGGTTTTACAAATTGACATGGATAATAACGGAATGATCGCAACTCAAAAATTCATGTACAGAGACGCCAGAACTCTAGATGCGGAAGTCACTTTAGACGGGGCAACGCGCTTACTGGTTTGTAGAAAATAAAAATGAATTTAAAAATTTTTGGGAAATGCATTATTGCCGGGGAGCATGCGGTGATCCGTGGATCACCGGCTATTGTTTTGCCGGTCAAAGAAAAATTCCTTGAAATTTCCTACAACAATACTCCTGAAGAATTTAAAGTAGAGTTCGAAGGTCTTATGAAGGAAGATCTTTCCTTGGTGTTCTTTGGAGTTTTAGAAAAAGCCTTAAAAGTTATCAATAAAAAGCACAGTGATCTCCATGGTGAACTGAAACTCATAAACAGCGTTCCAGTCGGCGCCGGCCTAGGCGCTTCCGCAACTCTTTGTGTGGCGGTTGGAAGATTCTTGGAGCATTTGGGTTGGGTGAGCTCGGATCACCTCTATGAGTTCTGTAGGCAGCTTGAAAATCTCTTTCATGGTGAAAGTAGTGGAGTTGATATTGCCTCGACGATGATGGGAAGACCCATTGAATTTCAAAGGCCATCGCAAATTACCGAGATCAATATCAATTGGAAGCCCAAGCTTTATATTTCTTACTGTGGTCAGCGTGGAATGACATCGGAGTGTGTAAGACTTGTTAAGGATCAATGGCTAAGAAATGAAATCGAAGCCTCCAAAATTGATCAAGATATGAAGGAGAGTGTTCTTCTCGCAAAGAAATCTTTAATGAGTGGAGAGAAAGAAGGCTTTTTGGATTTAATAGAGTCTATCAATAAAGCACGGAGTTGCTATGAGCGGTGGGGGCTGACGGCTGGTGCACTAGATACTCATATGAAAAAACTCACTGAAGAAGGCGCCCTGGCTGTGAAGCCTACAGGTTCTGGTCGTGGCGGATATGTGATCAGTCTTTGGAGATCGGAGCCGAGCAGCTCTTTTGATCTTATTCCACTAAAATTTTAATTAGGAAGTTTTAATCTTCCGGCAATAATTCAAATTGTGATTCAGGAATTTCGATAGTTGAAAAGCCATTGGTGACATAGGCATGTTTTAATCCATATTTATTTTTTAAATTCTTATAATATGATCGATCTGGCCCGCTTGGAACCACAGTGCCGGCAATATCTCCAGATAGATTATCAAAGAAAAATGGATGATTATGAAGATGGCCCATAAGAATATATCCCGCTTTAAGGTCTTTTTCGATAGTACGCAAAATATCTTTATTGGGAGGAACGGCCGCTTCATGATGTGATGAAAAGTAAACTTTTAGATTCCCAGACGGAGCTTTTAAAATGTAAGCTCCAAATTCCCCAGAGGAACCATTGAGCCTAATTTGCTCCGTCATTAAAAAGGCTTCAAGTGCATTTATCTCGCGTATAGTGCCAATTTTACCCTCTATAATAAAATCGAAAATAGGTATAAATTCAGGCAAGTGTTTCACAAAAAGGCTTCTTTGGAGATTGATTAAGTAAAGTGGCTCAGTATTTGTTCTATCGGAAACAAAATTTTTAAATTCCTTATAAATGGGATGAAGAACTGTATTTTGGGATTCAAAGCATGCGAGGTTTTCAGAAACAATATTAAAGACGATATCAGAATCTGTTAAATTAGTTTTGCCTATTTGAATAAGAGATTGATCGCAAGGATTTGTTTGAGCCCAGGTAGATTGATTGAAGAGAAGATTAAAAGCTAAAAGTAAATAAGTCATTCAGAATACCTCATGAGGGGATATTACAGGAGCATTCTTTTTCATGGAGAACTCAAAGTTAATTTGAAGTTATTTCCCTGGTATAAATATCATTATTAAGGAAATAATTAGCCCTAATTACCTTTTGGAATCATTTTCTTAGAGTAATCATAGAGAGCAATGCTAGTTGCTGCCATAACATTTAAAGATTCAACATCAGCGTTAATGGGAATAGAAACGGCATTGTGTTTTAAGGTCTTAGGAAGTCCCAGGCCTTCTTCCCCAACGAGGAGGTTGACATCCTTTGGCCAATCAAATTTTTCCAGAGAAACACCATCGCCATCCAGCGAAACATATCTATCTACATGGTTGTGGAGCTCTTGAATGGAAGGACCGATTTCAAATTGGGTTTTAAGCACCATTCCACTGGAAGCTTTTACTGCTTTCGGGTGGAAGGGGTGAGCCGATTCCTTCAGTAAAATGATTTTTTTCACACCAAAGGCAACCGCAGATCTTACGATGGCTCCCAGATTTGCAGGATCTTGCACGGGTAAGAAGAGCTCTACGCCTTTTGGCGGTTTTGGTTCCCAGAGAGGAATTTTAGGAAGATCCATAACGATGAGAGGAGCTCTCGTTTCAAAAATATCCAATTCTTCATAAAGCTCTGGAGTGAGCATAACAATTTTCTTTTTTAGGCTTGGTTCTAGATGGGGCATTTCAGAAACCACAAGAATCGATTTCACAAGTTCGTGATGGTAGTGTTCTTCAACAACTTTAGGCCCCATCATTAGAAAAAGTTTTTCTTTCTTCACACCTGGAGTTTTAAGAATCTTTTGTAAGACCTTAAAATAAGAATTGGATTTGCTTTCAATGATTTTCATTTTTTCACTTAATTATTTTTTTACAATGGATGTTAAATTTTGAGGAGTAGAGCTTACCAAGATATCATCTTCGATTCTTACGCCACCCACAGATCGCCATTTTTCTACTTCGTTCCAGTTGATAGAGTTTTGATGTTTAGATCTTAACTCTTGATTTTCGATCAAAGCTTTGACGAAGTATAATCCAGGTTCTACGGTGATAAGGTAATTTTCTTGTAAAGCAAAGTTCACTCTTAGGTTTACACCGTTGAATTTTTGAACAGGTTTGTTGGCAACGCCGCCCACATCGCGAACTCTCAATCCTACCAAGTGACCTACGCCGTGAGGGAAAAATACAGAAATTGCTCCCGTCTCAAGGGCTTCGTCTGCGGAGCAATTCAAAATATTTAAATCTTTAAGTCCCTGAGCCATTACTCTACCGGCAGTATTGTGAACCTCTGACCACTCGATTCCGGGTCGGCACATCGAAATGCATTTTTCTTGAGCTTTTAAAACAGTATCGTAGATTGCTTGTTGTTTTTCGTTGAATTTTCCATTCGTTGGATAGCATCTCGTAATATCGACACAATAATCTTCAATATCAGCACCAGCATCAATCAATACCAGTTCGCCTTTCTCGACGATTTTCTTTGTTGGAATCGCGTGAAGGATAGCGGCGTTTGTGCCCGAACCAACAATGGAGTCATAAGGAAATTTATCAGCACCTGCTTTTAAAACTGCAGATTCATAGGTCAGTTGAATGTCTCTTTCCGAAACTCCAGCTTGAATGTATTTTTCCAAAACTTGATAACCAGCAAGTGCGGCTTGAGCACATCTTTTTACCAATTCAATCTCTGCCGCATCTTTTACTCTACGAACTAGATTGAGGGTTTCTTTCAGGTCCAAAAATTTTTGGCCTTCAGCTTTTACGGGAAGAGAATATTGTTTTTCATTATTCTGGTTCTGTTCATCTTGTCCAAAAATAAAAACTTCTTTAAAATTACTTTTTTTAATCCAAGCTTCCAGTTCAGAAATATTTTTTCCGCGAAGGTCGCCAGAAGCTCCTTCCCACAAAACTTCATCAGGCGTGATGGGTTGGATAAAATCTACGAAGCCTTCATTTTTTGAATAAGCAACGACACCCCAAGCTCTTCTTAATCCTGAAATCCAATAGTATTCGGGGTGAGGTAAGAATGGATAACTCTGATCAAAGCCCCCGGGCTTAGTGGTAGGCTCCCCGCTGAAAAACAAAACCAAGGCATCATTTGGTACCGTGTTTTGGAAGGATTTATTGAGTCGTTCACGTCTTTTCTGAATGGTATTTTGGTCGAAAATATACATGGCGCTAAATTAAGAGAGAATAGGGACAAACTCAAACATTTTAAGAAGTATGTGAAGATTAGAAAGGGTTTAAACGAATTTAAACCCTTTCTAGGGATCAATACACCGCGGGTGCCGGAATAAAAGTTGGAGCTCTTTCTTCAGTTGCAGGTTTAGGAGTAACCGCAAGGTAATTCACCATTTCTACGGGATGATTGAGCGGCGTTCTCTCAGCAAAAAGAAGAAGAGTGGGCACCGGTCCAATGTTGACCAGTCTTGTAACTCCAAGCTCGTTCACGGCATATTGAAGAGCTTCCATCCAGCGAACTGTGGAATTGAAGTTATCCACCATATCTTTTAAAAGTTGCTCTCTGGTTTCGATCAAGCCAATGAATGTGGAGGATACCATTTTGTATTTTAATTCTTCCATGGGTCTCACGGTGTGTGCATAGAGCTTGTAAGTTTCTTCGGTGATAAAAGTCATAAGAGGTGAGTGTAGAGGCTTATCGTAGATCGGACTGATCTTGTAGCGTGCTTTTGGAGCTTCGCTGAGCCTCCATTGCTCAAGCTTTTCTATCGTTCCGGTCACCAGGAAATGTCTTGGAGTTTGGTGAACCGCAAAGTAAATTCCGGCATCGGTGATTTCTTGAATTCTTTCTTTAGAGATAGTGCCGTCGATGACGCGAATGTAGTAAGCACTGCAGCCTTCGATCTTAGAAGCCTTCAAATGATAATTCCAACTTGCAGCGATAATAACATCAAACTCCAGAGCACCGGCGCAGTAAGATCTTGCCACGTCACCAAGCGAGCAACCCATAAGGTAATCAGGCTTTTCGCCGCTGGCCGTGAACATATCAAATAAAGCTATATGAACTACGGTGACCGCAATGGCCTGTAGAGTGAATACTCTTTTAAAGTCTTCATCAGAGCTTGAAATGTATGCGGTGAGATCAAACCCTGGAGCACATTTGTCTAAAACTTTTTGAGCTTGGGCAATGCGAGCTTTTACGGCGGGAAGTGAGAGCATTAAAGCTCGATCAGACATTCTATCTAAGCCATCGATTCCTGAAAATACATATGCAGTTTTAGACATTAGAATCCTCCTCGATAGAAGTAATTTAGTGTCTAAATAGCTCAATAAACATAACGATTTAAGACTTTAGAAAACTTTCAACTGGAATAAGGAAAAACTGCTGTAAAAAATAAAAAAAGCACTGCTTTTAGGCAGTGCTTTTTGAGTATATGAGAGATAAGGGGACCTTATTCTGGTCCAACACCAGTTGAACTTTCTGCAATCAATTCGCATGTGTCTGCAAAATAAATAGAATGGCCAACCATTTCTAATTCTTCATTGCTGCTTTGTTCTGGTTTAGGAAAAGTCGATGTGTACGAGTAGTAAAGTTCAAGTATTTCGCGTTGTTTATTTTTATCAAAAATGTTTTTAACGTCAGTGCTCACCATGTAACCAGCTTTGAATTTTGTGATTCTGAAAAAGCCAGATTTCCCTGGTTCTTTAGCTGACTCGACAGCCTTTTTGTAACATTCATCGTAATCAGCGTGAGCTAGGTTTGAAAAACCAAAGACTAATAGGCCAGAAAGCATAATGTGTTTTAGTGAAATTAACTTCATACTAAATTCCACTTTTGTTTGTGATGAGCTAGGGTGGGTTAGAAAAATTCTTGTTAGTAGCTGACTTGTTAAAATTGTAAACTTAACTCGAAACAGGTTGAGAGTTGCTTTGAAAATATTTTAGAAACCCAATGTGAATTAATCAAAAAAAACGACAAGTTGTTGTTAACCTTGGGTCTGTCGTACGTATCGCAAGAACCCACCTCACTTCGGGGTTTCGCATAACGCGAGGCTTATTCGGCGCCGCAAGTGCCTTTAGGCAACTGTTTTGTTTGATAAAGTAAGGGTTTTATTGGATTATTTAAGATTCAAAATTTATCTATTAGGACACTTAAGGAAAATCTAGATGAGCAGTCAAAATGAAATTCTCACTATTCAAGAAGAGGCACTGAAGGCTTTTAGTGCGGCTAAAGATTTAAAAGAACTTTATGATCATAAAGTTCAGTATCTCGGAAAGACGGGAAGCTTTTCTAAAGTGATGCAAGGAATGAAGGATCTTCCGCCGGCAGAGAAGCCTATCTTTGGTGCAAAAGTAAATGAAGCTAAAAAACTTTTAGAAGAATCATATGAAAAGTTTTTTGCGGCTCTCACGAAAAAAGAGATTGCGGCAAAACTATCTTCAGAAAAAATTGATATCACTTTACCTGGTCCGACAGTTCCAAGAGGAACTCAACATCCGATTTCTATGGTGATTGATGAAGTTTCGGGAATTTTAGCTAAAATCGGTTACAGCGTAAGACTGGGCCCACTCATTGAAACTGACTTTTACAATTTCGAAGCTTTGAATGTTCCCAAGGATCATCCGGCGAGAGATGAACAAGACACCTTCTATATCGATGACACTCACGTATTGAGAACGCAGACTAGCCCAATTCAGATTCGCACGATGCAAAATGAAAAGCCACCTTTGAGAATCATAGGACCGGGTTCGGTATTCAGATGCGATAGCGATATTTCGCATGCGCCAATGTTTCATCAGATTGAAGGTTTATACATCGATAAAAAAGTTTCCATGTCCGAACTCAAAGCCACGCTCACTTACTTCACTAGAGAGTTCTTTGGGGGCAATGATTTGAAAACAAGATTTAGACCAAGCTTCTTTCCATTCACAGAGCCATCGGCAGAATTTGATAGTTCTTGCCCATTCTGTGCAGCTAAAGGTTGCAGAATGTGTAAACAATCCGGTTGGATTGAATTGGGTGGCTGCGGTTTAGTTCATCCCAATGTTTTAAAATCTGCAGGACTGGATCCGGATCAATGGCAGGGTTTTGCTTTTGGTTTTGGTATCGAGAGAATGGCCGTGATCAAGTACGGCGTAGAAGATATCCGATTACTTGCAGAAAATGATGTTAGGTTTTTAGAACAATTTTAATAATAGTGCTCTCTCCAGAGAGCACTGAAACAGAAGGAGTAGTGCTCACCCCAGTGAGCATTGTTACAGGATGAAAATTTCTTTAAAATGGTTAAACGATTACGTTGATGTGTCTGAATATTTCCAAAATCCAGATCAACTTGCCGACATTTTGACTCACAAAGGGTTGGAAGTTGAAAGCGTAGAGAATAAATCAAAGGATTTCCAAAACGTAGTGATTGGTCATATTTTAGAGCGCGGACAACATCCCAATGCGGACAGATTAACTCTTTGCCAAGTGACGACGGGGCAAGGAAAAGTTCATCAGATTGTTTGTGGAGCTAAGAACCATAAAAAAGGTGACAACGTGGTGGTGGCCCTTCCCGGAGCGGTGCTGCCAGGAAACTTTGCGATTAAATTATCAAAAATCAGAGATGTGGAATCTCAAGGTATGCTTTGCTCAGAAAAAGAATTGGGTCTTAGCACAGAGTCTGAAGGTATCGTGATTTTACCAGCAGATGCTCCCATCGGAACACCATTTGCGGAGTATAAAGGTTTAGATGATATTGTTTTTGAATTGAAGGTGACGCCAAATAGAGCGGACTGCTTAAGCCATTATGGTTTAGCACGTGAAATTTCTTGTGTGCTCAATAAACCCCTTAAAACTAATTTCAACAATGATATTAAAACTATAGAGAAATCTTCTAAAGATAAAGTTTCTGTAGAGGTCCAAAACCCAGAAATGTGTCCAAGATTTACCGGAAGATACATAGAAGGCGTAAAAGTTGGACCAAGCCCTGATTGGCTGAAAAGACGTCTAGAGTCTATTGGAATGAACTCCATCAATAACGTTGTCGACGTAACAAATTATGTGATGATGGAATTGGGTCAGCCTCTTCATGCTTATGATTCTTCACTCATTGGTGGAAATGGAATTGTCGTTTCTAAAGCTAAAGAAAACGAAAAATTTAAAACTTTAAAAGAGCAGGATTTAACCCTCAAAGGTACCGAACTCATGATCCGTGACAAACAAAAACCTGTAGGACTTGCAGGCGTGATGGGTGGGATGAATTCTGGGATTCAAGATTCTACTGTCAACGTGTTTGTGGAAAGTGCTTACTTCACAGCAGAGACGGTGAGAAAGAGTTCAAGAGCTCATGGTATTTCTTCTGAGTCATCTTATAGATTTTCTCGCGGAGTAGATCCCGCGATGACTTTGATTGCGATGAATAGATGTTGCCAACTGATTTTGGAAACGGCTGGTGGATCTGCCTATGGCGATCATCACGATACAAATCCAAATATTGTAGCTCTTAAGAGCATTCCATTAAAAGTTTCAGATGTGACGGATCGTTTGGGTTTTGAACCTAAACCGGAAGAAGTAAAAAACTGGATGACAAGATTGGGAGCGCAAGTTCAGGAAATTTCTTACTCTGAATTCAATGTGATCCCTCCAAGTTTCCGTGGTGATATTTCTATTAAAGAAGATCTCATCGAGGAGTTTGGCCGTCTTCATGGCTATGAACATATTCCTGAAAGACTTCCGAAAATGGGACAAGCGCCGAGTCCACATGAGCCTCAATACACATTAGGAATTAAAATTAGATCTCTATTCCGAAATGAAGGTTTCAATGAAGGTTTCAACTACGCTTTCGTCGATGGAAAAAAGCATGCGAAGTTCCTGGGTGATATTACAACCTTCAAAAATGTGGGATTCAATTTAAGATCAGAAGCGGTTCAAGTGAGAAATCCGCTTTCAGAAGAAATGAATGTGATGAGACAGCAAATTTCTTATGGATTGTTCGTGAACACTCTTCATAATCTTCGTCATGGACAAAATCTCGGAAAAATTTTCGAGATGGGCTACAACTTTGAAAGGAACAATGATACCTACAATCAGATTTGGACAGCAGGTCTTGTCCAATGGGGGCAACCAGAAACTCTTTGGCAAAAAGGTCAAAAGAACGAACACCTGTTCTTTGAAACAAAATCTCATATCGAAAATATTTTAAGAAATCTTTCTATCAAATCTTGGCAGTGGGAAGTTTGTGATGAGCTCAATTTCTTACATCCAGGGCAATCAGCAAAACTAAAAGCTGAAGGAAGGGTCGTAGGCTACGTAGGGACTCTTCACCCGCAAATCGCTGACGAGGAAAAAATTAAAGTTCCGGTCGTGTTTGCGGAGATTAACTTAGACATTTTGATGATGGGACAACCTCGCGTTGCAAGAACAAAACACGTTTCTAAAAATCCTAGTGTGGAGCGCGATCTTGCGTTTGTAATGCCTGAAAATTTTGAATCTGGAAAAGTGTTAGCGGAAATTCAAAAGGCGGCTGGTAACGTTTTAAAGTCTGCGTGGGTCTTTGACGTATTCACGGGCGATCCATTGAAGGTGGGCGAGAAGAGTGTGGCCTTCCGTATGGTCTTCCAAGATAATGAGAAAACTCTTAAAGACGAAGATCTGAAGGCAGTAGATAAGAAAATTATTGACGCAATCAATCAAAAGTTCTCGATTTCTGTCAGATAAAAACTTGATTGTTTTCAATACCTTGATACGCTTTTGTTAGGGATTTTTTTAAATTCCTAAGGCTCACAAGGAGGCATCATGGGCGGGCAGAACGTTAGCTCTTCAACAATGACTAAGGCAGACATCGTTGAGAGAGTGTACCAAAAGTTAGGATTCTCTAAGAAAGAAGCATCTGAACTCGTTGAACTAGTTTTCAATTCTTTAAAAAATACCCTGCAAGAAGGCGAAAAAGTAAAAATCTCCGGATTTGGAAACTTCATCGTGCGCGACAAGAAAGAGCGCGTTGGTAGAAACCCGCAAACAGGCAGTCAGATTAAAATCAGCGCCAGACGTGTACTTACGTTTAGACCGAGCCAAGTTCTTAAGGCTATATTAAATGGTGAAGACATTACTAATCTCAAGGATGACGATTAATATATAAAGGGGGTAACCCATGGATACAGAATTAGAAGTGACATTAGGAAATATTAACGAACCCTTAGATCAAGAACATGCACTGTTCGTTGATGAAACTTTAAAAAAAGATTTAAGCGAAATTCCAGACAAGATGGCTTTCAAGATCGGTGAAGTGGCTGAGCTTCTCGACATCAAAACTTACGTGCTCAGATACTGGGAAACTGAGTTTGATGCTTTGAAGCCAAAGAAATCAAATCACAATCAAAGAATGTACACGAGAAAAGACGTAGAAACTGCACTTTTTATCAAGAAACTTTTGTATAGAGACCGCTTTTCTATAGAAGGTGCGAGAAAAGCTTTAAGAAAAGTAAAAACAGAAGTGAAGATCGAAGTGAAAAAAGAAAAAGCAATTATGGATTCCAATGCTATTTTTACGGAGACGTTAACGGATGTAAAGTCCCTCTTAAGACAAATTCAGACTTTGAAAGCTCGTTTTGAATAATTTGTTGTTCGAAATTTAGAGCAAAAAAAGGGCTTTGTAAAAAGCCCTTTTTTATTATCTAAAATTTTAATTTTAAAATTATCTTCTACCGATAACTTCGATAGTTGCTCTGCAACCTTGGTCAACCCAAACGCTTCTACGAGTTGTTCCCCAGTTTCTTCCTTGGCGACAAGCTGTCTTTGAATGTTGTTGAACAAGTCTTGCTCTTTCAATTCTTCTTACGTTGGGTGAGTAACATTCGTTATAATTGAAACCGTTGCTTTCGCAAGTCACATAATCTCTTACAAGTCCGCCATGGTTTCCTGGTGGACGGTGTTGAGCTTCTGCTTGTGAAAGAGCAAATACTCCGAATACGAAAGCCAATGTAATTAATAA
Source organism: Bdellovibrionales bacterium (assembly GCA_031374125.1). Classification (GTDB taxonomy): domain Bacteria; phylum Bdellovibrionota; class Bdellovibrionia; order Bdellovibrionales; family JAEYZS01; genus JAEYZS01. The sequence goes on from JANMFM010000090.1 coordinate 13,406, forward strand.
TTTTTTCATTTTTTCCCCCTTAAGGTAAAATGGTTGCTGTTTGGTTCCGGCACAGATTTGACTAGTAGAAAAAAAGTTTCAACAAAAAAATATTTCAAAAAACTTCACAAAAAATTCTTTGATAGCTTTTAAAATAATTTTTTTAGAGCAGCGGTGACATTTTGAGCCTGGTAGTGAGTGGTTTTATTTTTCTCGAAGCTCTCCATCAAGGTCCACGGTGGTTGGGGCCAGTTTAAATCTGATTTTTTGCGAGGGAAGATGTGCCAGTGCTGGTGTGGTGTCATGTTGCCATAGTTGGAAATGTTCATTTTATCAGCAGAAAAAGCAGTGTTAATTTTTTGGGCCGCAGCATTAAGTTCTTTGTAAACTTCAATTTGAGTGCTTTCTTTTAAGTCAAAGAACTCTTTTACGTGATCTTTAAGGACTAAAACGCAATATCCAGGAAAAGTCTGATGATCGCCAACAAGAAGAACAGAGTTCTTGAACTCATGCACAACAAAAGGGCTTTTGTCTTTTAAAAGATTTGGAATTTTCGAACAGTATACACAATCTTTCATAAGATGAAAGTATACTGAGCAGCTGGTAACAACGCCAACGAAAATATAGAGTTTAAGACAATCAACACTGGCCGCGTTAGCGATAAAATAGTTTTATTTAGATTTTGTCTCTTCCAATTAGTCCAGCTGCTCAGTATACTTTCAAACATAACATGCGAGGTGCGCCATGGGTTTACTGCTGAAGCAGTTATTTCAATTTATTAAACTTTTAAACTCGGATACGGGGACAAATCAAATTGCGGCGGGAATTGCTGCTGGATTTATTCTAGGGATGACCCCGGCATTATCATTACAAACCTTTTTAGTGTTTTTGTGTATTTTCTTTTTTAGAATACAAATTGGTGCAGCATTTTTGGCAGCGTTCTTCTTTAAGTTTATCGCTTTTATACTTGATCCGGTATTTGACTCATTGGGATTCTGGTTGCTGAATCTTCCTGCCCTACAATCTCTTTTTACATCTCTTTACAATATGCCGATCATTCCGTTTACAAGATTTAATAATACAATCGTGATGGGATCAGGAGTTCTTTCGATCTTGCTCAGCCCATTTGTATACTTTGGGGCTTTGGTTGTTGTTAGGCAATATAGAGTGCAAATTGTTGCTAAATACAAGCAGACAAAGTTTTGGAAAGCAGTTCAAGCCACGGGATTGTACAAATGGTACTACAAATATGATGAATTTTATGGAGGTTCGTCATGAGTAATCAAGCACCAAAGAAAAAAGGTCCAATTAGAACAGAAGCCATTATTCCTGTTGGGGTTATTCTTTTAATTATTTTTGCTTACTTTAAATTCTTTTTTGATATGCATTTGAAGTCAGGTATTGAGTGGGGTGCAAGCTACGTGCACGGAGCCGAGGTGAACGTTGCAGATGTGGATACAAGTTTTTTAAAACTATTCTTTGAAATGCAAGGCCTTCAGGTAACAGATAAGGAACATCCAGAAAGAAATATTGTGTCCATTGGTAAAATCAGATTTGATTTGCTACCAGATGCAGTTTTGAGAATGAAAGGTGTTGTTGAAGATGCAAGCATTCTAGATATCCAAGTTTTTTCTCCAAGAAAGAGCAAGGGATATGTTCGACCTCCAACTCCAGCAGGAGCACCAGGAGCATCGATTGTTGATGATATAGAAGCAAGAGCGGAATCAAGATTAAAGCAGCAATATGAAAATAACGTCGTTATGGACATTGCCAATATTGCGGGTGGAACCGATGCAAAAGAACAGCTTAAAACTATCCAAGCACAGTTAAAATCAGAAGAAAAAATCAAAGAAGCTAAAGAATTTGTAAAAGAAAAAGAAGAAGAGTGGAAAAAGCGTATCGAGGAATTCCCTAAAAAAGACGAAGTTGACGCTTTGGTGAGAAGAGCGAAAAATCTTAAATTTGATACTAAAAACCCTCTTCAGTTTGCGCAAAGCTTAAAAGATGCAGATGAAATCTATAAGCAGCTAGATGAAAAAGTTAAACTTGTGCAAAAGACGTCAGGAGATTTAAAGTCAGATATCTCCACGACAGAGCAATCCATTAACGACATTGAAAAGTTTGTACAAGAAGATGTGGAAGACTTAAAGAAAAGATTTAAAGTCCCGTCTTTTGATCCAAAAAGTTTTACTCAAGGGTTATTTACGTCGATGTTGAACGAAAAAATCGCTTCTGCGGAAAAGTATGTGGCAGTTGCTCGTGAATATATGCCGAACAAAAAGAAAGAGTCCTCTCAGGATCTAGTTCCTCCGAAGAGAGGCAGTGGTCAGAATGTTCTATTTCCCATCACAAAAGGATATCCTGCATTCTGGCTTAAGAAGGCAACGATAAGTTCTCAGGCGAATACGAGTGAATTTAGTGGAAATATCAAAGGCGAATTGACCAATGTGACAACCAGCCCGAGAGTTATTGGAAAACCAGCAGTTCTTAAGTTGGAAGGGGATTTTCCGAAGCAACAAATCTATGGGTTCAATGGGAATATCACCGTCGATCACACAAGAGATATTCCTAAGGAATCATTCAACTTTAAGGTGGGCTCTTATCCACTTAAAGGCATGAAGATGATTGATAGCTCAGATCTTAAGTTCAATCTCTTGCAATCTACGCCGGCGGCAAGTTTTGGTGGTGTGATTGAAAATGAAAATATCAGCTTAGCTCTTCAGAATGTTTTCAAGAAAAATCAATTTGAAGTGGATGCTAAAAAGGAATTTGTAAAAAATATTTTCAATAGAGTGGTTGCAGGACTTCCTGAAATTGTACTCAACGCTTCGTTTGAAGGGTCATTTGCAAATTTTGATACGAGTCTTAACTCGAATCTAGGTTCTGAGCTTGCAGATGGGTTTAAGAAAGAAATCCAAGCTGAGATCGACAAGAAGAGAAAAGAAATCGAAAACTTTGTTCAAGACCGCATTAAAGGCGAGAGAGCTAAACTCACTCAGGAATTTGATAAAGTAAAAAACAAATTCAATGCCGAAATCGGTGGAAAAACAAAAGATCTTCAAGGTGAAGTCGACAAAGCCAAAGGTGAAATCACTAAGCAAAAAAGTGCTGGTGGTGGAGAAGGCAGCGGCAATCCTTTAAAAGACGCACTAAAGAAGAAGTTTAAATTCTAAGGAGTAAGTATGTCTTATGGTTCAGAAAAATCATTCACTGGTAAAAATCAAAATAAGACTAACCCGAAGACACATAAGAAAGTTCTAACAATAGCCGCATTGATTTTAATCGTAGCAGCTATTGCCTGGACCGTGCTTTATTCTAAAGCCAAGATGACAACGGATAAAGTTAACCCCGTGGATCTTCCTCCAATAGAAAATTCCGCTCCGTAGTTAGCATTTGTCTAATTCCGAATAGCTTGTTAGTCTTGATGAGTTTGGTTGATCTTTTTGAGATTAGCGAGCATACCCTTCATGTTTTTTAGAGCAATCGAAGTGGGTCCGTCACAGAGGGCTTCGTCTGGGTTTGGATGGGTTTCGAAGAATAGCCCATCAATTCCCACGGCAACCGCGGCTCTGGCCAGTGCCCATGACATCTCTCTTCTGCCACCACTTGAGTCGCCTTGGGCGCCGGGGAGTTGGGTGGAGTGAGTGCAATCCATAATCACCGGAAAGCCTAGGTTTCTCATTTCTACTAAGCCAGTCATATCGTTGATGAGTCTGTTGTAGCCGAAGGTTGTACCTCTTTCGCACAAGAGAACTTTGTTATTGCCAGCGTCGACAGCTTTTTTAGCTACACTCTTCATATCCCATGGAGCCAAGAACTGACCTTTCTTCATATGAAGAACTTTTCCAGTTTTTGCGGCAGCGATGATTAAGTCTGTTTGTCGTGATAAGAATGCAGGAATTTGAATCACATCCGCAACTTCCGCGACGGCTTCCATTTGAATCGTTTCGTGAACATCCGTTAAGAATGGAACGTCTACTTTCTTTTTGATCTCATTTAAAATCTTTAAGCCTTCTTTCATGCCATGACCACGAAACTTATCTCCACTTTGTCTGTTGGCCTTATCGAAAGAGCATTTTAAGATCCATGGAATTTGAAGTTCTGTCGTGATTTTCTTTAATTCTTGTGCAACCTCTAGAACCATACCTTGATCTTCAACGATATCCGGCCCTGCAAAGAGAACAAAGTTTTTGCCATCTCCCCATGTGAATTTTTGGGAACCAAATTTCATTTCGACTAAATTTTTAAGTGGTTTAAAATCGCTCATTATTTTTTCCTTTTCCGTGCAGTTTTCCGTGGTGGTGAGTTTTTTGCAGCTATTAATATATCACAAAGTTCTCTAACGGCACCTTTGCCGCCATCTTTTTTAGTGATGTACATGGCAACTTTCTTGGCTTCGGGCATTGCCGTCGGAACTGATGCAGCGAATCCCACTCTTTTTAAAACAGGAACATCTGGCAAATCATCACCGATATAAGCCACTTCATTTGCTTTTAAGTTGGTTTTCTTTAAAAAATCTTCGAAGGAAGGGATCTTGTCTTCGATTCCTTCGTAGAGATAATGGATGTTCAGCTTTTCTTTACGTTCTCTAATATCTTGCGCGTTTGAGCCTGTAATCATGGCGACAATAAAGCCTTCTTTTACAAGTTCTCTGATCCCAAAACCATCATATATATTGAAGTTTCGACGCCATTCGCCAGGAGAATGCCACCAAATATTGCCATCGGTTAAAATGCCATCCACATCGACAACTAAAGCTTTAATAGCCTTAAGATTTTTTAGATTAAGTTTTGATTTTTTCAATCTCTAAAACACTATCGTTTTAAAGCTTCAAAATCAAAAGGTTTGATAACAAATCTCTTCTTGGGATCCCAGAGACTCTCTAATGGACTGAAAATTTGGGATTTTGTGTCTTTTAAAGAAAAGTCGATGAAATTAATAATCCTTTTTATTTTGAGACAGGTTCTGTCTCTTCTCTCATCGAGATTATTTAGATTTCGTCACAATTAAAATTATCTATATAAGAAAACCTTAATATTACTTAGTATTTTTAAATGTTTAGAAAACTTTAAAAATTTTGACGAAAATATTCACACTATTTTTTGGTGAGTTTTTGGTGGAACTGGTTTAAGTCTTTTTTTATCGCGAAAGTTAGCTAGAGCTTTGAATGGTGATTTAACTTTCGAAGAAAAAGGTGGTAATCGTGAATCCCTGGGATCCACATTTTTGCTTAAGATAAATACTGAAAATATAGAAGATGTGAAATTTATCAATAATCTTCCAAAGGATCAGATGGAAACCAAAAAATCTACTTTTCAAAGTACAGAAAGCCAGCTGGAAGGACTTAAAATTCTTTTAGTTGAAGACTCAGAAGATAACCAAGACATAATTACATACTTCTTAACCCATGCAGGTGCTCATGTCGACATTGCAGATAATGGGGTTGAAGGTGTTCAAAAAACTCTTGAAGGTGATTACAATATTGTTCTTATGGATATACAAATGCCTAAGATGGATGGCTATCAAGCGACCAGCGAACTTAGAAACAAAGGATATGTGGGGCCCATCATTGCTTTAACGGCCCATGCTCTAAAAGAAGAAAGAGATCGTTGTCTAAAAGCAGGTTATACTGAACATATGACAAAGCCTGTGAATAGACTGACGTTGATTTCAGAAATTGCGCGATTCGCATCAAAAAGAATTTAGTCTCTTAATTCCGCAAACAAAATCCTAATTTGCCTCAAAGAGTAAAAAGTATTGAAGTTTTATCGGTTCCTAACCCGGCATACCTATTGCTGCGGTACATATTACTCTATAAAGAGTAAATCATTATGCGCTTTGGAGGTTTTTCATGAAGCATGAACTTATATCTGAAATGAAGGTTGATCATAAAAAATTAAAAGAACTTTATAAAAAAGGTCTTAAAAAAAATACAAGCTTGGAAGATAAATTAGAAATTTTTGAATCCTTAGCGCCGCTGGTAAAAGCTCATGCCAAAAGCGAGGAGGCTGTTCTATATGCACCGACTTGTGGTATGGACGAGACTAAGCGCGAAGCCTTAGAAGGTTTTGAAGAGCACGGGCTGGTTGAGCTATTGCTTGAGGAGATGAGGTCCGAAGGAAATAATGAC
>JANMFM010000149.1:0-5006 GCA_031374125.1 Bdellovibrionales bacterium
CCACTTTGTGGCTGAGCTCTCATTTTGTTTGGTTAAAATAATGGTGGAGGTGGCCAAAATTGGAACCACGCAAATCATAATGGCTTTATAAGTAGTCATATTGATCGGATATGCTGTCACGTATGTCGTAAATTAATTGTACCAGTTAGGTGAGAGAATATTTTGCTTCGAGTGGACCGTGAAATAAAGCAGAGCACTAAAGCTCGAGAGTCGATAGGATCCGGGGTCAGCGGTAAATTTAAAGGATTAGACGTATATTCAACGAACGGATACTCCCAGAGCGAAGGCCAGAAGGTGGGAGCGGAACGCCACGCAGACGAGGTTAGAGCGTCACTATAAATCTTTGCGAAAGTAAGTAAGTCGCTATATGCGCATAAGTAGCGGAGGCCTTGAATATTTTTAGGAGTTCCCTATGTGCGGTTTTGCATATAGGTAGATTCCTTAGCAGGTCCATTGGGGCGCAAAACTGATCTTTGACTCAAGATATTTTTACTAGAAATTTGGATCCCATTGAAATCAAAAAGAGCTTCTGGTTTTTCATACTCTCTATCAAAAGAAGAAAGATCCTTCGATGAAACCATTACTTTTCCATGGCGTATAAGAGTAATTTCAGATTTTCTTTCTTCTGCAATTGATCTAATAAGCCTCACAAGCTCTGGGCGATCTTGAGTTTCTACAAGAGTTGAAATATGAGGGGTAATATTTTTTAATGTAGCTTGGTCAAAAGTAATACGGACAAGTAAAAGAATAGCTGCTGTTAATAAAGATATAACAATCGCTGATGCCAGCGGGATACCGTACTGATAAAGTCGCAATTTATGATTTATATATGTGGCAAGAGCAGTTGATTTCATCGTGCTTTCCTTCCACGAGGGCTCTTGCAATCTTTGTCTAAGGAAACCTTCGTATAGTCGATATAAACATCAGATAGTAAGTTTGGCTCAAAACCAGATACACATTCACTAACCCAATAATGAGATCTTGGATGAAAGAGATTTACAGAGACGGCTGCATCGTTGATTATGTCTATGGCCTTGCTATAAAGGCTTCCTCTTTCAATACGATCTTGTGTTGTACGAGCTTTATGTAAAACAAAATCAAGCTCTGAATCATTCAGCCCGCTAAAATTGTCAGAGTTCTTGGACTCAAAATTACGGGCTAAAAATTCTGTATCTGGATAATCTATGTTCATTGCAACCAAGAAGCCCTGAAGAGTCTTGTTATTATAGCCCTCCATTAGAGTTTTCCAATCTGCTGCTACAAACTCAACATTCCATCCTTTGTCTCTAAGATTTTTTTCAAGAAATGCTCTCATTTCCTTTTCTTTTGCTAAAGAATTTGGAAAAAGAATTTTAATTTTTTCCTTAGGAATAGCTGTGCTGATCTTTTGAGGTGATTGTGGTTTATCTATATATCCAGGCATTCCTGGTGGTACGTACCCGAAGGCAGGAACTGCATCAGGGTAAAATTCTTTACGAAAAGCTTCAGAGTCAACACTTTGTCTAAAGGCAATACGTGTATTTCTATTTTTAAAAGGAGAAAGTCTTGTGTTCATTCCAATAATCCAAGTCCATGCAGCCGGTGAATCAATTTTTTTACCCACTTTAAAAATTTCTTCCGTACCCATCATTGGGAAGTTTGCAAGATCATGTATCTCGCCCATCTCTGCCTGTTTGTGTGCGATATTTTCATCTAGAGCTCGTAGAATAATCTTGGGCATTTTTACTTCAGCGTAATATTTTTCAAATCTCTGAAGTATTATATCTGTTTTGATTTTATCCTTAGATATAGACCCATACTTATATGGACCAGCACCGATTGGAGATTTAAAGAAGTCAGGTTTTTCAACTGGAGCCTGAGGCAAGATCTTAGCCGTACTTCCTGCAAGAACTGACAAAAATGGAGGAAATGGATACTTGAGCGTAATCAAAACAGTTTTCTCATCAAGAGCCTTAAGGCCTTTTACAGATTTAGTCTTTCCAGATTGATATTCTTCAGCACCTTCGATGCAGTCATAATATTTAAAGACAGTGCTTTCTTTAGATAGCGCTCTTGTGAATGAAGACACAACATCCGTTGCCTTAACTTTTTCGCCGTTATGAAAAAAAGCATCTGATCTGAGTTTAAATGTTATATTTTTACCCGTCTCATCAGTGCTCCAAGATTCCGCCAAAGCTGGCATTAGCTCCATATATGGAGAGAATTTCAAAAGACCTTCATTTATAAGATTTGAAAACACAAGAGACGCTGTATCGTTCATTTTGATCGGATCAAAAGTTAGAGGCTCTGAGTATAGGGCTTTCACAAATGATTGATGATTATCGCTCATTTTATCTGAAACATTTTTTGATGACTGGGCATCACAACCCATCATACAAAAAATAAGTAATGAGAAATAAATCCTCTTAATCACGAACTTCATCTGTCAGCCTCCATGGGTCTGTATAGCGAAATCTAGGCCAAGATAAAACCATGAAGATTTTTTCAATACAGACTTCAAATGAAATGAATTTGATTTAAATACGAAATTGTTTATTCACTCGAGGTGGACTGCCACCAGTTGTTACCGCTAATTGTAATTATTTCTTTTCCGGAGTAGCATTGGCTGCAACATTTGGTGGCTACGGGATCTTCATTTTGTACGAAGCCAGTACTTTACTTATGTTTAGTTTGGATTATTCTCTAGTAACCGATGGTAATTAAATCCGACTAGGTTCATCAGACAGGATGCAGCTATCTACGCCATTTGTGGTTATTTTTCTACCAAATTTTGCACCCTTTTGTATAAGGTATTCTAAAACTAACTTTTTCTCTGGGTTAAAATTAAAATAAGAGCCATATTCACTATCAAGTGGCGTATGACACAACCTCTCATATGGACCCTTAATTATAAAAGCATTTATATCGGCACCTGCTTCTAGAAGTAGATCTATGTATGCCAGTAATCTATTTGTACAGTCTAAATCTACTTTGTTATCCGATACCTGACATTTTTTATATTTATCTAACATTATATGTAAGGCGCTGTACCATCCATTATCATTTATTACAAAATTAGGATTTGCCCCATATGAAAGTAGCTGTTTCAAAGTATTTTTGTCATTGTATGCACGTGTATAATCTGCATAAAAAGAACGCCTTAAAACTTCATACAGCGGAGTGTGTTGGTTCTGAGAAATATTTTGATTTGGATCAGATCCGTACTTTATTAAAATTGGAATCGCTTTTTCAGTAGAAGATGCAGCTGCATGGTGTATGGGATACCTATCTACTCCAATATCATTTACGGAAAAGCCATGATTTAATAAAAACTCTACAGCAGCGGGATCATCATTTATTACTGCGAAATTTAAAGCATTAAAGCCCCATTTGCCAAGAACCTTTAGCTCGAAGCCTCTGTCATAAATAATTTTTAAAATAGCATCACCCTTTTTAGCCCGGGCTGCGAATTCCGAAGTTGATGCATCCCAATCTTTGTAGTAGTTCGCTCCTATATCTAGTAAGAATGAAAATATCTCTGGACGATATATCCATGCAGCTAATTGTAGCAATGTGTGTCTAGAATTTTTATCGTTCTCAAAATAAATCCACTGATCAAGTAAATCTGGATTGGTTTTTAAAACCTTTTTTAGCTTGCCCAAATCATTCTGATAAATACTTGTTGTAGCTTCTGCGAGTGTGGCTTCAGATAAAGGAATTATTTCTGAATTTGTTTCTTGAGGTTGCTCTTCCGACTTGCAAGAGACTAATGAAATTGTAAGTAGAACTAAAAATAATTTCTTCATGAAAACTCCCTGTGAGTCATTGTAACATGTTATTTTTTTTTCGCATGTATTGCTTACGTTTATCGACGAAGGTTTGGAAACCAATTCTTTTGTTGAGTCGTGGGGTTCGAGATTATTTTCGCTGGAATTTGTATTAACATTTTTATGTCGCCAAACGTGTACGAAAGCTAACAGATATTAACACTCGATCTTAGTCAGTCATTTCATATATTCAGTTATTGAAATTAGATTCTTGACCTCCTAATGAAGTGAATGAACAATAAATTATTAATGGAGAACAGTTATGAAAAATATCCTCGTATTATTGGTTTTAATATACGCATCGTCTAGCTTTGCATATACCGAATCCGAACATGAAGAAATGGTAAAGGATTTTAAAAGTGCAGCAAAATTAATTAAGTATATGAAGCCAAGTGAAGTTAAGGAATTCCCAAAATTGGTTCTTACGGAGTTAGATAAAGAAAAATGTTTGATCCCTGTTGTGCCAGGAATGAGCGTTTCAACTGGTTGGGCAAAAGGTAAATTTGCAGACAAAGATCAAACGGATTGGGCTATTCTTTGTTCGAATAACGGAAAATCTAAAATCAAGGTAGTTTGGGGTGGAAACAATAAGCCTTGCCCAGACTCATTTAATTTAGGTGAAGACAAGCAATACTTGCAAACTCAAGTAAACGGAATTGAATTCAGCAGAATGGTTGCTACTTCTAAGCCAAAAGAAATAATCTCTTATTTAAAAAGATGGAGCTTCACCCTCTGGAGTTAAAACTACTTTTCTTGAAGATCTAATAATGAGCTGTTTTTTAAGGCTGTACTCGAGAAGGCTAATTTGTCTGCTCACCGCTGACTGAGCAATATTTAAGGTCTCAGCTGCCTTAGTAAAATTCCGTTGCTTAGCGACTTCAAAAAAGGCCTTTAAGTAATTATATTCCATACTGATCTATTTATTAGATTGTTGTTATAGAATCAATCTATTTACTAAGAATTCGATACGTTCCTCATGAACGTCATTTTAAGGGATTTAAGTCATCGCCATATTTTGTTTTGGAGTGTTTCTAATCTCCTGCTCACATGAACGTCATATAATCATGAATTTAAGGATATGGCCTGAGCCCCTCACATTAGACAGTGCCTTAAATAGTTATTGAACAAGACGGTTGGCCTAACTACGGAACCTTGATAGAAGGATTTCCGTGACGAAGGACAACTATGGAAATATTTACG
>JANMFM010000160.1:0-1954 GCA_031374125.1 Bdellovibrionales bacterium
CCTCGTGGTGCGAGGCGCACCACTGCGGGGTAATCGCTTCTATCCCTCGCCCAAAGAGTATATGATCTCAGCTATGGTTCGTGTTTCAGCAATGGTTCGTGTCATCACCATAGTCGTTAACTTAAGGGATGGGTTTTGACAGGAGGCAGTTATCCCACTATGGATAACTATCAAAGTTTTCTTCCCATATATTTCATTTTTAAAAGACGGTTTTTATGTTTTTCAGTCCGCCTTTTTTTGATTTTCAAATTTACCCATTTAGAGTAGAAACAGCTTACAAATCGACAAAAAATCATTCATAGGAAAATACTGTGACTATTTAAAAACCTCCATTGCTGACAATTTTTCTGAAAGGGTGGTTGATACACTGGCCAGAGAGACAGGATTTGTTAAACGATCAAGAAAACTATCAGCCTATGGTTTTGTAAATACGCTTATGTTCTCTTTTAACAACCAAGCAAACACAAGTCTGCCCGATATTGCAGCGGATTTGAACCAGCAGTTTTCTATTGACATCAGCAAAGAGGCTCTTCATAAAAGGTTCACTAAAGAAGGCGTTGCTTTTCTTAAAGGACTAGTCAAGTACCAGCTCTCAAAACGGTTTTCGGTAGGTTCAAACATAGAGCTTGATCAACATTTCTTAGCGGTAAATATCAAAGATTCAAGCAAATTTTCATTGCCCAGTATTTACTATAATGATTATCCTGGATTTGGGAATTTCAGTAAAACCAATGGGTTAATGAATTTGCAGTATGAATATGATTTAGTGAGTGGCAATTGGGAAACGCTTGAACTCACTACTACAAAAAGAAATGATCAGCAAGATTCTAAGCAAACGATTGATTCCATAAAAACAGGAGAATTATACATTAGAGATTTAGGATACGTAACGCCAATATATCTTAAAACAATCATTGAACGAGGAGCTAGTTTTTTAAATCGGATACCACCTCAATTAAATATTTATACTTCTGATAAGAAGCTAATCACATGGAAAATGATCAACAGAAAATTCAGTAAGACGGGTTCTTGTAATTTAGATATAGATGTACTCATTTATGAGCGAGACCTCATTGAATGCAGATTGGTAATAGAACGTGTACCTGATTCGGAATACAGAAAGAGATTGAAAAACGCGGAATGTTCAGCTAAAAAACATGGTGTAGGACTTTCTCAAGAACATAAAATACGATGCCGCTACAATACTTTCATTACCAATGTGAATAGAGCGATTCTTCCTATTGAAAAGATAAGAAAAACATACTACTTGCGCTGGCAAATCGAATTAGTCTTTAAAACTTGGAAGTCAACTTTCGAAATACATAAAATAAAGAGAATGAAAACCGAGCGAATGGAATGTCAACTACTTGCAAAACTGCTTTGGGTACTTCTCAATTGGAGGCTATTCCAGAGTTGTAATCATTATCTCTACGAGCAGACCCACGAAAAAGGTATAAGCATTTTAAAGTTTTTTAAAAGATGCTTAAACTTTTCAAATACGCTTAGATTGGTCGTTTTACAAAAGGTGAAAGTGTCCAAATGGCTTGAAGAAATTTTTATACCATTAATAGAGAATACCGTCTGTGAGGCACCAGTTGGAAAACGAACACACTACCAAAATCTCTATTCAATCATAGCTTAAGTTAACGACTATGGTGTCCTCACAGACCGAAAAATCACCCCTCTAAGAAGAAAAATAGCCAAGGCTTCGGCCGTGGTTTATTTCGATTCAATCAATTTCTGAATCGCCATGTATTCATCGCGCAAGCGAGCAGCCTCCATAAATTCTAATTCCTTCGCGGCTTTCTCCATCGCTTTGCGTGTGCGATCGGCCATTTTTATTAGTTCATCTTTAGTGAGATAAGCCGTTACCGGATCAGCCGCCAGCGACTTCTCTTCTTCTTCGATGTAGTAGCGCTTCATCGTCTTCTTCGAATCAGCTACTTTGGTTTGC
>JANMFM010000161.1:0-9582 GCA_031374125.1 Bdellovibrionales bacterium
GAAAAATAAATATACAAAGGGAGATAAGGAGAGAATTAAGAGTTTCAGACTTTTTGCTGACGAAGGCAGGTCGTCCGTCGAGCAGGACCCTGTCCATGCCAAGCGCGTCGGTGGCATGTGCCTGGTCGGGTGAGCGGAAGAAGAAGAAAAATTCAAGCTAATATCGTTTGGAAAAACGAAAATGGCGTAGGACTTGCCTTTATGCCCTTCAATAACAGAGATGTACAATTGATCGATGACTTGATGTATTTCGTAGAATCTTCTCGAGAGAACAGAAGATCTATTCTTGAGACTATTTTCAAGAAAGCTGTATAATTTTAAAATAAGAAAGTAGTTTCCTACTTAGAAAAGTCTGCTTTAGAGAAGACTTTTCTAAGAGTACTTCTGAACATCTAAAATATTGGCCAAGTTGATGCTTTAATTCCATACACATTTCTATAGGTCTCATAACTCTCATGGATTCGCTGGATCTGGCCGGGAGTTCACAATATTGTGCAATTCGGAACTTATTGTGTAATCCACATCCACATCGATCAGTAAATAAAATACCCAAGCTTTTAACCCTTACTATTACCCACATCTTTTAACGAGGTGTGGGTAATAGTAAGGCTTTTAACTTGGGTTTCTTCGGCTATATTTAAACTTAATCTAAATTAAATTTGTGTGTGAGTGTTCATGCTCATTTTACGAGATCTACCTTTTCTTATAATTCCAAGGAGAACTCCTACGCCCACAAGTAACAATCCACCTGCGGATAACATGAACGTTAAGTCTTTCTCATCATTAGAAGCCACAGACTTTTGTGGAGCCGGAGCTGCTGGTGGCGGTGGAGGCGGCGGTTCTACTGCTACAGTTCCTGCTGCTGCACCTGAATTTGCCATGTCGTCTGGTAACGCAAAATCGTCTTGTGGAGCCGCTGGATCGTTAGCTGCAACCGGCGCTTCTGGAGTCGGCTCAGGCATTTGCGGAGTCTCTGGCGCTACTGGTGGAGCAGTTTCGGCCATTGTTGGCGCAACTGCCGAACCCTCTGGCCAGTACCTTAACTCTGTACCCTCTGCAAGTTCGTCTTTTGAGTCTACTGCCATGTTTGTCGCCCAAACTTCTTTCCAAGAACCTTGGTCGCCCAATAAATTTTTAGAAATCACTCTGATATTATCGCCAGATTTAGCTACGTATGATGTTGGAGCGAGTCCGTTATCTTCATAATAAGTCATCATTCTCTCGGCATCCTGAGGTCTTTTTGGTGAATTGTAATAAATTTTGTCACCAACTTTTACGCCGTTAGAAAGATTAGGATTAGCTTGTGTTAGTACCGCAGTTTGATCATTACCAAAAATCTTTTGACTGATTCCCGACAAGTCATCACCTGGTCTTGCAATATATACTGTATTTAAAAGTAATCCGTTTTTGTTGAAGGGGGCATCTGCGATCTTTTTTACTGGAATAAATTTAGGAGCTTCTTCGTAAGACGAAGTTTCGGCAGCAGCAGTGTCTGTTGGGGTTTCTGAAGCGGAGTTATCAAATGAAGCTTCTTCGGTTGGAGCAGAATCGCTCACTGAACCATCAGCCAATTCTGTACCTTCAGTTGTAGTTCCGTCTTCAGCAACGATAGCCGAACCCTCTTCCATTGTATCCGCAGGAAGTTCTTCTGTTGCAACATCAGTAGATGGAGCGCTTTCTTCAGCCGCGCCTTCTTCTACAACTTCTTCTTCACCTGTATCAGCAACAACTTCTTCATCGGCAGCAAAGTCATCGCCCTCTTCAACTACTTCTTCACCTTCAGCCGACTCTTCGCTGACTTCTTCAGAGCCTTCTTCTGCACTCGCATCAGCAGTTTCTTCGCCCTCTAATTGAGAGTCTGCATCTGCTGCTTCAACATCTGTGGACTCATCGTTAGATGAAGTACATCCAGTGGTGTTAACCATTAACCCGAGGATTAGTAGTAGAGATAATAATTTTAGTTTCATGGGTAAATCTTCCTTGTTGCTTTTTATGTTTTGCGCAATTCTTACGAATATATATCGTCACCCTGCTATATTTTATTTAAGCACTATTTACAGAATTCTCAAAAGATTTTTTTTCAGATGGGTCTAGTTAGCCTGACGTCAAGGTCCGAGGTGAAGTTTTACTACTGCCCTTTGGTCACAAAATCAAACTTGCAACCCGCTTTGATTTTGTTTTTCTTAAACCAACCTCTGTTGGTTTCAATGGCGTAGACCACAGGCTTTGAACTTAAAACGGGTTTTTCACTGAAGGGCTCGAGGTCGTAAGTATCTATAAGTGTTTTATTTTTGTCTAAATATCCAATGCTAAGTGGGAGCTTTGTATTCTTCATCCAAAATGACAAAGTTCTTTCGCTTTCAAAAACAAAGATCATCCCATTGTTTTCACCAAGGCTCTCTCTGCACATTAGTCCAAAGGCTCTTAACACGTCATTGTCTGCTATCTCAACGTCTAGGGTTTTGTCGCAAATCTTTAGTTTTGCTTTTTTAAACTGAGCTTTTAATATCATTTCGCATTTCGGCTCCTCAATGAACTGGGCTTTTGCCAAGCTTAAGAATGATAAAAACATAAATACTGAGGTTAAAAAAATTTTCATTCAATTACATCCTAACATTTTATAAGCCAAACCATATCTAACTCCACGACACGAAACGGTTACTGAATCCAGTTTACAGATTTCCATCACATGTTCAAGAATCAATGCGCCCGCCATTATGACATCGGCTCTTGGCGCATCAATTCCTGTGAGTTTTTTTCTTTCTTCAATAGTTAGTACATAAAGTTTTTGGATTAAATCTTTTATATGCGTTTTTGTTAATTGAAAATTATCAATCACGCTTGGATCAAAATCTTTTTTCAAGTGCAAACTTGCTAGGGTAGTCGGAGTCCCCGCAACAGCTACCATTTCAAGATTTCCAAAATCCATGGATGGCATTTTTTCTTTTAAGTAATTTCTAAATTCTAAGATTTCAAAATCCTTTTCAGGGCTTGATTTCAAGAAAAGTTCCGTCAACCTCACGCAACCCACATTAAAGCTTTTCGCTGTCAGCGAACCGTTTGACCGATAAGCAATTTCTGTAGATCCACCGCCAATGTCGAGAACAGAAAAATTAGGTTCCTTTGGCCTACCAGAAAGAACTCCTAGATATGTGTAGTCACCTTCGTTTTCTCCACTAATGATTTCTATTGGAATTTCGTATTTTTTACCAAGATCAAAAAATTTATCTTTGTTGCTGACATCTCTCGCGGCACTTGTCGCTACCGAAGCAATTTTTTCTACTTTATATTTTTCTATCTGTTTTTGAAACTTTTGAAACGCAAGCTCCGCTCTCTCTAGGGCTCCCTCTGAGAATGCCTTGTTCTTGTGAACACCTTCGCCAAGCTTTACAAATTCGATGGTGTCGTAAATTTCTTTGATCTTTCCATCTTTGTCTTTTTCGGCAATTAGGCATAAAAATGAATTTGATCCAAGATCAATCGCTGCAACTCTCAAAACTTAATTCCTTTTATTAGCTCTTTAAGCTTTTCATCTTTCATCAATTTTTCTTTTAGTTTGTTCACTTCTTTTTTGATGATTTTTTTACCTTCATCCTTTGTATAAGCGCGGACAACCAACTCAATCATTTTTTCCCAGTTGATTTTTGGATTATCTATTGTCCCAATCACATCGAAAGGAATCTTTCCACGTCCGTCTGAAGACCTTAGTTCGCCAGGAACGTTGTCTAATGGGAGTATGAAGTTTCCATCGATTTTCAATGCATTCTTTGTGTTAATGATGCCTGACGCTCGAACTTCGACCTTACTCTCTGGAATATCCATAAATAGTTCTTGGATATTCGTAATTCCGTTTTGCAAAAGAATTTTGCCTTTTAGCGTTTCAAATTTTTCATCTATATCAATGTCTTCGATCATTCTTTTTGCTTGCGGAATACTTGCCGTTTTCTTTTCGAGTTCACCTTTGATTTTTTCAACCGGCCAAACTCCATTTTTCACTTCAAATTCAAAAATGGCTTTAAGATTTTGCGTGAAGTCCATTTCTAAGAAACTCTTTCCCTTGCCTTCAAATATATCGAACTCTGTGTTCTTTAGTTTCACCACGGATTCTTCTTTTAAAAGATCGGACTTGAATTTGTTTATTACTAGCTGTCTGTTATTAACAGATATTTCGTCTGCTAGAATTGCTATTTTTATTTTTTTGGCCCATTCTGTTGGATTTTTTCTTAAGATAGAATATGGCATCACAAGACTGAGATCTGTGACATCAACTGTAATTTTGTCCTTAATGATTTTAAGAGTATCAATCTCAAGACTCACTTTACCAAATAAACTGAGAGAAATGTCACCCATAGTGACTTTTGCAGCTAGATTTTTTTCTAGCGCATCTACCAAAATAGGTTTTATTTTTTTGTTGATATCAATGAATAGGGGGGCAATAGCCAGAGCAGATATCGCCAGTATCATTAAAACTACAAATGCGATAAATACTTTTTTCACCGGACTCACTCCTCCAGATTTCATTAATTATCCTTTCAGTTTTTTCTTAAGGAGATCGTTCAACACCTCAGGGCTTGCTTGGCCTTTTGACGCCTTCATGGCTTGACCCACAAAGAAACCAAAGAGCTTATCTTTTCCAGATCTATAGTCATTCAGTTGATTTGGATTAGCCGTCATCACTTCATCAATGATTTTTTCAATCGCAGAGGTGTCTGTGATCTGCGTTAAGCCCTGGCTAGCTACGATGTCTTTTGGAGATTTTCCCGAAGTAAACATTTCGGCAAAAACTGTTTTAGCAATTTTTCCAGAAATTGTTCCTTTATCTATCATCATAATCATTTCACCAAGCGCTTCTGGTTTAATCGGGCAATCTGAAATTTCTTTTTTAGAGTTATTCAATTCTCTTAAAAGCTCAGACATAATCCAGTTCGATGCTAATTTCGCATTCCCGCAAGTTTTGACAACTGTCTCATAGTAATCTGCCATTTCTTTTTCGATTGTTAAGATCAGGGCATCATATTCCGGGAGAGAATAGTCTTTTTGGAATCTTGCTGATCTTTGGTTTGGTAGTTCTGGCAGACTCGTTTTGATTTTTGCTATGTACGCTTCATCAAATTTTAACGGGATTAAATCTGGCTCTGGAAAATATCTATAATCGTGAGCTTCTTCCTTAGATCTCATTGAAAACGTTTTGTTTTTAGTAGAATCGTACAATCTTGTTTCTTGAACAATTGCTTGCCCTGCTTCAATCGAATCGATTTGTCTTTCGATTTCATACTGAATGGCTTTTTCGATAAATCTGAAGGAGTTGATGTTTTTTAATTCTGTTCTTGTTCCTAATTTTGTTTCGCCTTTTTTACGAACGCTCACGTTGCAATCGCATCTCATCGAACCTTCTTCTAGATTTCCGTCACATACACCTAGGTATCTTAAAACAGATCTAACTGTCCTTGCATATTCTGCGGCTTCTTGCGGAGATCGCATATCTGGCTCAGATACAATTTCCAAAAGAGGAACCGAGCTCCTGTTTAGATTCACTAAAGTGAATTCCCCATGATGCGTGGATTTTCCCGCATCCTCTTCTATGTGCGCCCTCGTGATACCAATTTTCTTTTTCTCACCATCTAGCAAGATTTCGATGTGACCGTTTCCGCAAACAGGTTCATCGAATTGAGAAATCTGGTATCCTTTAGGTAAATCTGGATAGAAATAATTTTTTCTTGAGAAAACTGACTTTTGATTCACTTTGCAATTGAGCGCAAGTCCTGTTTTCACGGCGAACTCGACAACTTTTTCATTCAAAACGGGTAGCGCGCCAGGCATCCCTGTGCAAACCGGGCAAGTATTTTCATTGTCACCACCGCCGTAGCTCGCAGAACATCTACAAAATAATTTTGAATTCACTGAAAACTGCGCGTGGATTTCTAAACCTATGACTGTTTCGTAATCACTATATGCCATCGACCATCCCGCCTTTCATTTTTAAATCCACCTTGAGATTATTTTCAAGTGCTTGAGAAATATTAAAGATTGTTTGTTCTTTAAAGTGCGGAGCCATAATTTGCACACCAATTGGAAGACCCTCTTTTGATAATCCTCCTGGAATGCTCATTCCTGGAAGTCCCGCAAGGTTTGTAGAAGTTGTGAAGATATCATTGTAGTACATTGAGATAGTATCTTTGATTCTTTCACCAACTTTAAATGCGGTTGATGTAGTCACCGGGCAAATGATCGCATCACAACCTGTGAATGCTTTTAAGAAATCATTTAAAATGATTCTTCTCACTTGTGATGCTTTTTTGTAGTAAGCATCATAGTAGCCGCTTGAGAGCGCAAAAGTCCCAAGCATGATTCTCTTTTTTACTTCTGTTCCAAAACCATCTGATCTTGTTTGGCTATACAGCTCGTTCAAATCTTGAGAAGGAACTCTGAGTCCATAGCGAATCCCATCATAGCGAGATAAGTTGCTCGAGGCCTCACTTGTCGCGACAAGATAATAAACTGGAACCGCAAATTTTGTATGTGGCAGGGATATTTCTTTAAATTTTGCGCCTTGCGATTTTAAAACTTCAATAGCGTTTAAAACTACAGATTTAATTTCTGGATTTAAATCATCACCAAAATATTCTTTTGGGATGCCGATGGTTACATTGGTCATGTCTGTATTAATTTCTTTTGCAAAATCGGGAACCGCTTCAGATGAAGATGTTGAATCCATCTCATCAAAGCCCGCAATAGAAGTTAAAATTTCTGCTGCGTCTTTTGTTGAACTTGCAAGTGGGCCTGCTTGATCTAGAGAGGAGGCATAGGCAATAATTCCATAACGACTCACTCTCCCGTAGGTAGGTTTAATTCCGTAAAGCCCACAAAGGCTAGCCGGCTGTCTAATCGATCCACCCGTGTCAGTTCCCATCGATCCAAAAACATATCTTGCAGCCTGTGCAGCAGCAGCGCCACCGCTAGAGCCGCCGGCGACGTGGCCCTTCCTCCATGGATTTTGCACAACACCATAGGCAGAGTTTTCGTTGCTTGAACCCATTGCAAATTCATCGCAATTTGTTTTTCCAACAATCACCGCGCCTTCTTTTTCTAGTTTCTCAACTACCGTTGCCGAGTATTGTGGAATAAAATTATTTAATATTTTTGAAGCGGCTGTAGTTTTGAGGCCTTTCGTGCAGTACATGTCTTTCACAGCAATTGGAACGCCTGCTAATCTTCCAACTTTTTCGCCTTTTTTAATTCTCGCATCGATTTCTTCTGCTCTTTTTATTGCCGCATCGTTCATCGAAATGAACGCGTTGATATCTTTGTCATATTTTTTGATTCTTTCCAAAGATTCCGAAACAACATCTACAGATTTAGCTTTACCACTTTGAATTTGATCACGAACATCTAGCAAAGTTTGATTTAAAAATTTCATCTCAGTCTCCTCCTACAACAGGCGGAACTCTAAATAAATTCCCACTCTTCTCAGGGGCGTTCTTGATGATCTCTTCTGTTGTGATAGTTCTTTTGACTTCATCTTTTGCAATGTGTGCAGTGGGTGCTGTTGGAGTGATTAAAGGTTCGATTCCATCCGTTTTGAGAGAGCTTAATTCTTCGAAATGCCCAAGAATCATTGATAAATGATTGGTGTAAAAATCAACTTCGTCGGAAGTGAGTTTGAGGCGAGATAAGCGCCCGATTTTTTCTACTTCTTTTTTGTCCATGCTGTCCTTTTTTCGGCTAAAATTTTAGCCAAATTACAAGGCGACAGAGTAACCTTTTCCGAATAGGAATTCATCTCAGTGCGCATTGCGTTGCTTGTTTATTTTTCGTTTATTTCTAAAGGGGATTAGAGTCTTATGGGGCCTGACAGGAAATATATGAAAAAGGTACAGCCTAATCTTACTAAAAGATACGCCGAGCTCATCGAAGAGATTCAAGCTCATGATACAAACTATCATGTCCTAGACCGTCCTACGATTCCAGACCGCGAATATGATAGGATCTACGCAGAATTAAAAAACATCGAAGAAACCCATCCCCAAATCATTTCAGAATTGTCTCCAACCCAAAGGGTCGGTGCTCAGGCTCTCGATAAGTTCAAAAAAGTAGCCCATAGAAAACCCATGCTTTCGCTGCAGAATAGTTATTCTGAAGAAGATATTTTGTCTTTCGATAAAAGAGTGAAAAAGGTTTTAGCTTCGGAAAAAGACGTTGAATATTTTTGCGAACCCAAACTGGATGGCCTTGCAATTGAATTAATTTATGAAAATGGAACATTGGTTGGAGCGCTCACACGAGGCGATGGAACAACCGGCGAAGATGTTTTTTCAAATATCAAAACTATCAAATCTATTCCTATGAAATTAAAAACATCAACGCCCCCAAAGCTCGTAGAAATTCGCGGTGAAGTTTTAATGCAGAAAAAAGACTTTTTAAAATTGAACGAAGAACAGCAAGAAGAGGGTGAGGTTCCTTTTGCCAATCCTCGAAATGCAGCTGCTGGAACAATCCGACAACTCGATCCAAATATTGCAGCCGCAAGGCCTCTGAGATTTTATGGTTACTCGCTTGGAGCTTTTGAAGGAATCCAGTTCAAATCTCAAGATTCTACTCAAAAAAAATTCAGAGAGTGGGGAATTCCCACAGTTGCAGAAGAAATGATTTTGCTTGTGGATAATGTTGATGGCGCCGTGGATTACTATAATAAAATTAAAAACCTTAGGAAGTCTTTACCCTTCGAAATCGATGGCATCGTTGTTAAGGTAAACGACTACAAACTCCAAGATGAGTTGGGCTTTATCGCAAGATCTCCGAGATGGGCTAATGCTGCAAAGTTCGAGCCCGACCAAGCTGAAACGCAAATTGAAAAAATCATTATTCAAGTAGGAAGAACCGGCGCCCTCACTCCGGTTGCAATCATGAAGCCTGTTGTTGTTGGAGGAGTAACGATCACCAACGCCACCCTTCATAATCAAGATGAAATTGATCGCAAAGATGTCCGAGAGCAAGATTTCGTTATCGTACATCGAGCGGGTGATGTGATTCCTGAAGTTGTAGAGGTTTTAAAAGATAGGCGTGAGAAAAAAAGCAAAGCTTATTCTATTCCAAAAGAATGCCCGGTGTGCGGATCTGAAGCCTCAAAGATCGAAGGCGAAGTTGTCTTAAGGTGCCCTAATCCTCTTTGTGATGCTAAATTAAAAGAGTCTCTAAAACATTTTGTATCAAAACGCGCAATGAATATTGAAAAAGTCGGAGACAAACTTATTGATAGTTTTGTAGATAACAAACTGATTGGCTCCTACTCAGATCTTTATAAGATTAAACTTGATGAAGTTTTAGGTTTAGAAAGACAAGGCGAAAAATCTGCTCAAAACATTATCGAAAGCATCGATAGCAGCAGAAAGCCCAGTCTATCAAGATTCATATACGCTCTTGGAATACGGTTCGTCGGCGAGCAAACAGCTAAAATTCTCGCCCATCACTTTGGACTCTTAGATAAATTTCTAAAAACAAACTTAGAAGAACTCGTAGAGATTGACGGTGTCGGTCCAAAAGTTGCCCAGTCCATCATTGATGCAGTTTCACAAGACTCCTTCA
>JANMFM010000219.1:0-3704 GCA_031374125.1 Bdellovibrionales bacterium
TTTCTTGCTACTCCAGAGCCATCTCCAGATTTCAAAGCTACTATTGGTATAAGACCCGCAGAAAGTATTATGCTAATAGGAATTGAATGGAGCCAATTGCCTTTAGTGAAATTTATAAAAGTTCGATTTTGCCAGACAAAAATAATCCAAATAGCTAAAACAATAGTCGATGTGACAATAGAAAGTAGGCCATAGCCTTCCCATAAGAATCCTACAAAACTTGCAATGACTATAAGTGAATAGAAAACAAAACCTCGATATAACGGTACCTGCCATTTAGCGCTAACAAGTGCCAGCCACGCCATAGGGAAAAGCACACCGTAATATCCAAGATGAGAGTGCGCTCGCCGCAAATCCAAATCTTGCAAAAGATCTAATTTCACCCCCGCCATTTGCATGCGAAAAATCAAACCTGTAATTGCGGTGACAGCTAGAAAGATCATCGTGATGATTAAAATTTTTGAATACTTCATACGTTATTTCTTTAAAGTAATCGCTCGGCAACCAATACAAAAAAACCAAACCAATACTCCCATGATCCAAAAAGAGGATGCCGCTATAATTGCATGAGAATAAAACGTAGCACTCCCAGCCATCCCAACACTCAGCCGGAGCAGAGAGGCTATAATTAAAAATAATGGAATGATCCACAACGAGTGAGATTTCAATTCGTAACTCAGATTATGACCACCGTGAGCTAAAATAACTCGAACTGAAATAAGGTATGTCATTAGGGAAAATCCGCCAATGTAGACCAAGTGGAGCAAATGAATTTTGTATGCCGGAAAAATAGAAATAAGCGAATAGGGACCGACGATAAAGAGAGATGACACTGTTAGAAATAATCCTAAATTGCTTTGGGGGTTCTTTGGCGCAAATATTTTAAAGTGGTTAATGACAATATATAATAACACAAAAAAACGTATACAATTTCCTATTCTAATTTCTCCAAAACCCTCAGCTATAAAGCTAAGGTTAAGAATCAAGATAGGAAAAAGATTTTTTGCTTTATTCAATCTCCCAGGTTCCATAGGACTTAAGGCGCCTACAGTCCTGCTCAGTGTGGGGATCAGTCGTCCGCCTAAACCTGCAATTAAATTTAAAATAAATCCCTGATAGAGAAACAATTTTGAAAAAGAAATCAAAAACGCTTTATCCGGCAAACAGAAATAGTATAAAAATGAAAAGAGACTGCCAACGAAGCCCATTGCAAGTCCCACCGGGACATATATAAACCCAGAAGGAGGATTTTGCTTTCTCGAGAAAAATCGAATTAGAATGAATCTAATTAAAAATATAAATTGAAGTGTGGCTATCAGATAGCTCCACTCTGGTTTGGCCGCAAAAGAAAAGATCAATTGCAAGAAAGCCAGAATAGAATAACAGATCATTTCATGTAAGCTTGCGGCCTTCGTCTGTGACATTTTAGGAACTGCTGTCAGTAAAAATCCAGCTACAAATGATAAAAGAAAGGCAAAAAACATTAAATTGGAATGCGTTAGGAGCGGGTAAGTTTCAGTTAACCCGAAAAAGAAAAACATCCAAACAGAAATTCCCACGATGGAGCTTATGGTTCCAATGAAAAAAAATATTCTATAGGGTTCTATGGACACAATATACTCGTTACTTTATTTGAACTAACTTGTTTATTAAGTCAGTTGGGTCCCCGCCTATACCGTTGATCTGCTGAGCAATGACTCCTTTTTTATCAAGAAGCGTAATCATGTTAGAATGTGAAAATTCATTTCCACTTTCTTCTTTGTAGTTGATACCTAGATGCACAGCTATTTCTCTGATCTTTGATTTGTCTTTTGATCTTAGGAATACATAACGATTCGGGTCCAGATTTTTTTCTTTCATATATTGTCTAAATCTTTCAGGAGTGTCGCGAACCGTGTCAAAAGATATAACTGCAATTTTATAGTTCTTATATTTCGCAATTTTTATTTTCTTTTCTATAGCTTCTAATTTTTTTAAGGTCAGAGGACAAGAGTACTCGCAACTGGTATATGTCATGGTCACAAGCAAGGGAGTGTTTTTAAAATCTGAAAGCGCCACCGGTTTATTGTTATTGTCTTCCCAAACTGTTTTTACATTGTATAAAGAATCTGCACTATGAGTGACAGGCTTTTGATGCATAGACGTCATATCGTACCCACTATGATCACCATGGTGTCCATGACTCACTTCTTCTGGCCCACTGGCGCAGCACGCTTTTTTTTCTTTTTGAGTACACGACAAGCTAGTAGCAACAACAATCATCATTAAAAATTTCCACATATACATTCTCCTATTTAACACATCTAAAGCCTAGATTCCAAATTGCAGACTTACCTTTTAATGAAGATCTGAAAGCAAATCTCATAAATGCAGCATAGTTTTCTTTATTGCCCGCCGCTAAATTTCCCGCACCACAAAACAAATCTTTATTGAAGGAAGAATCCGCCCGACTCTCACCTGTAACCAGATTAGAATTAAAATCTTCTACCCATTCCCAAACCAATCCGTGCAAATCATAAATGCCGTAAACATTTTGGTATATAGATCCAACATTGGGAACCTCTGATTCATTCATAGGCGCTGAATACCAATCTAAAATTCTTTTAAAATATTTTGGATCTTCTCCTGCGTCTTTTTTTGTTTCATTCGCCAATGCCATATATTCCCACTCATTTGTAGTCGGTAGCCTTAATCCCTTCCATTCGCAATACGCACTGGCTGTGAACCAAGAAACATATATCACTGGCGAATCGAGGCTAGATTTATTTTTTATTTCCAAATCATTTTTAAAATGACTTAGGTAGCTCTCGTCAGCGAATAATTTTGAGATTTGGCTCTTCTGCCATTCCGGCTTTGCCTTAAGAAATTCTATGAAGTCCTTGTTTGTGACTTGATACTTCATAGATTCAAAAGATTTTACTTTTACATTCTTTGGTTTTTTTAGCTTGTAACCCTTGGCTGGCTCTAGCCAGAAAGGCCTAAGGCTTCCCCCGCTTACCTTTGCTAATTGATTCTCGTTTGCAAAACTCGCTAAGCTTGCTAGGAAAATCAATAATGTAAAAATCACGGTTTTCAAGAGAAGCCTCTTTTACCAACTTAGTGTTCGCCGCCATTTGTAGCGCTTACTTTTACTGCAGCAGATTCTTCTGGAGTTACAACTTTTTTAGAGTTATCCCAAGAACTATAAATATAGGTTAATACATTTGCGATATCTTGGTCACTTAAACCAAGCGATGGCATTACAGAATTAAATTTGCTTCCATTCACAGTAATTTCTCCAGATAAACCGTTTTTAACAATTCCAATCGCACGTTTTTTGTCAGCATTTAAATAATCAGATTTTGCCAATGGAGGAAATGCTCCCGGTATCCCCGCTCCGTCTGTCTGATGGCAGGCTGCACAACTTTGAGTGTATACAGTTTTTCCCATTTTCATTCTGTCTTCTAAGGTTTTTGCAATTGTCACAGTCGCGTGATTTAAAGCCAATTTTTGTAATTCACATCCAACATTGCTCCAGGCTCAAACAAAAAGTTTCTACCAGCATATCGTTTTCCATTGTCGTCAATGTACTCGCCTCGAACACCAAAGTTTCCACGATTGGCAAACGGTTGATACCCTACAACAGTTGCCTTTAGAGTAGCGGGTGAGAAGAATATAAACAATCCCTCAACGGGTGTGTACTCAGCTCCTAATGCTAATGTACC
>JANMFM010000192.1:0-2925 GCA_031374125.1 Bdellovibrionales bacterium
GTAGCCTTCTCCCCGTGTTCTTCAAAGAGGATGGTATTTGTCCATTCATCAAAAAAACTTGTTTGGGATTTTTCAACAATCGTGCTGCCTTTAATGCAGTTTTCAATATTTACCGCGAAAGCATAGCTCATACCATACCGTGTGATCTTAAAGTCATAGATCACACCAGCTTTAAGCTCGCCAGGCACAGAAGTTAGCTCTAAACTTATGTCAGGTGGCATAATGCGTGGACGTTTGCGATAGTCTGATAGAAAATCAAACAGATCGTTTTTTGAAACCGGTATTACGCTAGAATGCTGAACGTGAGCCATGGACATAAAGTATAGGAATTTTTATGAATACGCAAACCCTGACTGAGAGATTATTTAACCAACCAACTGCTCCATTTAGAGAGTCTTTTGTATTGGCTGAAATCAAATCCATTTTGAAAGAAAACAAAATTCCATACTTTGAAGACTCCGTAGGCCAAATCATCGCCGGCGTTTCAAGTGCACAAAAATTAAAGTCCAAGGACCATGTTGCATTTTTCGCACACACAGATCATCCAGGTTTTATCATTCATGAAAAAATATCCGCCTATAAATACAAAGCCACTTGGTATGGCGGAGCCCCTTTCCACCAAATGGAAGGAAAACTGGTAAGAATTTTCTCTGACGTGACTTCCGAGAAGTTTTGTAAGGGCACCATAAGAAATTTAGATACCAAAGGAAATCACCGAGAAGGAATTCCTTTCGAAATTGAAACCACCAAAGAATTAAACGACAAAGCCGTCAAAACAAAAAATTATTTTGGCGCCTTTAACTTTGAAGGTTTTAAATACAGCAATGGATATGTTCATACAAAGTGTGCAGATGATCTTGCGGGTTGCGTGATGGCCATTGGAGCTTTAATTGACGTTAAGAAATTAAAAGTCCCCGCCATTGCAGTTTTCACCAGAGCCGAAGAAGTGGGATTTGTAGGATGTCTTCATATGATCAAATCCAAAGTGATTCCCATGAACACAATGGTCGTGTCCCTTGAAGCTTCAAGAACTTTGCCTGGAGCACTTTTAGGTGAAGGCCCCGTAATTCGATTGGGTGATGCCTCAACGCTGTTTGATTCTAACTTCTCACTCTTTATCCAAAAGCAAGCGCAAGCCCTAAAAGCCAAAGATCAAAAGTTCAAATTCCAAAAGAGAATTATGGACGGTGGATCTTGCGAAGCCACTGCTCTATCGCAATTTGGTTACAAAACAATGGGACTCGCCGTTCCTCTTAAGAATTATCACAATCAAGGGATCAAGGGCCCCGCACCTGAGATCATCCACTTGGATGATGCGGAAAACGGAAGAAGATTACTTGCAGAAGTTGCAAAGAACCTCAAAACATTCAAAACTGTAGGTCCTGATCTTCAGAAAAGACTTATGGTAAATCTTAAAAATCTAAATAAGATGTTGGAATAATATATGTTCAAAAACTTCGTTCCCAACAAAACATTTTTTACAAGAGACACTCCTCAAGATTTAAGACTCGGAGATTTTGCGAGAAGTCTTACAGAAGTCACAGACCTCAAAAACTCTGTTGTAGTCTTAGGATATCCAGACGACGAAGGCATTCTAAATAACAAGGGCAGACCTGGAGCAAAAGACGCGCCTAAGATCATCCGAGAAAATTTCTACAAGATGACCCCTCACCTTTTGAAAAACATAGACTCAAAGATCTATGATCTTGGAGATCTGAAAATTGAAGGGTCCTTGGCGGACCGCCACCTTATCGCTCAAGAATGTTTAGAAAATTTACTAAGACAAACAAGGGGCATCACTTTGGGTGGCGGCCATGATTACGGATATCCTGATGGCGCAGCATTTTTGGAAGTGTTCCAAAAAAAATCAGACAAAGAGCAAAAGCCTTTGATTATCAACTTTGATGCTCACTTGGATGTCAGACCACACAAAGATAATATCACTAGCGGAACACCTTTCTACAGACTGCTATCTAGATACCGGTCTGAGCTTAAAGTGGAATTTGATTTCCTAGAGATCGGCATCCAATCTCATTGCAATAGCAGATATCATCTTGAGTGGGCGCAATCAAAAGACGCGCATATTCTTTCTTATGATGAAATTCTATATTCTGGAGTTCCTGCGCATCTAAAAATTCTAGAATTTCTGGAGCCTTTCTTGCTCAAGAAAAGAGCTTGTTACTTGAGTGTCGATATTGATGGGTTTTCAAATGCCTATGCTCCAGGATGCAGTCAGAGTTTTGCGACTGGTTTTGATCCGGAAAATTTCTTTACAGTTTTCAGAGTCTTATGTGAAAGATTGGATGTAAAGCTTCTAGGTATTTACGAAGTCTCACCACCTCTTGACCAGGATAATAAGACTTCGAAATTAGCCGCTCAAATTATGTTTGAATCACTTTAAGTTTAGATACTCGAGCATCGCAGAGACATTTGGTAAATTACCAATGCGTTTTTCCTTTGTCATCGGTCCTTGCGAAGTGCCGGTAGCTCTTAAGGCTTCGCGCATTCTTACAGGATCTACGACCACACCTTGAGCCTTGGCGATGGAACTCACCACGGCCACCGATCCGGCTACGATCGGAGTAGCGCTAGAAGTGCCATTGAATCTCTGAGTATAAGCACGAGGACTTCCGTCATTGAATAAATCCCCGTAGCCAATCGTCGTTACCATTTCACCAAATCCAAAGGCATCTACTCTTGAGCCGTAATTCGAGAATCCAAGTCTTTCTTTGCTCTGAGCACTACCCGCGCCCACCATGATGCAACCTGAATCACGTAATTTTAAATCAAAGGCTCCGCCATAAACGGGAGAGTCAAAGTTAGAACCGCCATTGCCCGCAGCCTCCACGCAATGAATTCCTGCATCCGTGGCTTTTTTGAGTTCATTGAAAATCGGTTCCCAATATTCCACTGCTGTGTATTTTC
>JANMFM010000223.1:0-11464 GCA_031374125.1 Bdellovibrionales bacterium
CAAGAATTTAAAATTCCCGAGGTCTGAGTTTTGGTGAACATGGTAGCTCTTGTATCTGCTGTTGCTAAAATTTGATTCTTAATTTGTTTGAAATCCATATCTGAGTTGTTGGCCTTAAGTAATGCGGCAACACCACTAACGAAAGCGGTTGCTTGTGATGTTCCTGTCATTGTTCCGTATCTGCTTCCTGGAAGTGTAGAGTAGATTCCTTCACCTGGAGCGGCAATATGAACTGTCTTCATTCCATAGTTACTGCTTTGTAAAACATTGGCGTCAGCATTGATTGCAGTCACAGAAATGATGTTTGGTAAATTGTAGTTTGCAGGGTAGTAGTGAGCTTTATCTGAATTTGATTTTTCATTACCCGCAGCTGCCACGAATAGGATTCCGGCATCGTTGGCTCTTTTTACAGCTTCAAATTCTGTTTGTGAATAATCAAGTCCGCCACCAGAGTAATTGATGATGTCGACTTTCTTATCCACTGCATAGTGAATCGATTTGATTGTATTTTTTAAGTTGTCTGTTCCGGGAGCTTTTGGATCATAATATTTTAAGATCATAAGGCTCACTTTTGGTGAAACTCCACTGATACCAATTCCATTTCCACCTTCAGCGCCTACGATACCAGCGATGTGTGTTCCGTGGCCGTGGTTGTCGGTGAGGTTTCCTGTTCCTGTGATGAAGTTGCAACCATGGATGTCATCAATGCAACCGTTCTTGTCGTCATCAATTCCGGCCTTGCCATTTTTTTCTGCTTCGTTAACCCAAAGGTTATTTTTGATATCAGGGTGATTGATGTCTATACCTGTATCGATGATCGCAACCACTACTTTTCTTGAACCTGTCGTGATATTCCAAGCTTTGTCGACGTTGATGTCTGATAAACCACCGGTTCCAAGTAATCCCCAATTTTTCTTAATTGCTGGGTCATTTAAAAGTACGCTTTGTTCTTCTTTAATTTGTTTTACAACTTTTGGTGTACTGAGGGATGGTATTCTCAAAGATTCTTCGTTATAGAGCATTCCCATTTCTACGGTTTTCCAAACACAGAAAGAACCGATCACTAAAGCTAAGCCTAAGCACGCAGCTTGAGTTCTGCGATATTTCTTGTCGCTAAGTCTTACGATGAATGCCTTTTTGTCTTTAAGTTGAAATGCCATATATTGATTGCCTCCATCCGGCATAAATAAAGAGCCCGGATACAGGTATATAAAGCAATGCGCTTGCCAAAGTTAAAGCATTGAAATCAATGATGAATCTCATGGTAAAACACATGATTTGTTGATCAACTTTTGAGTCCTTGTCGACTCTCTAGACGGCCATAAATGAGACGCTTAAAAATGATTAATTACTAAATAAACGGCTGCATGTTACGGGGAAAGGTTTTGGAGTGGACGGGGCTGGAGAAGCGGTCTTAGGTTTTCTGATCTGATTGACAGCATCTCGAATTGAAAGTTGGTCTGCTCGCCAAAGTTTAATGGCTGATCTAGCGGTCTCAGAAACAGACATTGTATCCGTGACATGAGTTTTAATTTTCTCTGCACTTTCGCGGACATGGGATTCAAATAACTTTGTAATTCGAGGCGCCTTGGAATCTTTTGCAAGTATTGTTTCGTAAGGTTTCAGTTGTGATATTGCTCGTATAAAATCTATGTAGCTAGTCGGTAACTTGACTCCGGCTTCTTCTAAGGACGATAAAAGTGAAAAGTAAGCGTTTAGCTCCGATAAATTATTTTTGCCAAAATAATGGCTTAAAAGACCTGATACTTTTTTTGTGTCAAGATTTGTATATTTCTTTTTCAAAATCGAGAGTGATGATTCGGTGACCCCGATTGTTTTTAATATTTGGGCTAAGGCAAATAAATCGTAAACGTCTTGTCTTTCTGCGCGGGTGATTTCTGTCAATTGTCCAAGGTCAATAACACGTATTTCTATACTTGGTCCGCTTTCTTCTTGAATGACTCTGACACGATAATTTCCGGCATGTCTGTCGGGCTCAAAGAGGACTAGGTTTTTATCCGCAAAAAGAATTTTGGCTTCCATTTTTAAGATTTCTTCTGCAATAGCTTCTCTGAATTGAGAAGGAATTTCTGGGCTATACAATGAAGATCCTCTTGCAAATTCAGCAACGATCATTCGTTTGTGTACATAAACATCTCTAGGAATAGACATACTTTTTTCTGGCGTTAGAACACGAGGATAAACTTTTATTCGAGCTCTATCACTTTTTACAACCTCATCTTGGGCGCTGAGTTCTTTTGTAACCGCTTGTATAGATGCATTCACAATTGTTTTTACAATGGTATAATCTTTACCGAAATTTTCTATCATATAATCCGCCATTCCTTCCAATATACGGAATTGTTGACGGGCTTTCGTGAATGCAGATTTTCTAAAAATTTTCACCGCAATTTCTTTGTGTGTTGCTGTGTCAATGGCTCTAAAAGTGTACTTGATGCTTGCGGAACCCAAATTATTCATAACTTTAAAAGGAATTTTTGTTTTTCCAAAAATGTCGTTTAAGTCACTATAGATTTCATTTCTCTTTGGTGGGTTTGCTTTTTCTTGGGACGATCTTAAAATTTCAGTATCTTCTGCGCTGAGCATTTCAGAAGCAGCCAAAAATTGTGCGATTTTAACTCCTGTCAATCCCATAATCTCAAGACAATTTTTTAAAACATGACCTGCAGTTTTTATTTCTGAAGATGGAAGGCTTAGAATATAAGACAAAATGTATGTCCCTAAGCTTTTATTTCCAACGCTAGCTAAAGAATCAAAAAATGCTTCTAAAATTTGTCGTGAAACTTTTTGCATATCTTGATCTCGTCCTTCAAGAAGGAAATCCACTATGGATTTACCATATCCTTTAGTCACACTGCCTGAAGGCATTAAGCCACTAGAACTATCCAGCAGAGTATCTAGAAATGCGGTTTTCGAGGCTATAGGCATGAGCTGAAACATTTTTTTGATACGTTCAGGACCGATATTGCTAAAAGTTTTTTGTATTTTAGGATTTGCCGGTTTTTTATCTATGAGGAAAAGTAAAAAATCAAATTGATTCTTTTTGGTCCAATTCAGTACGTCGCCCAATATATCAGACATGACTCTAATTCCAATATCTTTTTCTTTGGTTGTAGATTCAAGCTCTTGAATTTTTAGTTCATGGATGAGTTTGCTTTCGCTAGCGCTGGAATTGATTTTCACAGAAAGGTCTTCCAATATTTCTTCAAAATAATAACCTCTTTCTGGTAGAAGTTCTTTTAACAAAGAAGCTGTTTTTTTGATAAGGTCCAATCTTTTCGCTTCATTTGTTTCATTTAAAAGTTCATTGTACACATTTGATTTTTTGATGTGATCCTGGGCAAGCTGACCTTTAATAGAAACTTCCCAGACCAATCCTTTTTTGGTTGCTGATGTTTCCATTTCTTTTCTGAGCTGAGCATCAGCCAACTCATAAATTTCGATAAATAAAGAGTCTGTCGTTGAAGTCACTCCTCTTTGAGTTAATCTTTTCCAAAGGTTATACTTCCATTTTACATTTTCTTCCCATAATCCAAATTCTTTGATTTTACTTATAATAAAAGCATGTAATTTTTCTGCAGAAGAAGGTTCGTACTTCCATGCCTCTGGATATTTTTCTTTCATCTCTAAAACAGAAAGCATAAGCATTTCTTCTATTCCACTAAAATCTTCAGCGCTTTTCCCTAGCTTTGGCCAAAGATATTCTGTTGCCAACAGTTGATCAATATCATGAGAGTTTTTGATTAAATAAGGATTTCTAAAAAGAACATGTAATATATCATAGGTGTAGCTTTCCATTATTACATTTCGAGGTACAAATTCTTTATTCAGATGGTCAATCATTTGACTTAAGCTCTGATGATTTGCAGTAAGATAACTTATAACTTCTTTATGTTTTAATCTGTTGAACCAATATCTAGGTTTTAAATATTTTGGAAAACCTACAGGTGTTTGCATAGAAAGAGAGTAGGACCCTGCGGATTTTTCGAAGCTACCTCTATCTTTTAGGTGGCTGCTAATAAGTTCAGCCATGTTGGAAATAGGCTTAATTGCAGTGATGACACCGGATTGCATCTTAATTCTAGGGGTATTTCGAATTTTATGTAAGGTTTTAACTATACTGAGAGGCATTGTTTTGTCTTGGTTTTTCGCAGAAAATATGTAGTCAATTATGGGTATTTTATAAACAGTAAATATTCTTTCGGCAGAATTGAGCATCCTGTGGTTTTCCAACTTGAACATCGTTTGAATTTTTTGTGCCGTGGTCAACTGGCTTCTGGGGTAGGTTCTAAGTCTGAGTATTTTTTCCCATTCTTCAGCCTCAGTAGATTCTTTTTCCGGGAAGTCAGCAGATAGTGCGTCAATATTATAGTTTCTAAAGGATTTTGATGCTCTGCTAATTCTTAAAAGTTGAGTTCGAGTTAAAAAACTCTCAGACATATATCTGGGCAATTGATTTAAAACTGCTGATAGTTTTTTGAAAAATATCTTTTTATCGAAATCGTTTTGAATATGGCTGAGTCTTTGTTCCGCGTCTCTCAACATTGAGATAGCTAGCCAGCTTTGGCGCAATCTGACAAGGCTTAGGCCACTAACTACTCTATATTCTCTATACACATTTTCGTGGAGCAGAATCTCTTCAGCAGTTTTAGTCGATGAATTAAATATAGAGATCATTCTGAATAGGATTTCATCATTCTTATCATTTTTCATATTTAAAAACTTCAACATTTTCGTCAATTTTTTGGTATTGCTCTTCATGGTATTAAACTTTGCTCTTAAAATAGGATTTTCTTTTCCATAAGAATCGACTTCATACAATTTTAACTTGTAAATTGCGTAAGAGAAGAGAATAGGAATAATAGAAACAGTGGATATAAAGACTAATCCTGAGGCTCCATCACCAGTTACATATCTTGCAATCACATCCCACTTTGTAGAAATGGCTATGTAAATATCTGTTAATTCTCTTACAGTTTCTCCAGTTGTTTCTAGTCCTTGAGATTTTAAATATTCTTCTATCTTTTGTAATGTTTCTGTTATGACGGCACTGGTCTCACCTGAAAACTCGAAATACATATCCAGAGCACTTTTAGTATCTTGCACTTCAGTTACTTTTGTTGCAGTTTCCTCAACGTCTTTTGCCTGATGTAGAACATAGTTTGCGGTGGCTTTTGCTGAAATGTAGGTCGTCCATAAACCCAG
The DNA here is from genome assembly GCA_031374125.1 of Bdellovibrionales bacterium. Classification (GTDB taxonomy): domain Bacteria; phylum Bdellovibrionota; class Bdellovibrionia; order Bdellovibrionales; family JAEYZS01; genus JAEYZS01. The sequence goes on from JANMFM010000223.1 coordinate 5,227, forward strand.
TAGACGCATCATCATAGCTTTGGTTCTCATTGCGGTTCGATTTGTGGTCGTCAATTGATATAGATATAATTTAAATGCCAATAACTTTTGCTTTCCATTGAAAGACTGAGTTGTACGCACAATATCATAAAGATCTTCTTGTTCTTGCTTCCAAGCTAAATACGCTTTTACGGCCGACATGCGTATTGAAAAAATGGGTGCCTCAGCATAAAAATCGCGAGAGCCACCATTCCAATTTCGATAGACCCATTTAAAAAATCGATATTCCAAAGGCGTAGATTCCAGACTCGATATCCTTTTGTAAACATCGTAGAGAGCAAAAGGATTGTATTTTGCGTGGATCAATCTTTCTACAGCTCTCAAATCTGCTTTGAGAAATTCTAATTGTGAAGGCGGAAGATCTTTAGATTCAGCGATAGAGTTTATGTGGTCAAAGTTGGATTTATGGTATTGGCCTGCATTCAGTACTCGATCTCGTCCTCTTTCTAAAGCTACAGATAAGATTCCGGCAAGTTCATCTTTGTTTTTAGCATATCCTATGGTTCCGATGTTTAAAATGATATGTTTATTGCCAAAATCGACGACAGCACCTGGGTATTTATTTAAACTGACATAAAATTTAAATTGCGGATCCCCTGGTAAAACGAGTTTAGGAAGAATTTCTTTAAAGATATCATCAAGAGTATGTCTCTGACCTAACAGCAAAGAATGGAGTTGAATCTTTCTGTAATTAATAAATTTATTGTAGCTAATGGCGCCGTTAAAATCGAAAGATATCAATTCCTTTGTTGCTTTAGCGGTGCTCTCATCGGTAATTCCGTTGATCTCTACCGCAGCATCTTTGAGGGCTTTAAGTTCTTCGGGTAAATCTTTTTCTGATAACTCTAAGGCTTCTTCTTTTAAGAAATCTTCGGTGAGTTGAGCGGGGGGATCTAATTTGAGTGAAGAGGGTATAAAATCTTGATCTGACAATTCAGATGGGCTTTGTATTGTTCCGTTGGTTTTTTCTAACGATGTATTCGCCCACGCAACATTGTTGCAGGAATAGACCATCAATAGTAATAAATGTAGAAACCTCTTTGCCATTCATTTTATAAGTGCAAAGCAGTGTCCCAATTTTTTTCTTTCACCCTATTGTAAATTCAAATACAGACTCTTTTTTTTAAACTTGCTAGAGAAAGGTCAATTTTTGTCATCCATATGTTTAAAATACCAACACGAATAGATCATGGTTTATGGTTTAGGCCCTTGAAAACGTTAATAAAATAATAAAAACCTAAATAAAAATATAAAAAGCTTTGTTTTTAAGCAGATGATTAAAGATCAATAAACAAATAAGACCTTTTCTTGACGCAACTCTTGCCATTTAGTACCTCTAAATCCTTGCAGTTATACAATAAAATAATAAAACTGAAAAACAAACTTGAAATAAACAAACTGAGGTACAACCGTGTTTAGTCAATCACTACTACTTTCACCAATTATTATCGGAGCTCTCGGGCTTCTCGTTGCTCTAGCTTTTTATATTCGTGTCATTCGTCAGCCTACTGGAAATGAATTAATGAATAAAATTGCGGGCTACATCCGAGAAGGCGCGATGGCATTCCTTATGCGTGAATATAAAGTTCTTTTTGTCTACGCGATAGTTGTGGGTTTAGCGCTGTGGTACGCACTTGGTATGGTGGCGGCATGGAGCTTCTTGCTTGGAGCTGCATTATCACTTCTGGCTGGATTCTTCGGAATGAAAGCTGCGACTTATGCAAACGTAAGAACAACTCAAGCAGCATCTACAGGTTCAAAAGCCAAAGCATTACTTGTAGCGCTTGATGGTGGAGCGGTGATGGGATTGTCAGTGGCAGGTTTAGCATTGATTGGTCTTGGAGCTTTATACTTAATTTATCAAGGTACAGAAATCGTAAGCACGGTTCTTCACTCATTTGCCGTGGGCGCATCTTCAATTGCACTTTTTGCTCGTATCGGTGGAGGTATTTATACTAAAGCTGCTGACGTTGGTGCTGACATCGCAGGAAAAGTTGTTCAAGGAATTCCCGAAGACGATCCAAGAAATCCAGGAGTAGTTGCGGACAATGTTGGCGACAACGTCGGTGACGTTGCAGGTATGGGGGCCGATCTTTATGAATCATTGGTTGCTGCAATTGTTTCAGCAATGGCGATTGCCTTCACGATTCCAGTGGCGAACCTTACAAACTTAACGGTGGAAGGCACCGCTTACGCAGAAACAAGACTTGCGGGTGTTGTTGCACCATTACTTCTTTCGACTCTTGGGCTTTTAATTTCTGTTGTGGTGATTTTTGCGGCACGTGCCTTCAGTGGTTCGAGCCCAGCAGCAGTTTTGAGAGGAGCGTTGATGGTTCCGCCAATTCTTTTAACCATTGCTAGTTATATTTTAATGCCAATGTTTGGTTTAACCCAAAGTGTGACGGTGGCTTTAGCCGCAGGTGCATTTGGTGGTGCGATCATTGGTTTGATCACGGAATATTACACGGCTGCAAAACCAATTCGCTTAGTTGCAGAAGCATCATTAACCGGTGCTGGAACAAACGTAATTCGTGGTTTAGCGGTAGGTATGGAGTCCGTTGCGATTCCTCTGATCGTTGTAGTGATAGCGGCATACATTGCGGATCATGTTCTTGGAATTTACGGAGTGGCACTAGCTGCGGTAGGAATGCTTGCCGGTACAGCAGTTGTTATGACGGTTGATGCTTACGGACCCATTGCAGATAACGCTGGTGGGATTTCGGAGATGTCAGGTCTTGGGCCTAACGTTCGTGAGATCACCGATGAATTGGATGCTGTGGGAAATACTACTGCTGCCATCGGAAAAGGTTTTGCTATTGGTTCTGCGATCCTAACAGTGGTAGCACTCTTTGGTGCTTTCAATATGGAAGTGAATCACATTCGTGAATTGAATAATCTTGCAAAAATGTCTTTAGATTTAGCTTCGACACAAGTTCTCATCGGGATCTTGATCGGATCGATCTTGCCATTCCTTGTGGGCTCAACAACAATGACAGCCGTAGGACGTGCGGCGCAAAAAATTGTGGTGGAGATTGCTCGTCAGTTCAAAGAAATTCCAGGATTAATGCAGGGTAAAGCAGATCCAGAACCCGCAAAGATCGTGGACATTGCAACGAAAGCGGCGCTAACAGAAATGATTTTACCTGGAATGATTGCCGTTGTTGCTCCGGTAGCAATTGGATTCTTAATGGGGCCGCAAGCGCTTGCAGGAATGTTAGCCGGTGCTTTAGCCGTCGGTGCAACGCTTTCTCTTTTCATGGCAAATGCAGGCGGAGCTTGGGATAACGCTAAAAAATACATCGAAAAAGGAAATCTTGAAGGTCACAAAAAAGGTTCCGACGCGCACAAAGCAGCCGTAGTTGGAGACACCGTCGGCGATCCGTTCAAGGACACTTCAGGTCCCGGCATTGCAATTCTCATAAAAGTGATGAGCGTAGTTTCTTTATTGATCGCATCTCTCATTGCGCTGATCTAAGCGAATTATTTTAATAAAGTTAGCGTCTGCGGATTTTGCAGACGCAATTTTTATTTCTTTATAGAAAGATCAAGCGAATGGCTACTTCTTGTTTGAATCCGATATTCTTTTAAGAGGGCGTGGAGGAAGCCAGTCTCTTTTTGCACTTTTTGCAGTTTCATTCACAAAATTTGTTGAGCGAAAGCTCTCCGGTAAACTCGATCGTTGGACATACACTCTAGCTAGTAAAATCATTCGAGGGTCTGTAGATCGAGGGATCGCGTGCCAGGTCATCATTTTTTGATCTAGATTTGGTTTTTCTCCATAGTAAACACCGCGGATGATTCCAGACAATATCAATGTATGTCCAATTGGAACTTCTATAATAGTCTTATCACTTAACTCAACCCATGTTCCGGCTGTAGAAAAAGCCGTTACGATTGTATAAAAAGTAGGGTCGACGTGAAATCGTCCTTTGAAAATATTCAGCTTGCGCTTGAATGGAGTTGTCCAAGAATTCTTTGGTGTTTGATTTTCCGCACTCAATAATACAGTAATACTCTCAAAATCTTTATGTTCATTAGGCATTGTTAATTGCAGTAGATGATCTAGCCATCGAACATAATCTTCAGAGATTTTATTTACAATACTTGGAGGAGTTAAAATTGAGTTTAATTTATCGGCAGATTCATAACGGTAAAATTGATTATCTTTGAGTGTGTAAGCAATTTGACTAAAGCCCAAAGCGTCTCTCGCAAAACTTCTTAAATGAGGTGGTTCTACGGAATCTATATACGAAAAATAACCATTTTGAAATCGCTGCCAATTCTTTATTAAAAACCACGGGCTAGTGTCTATAATTGTAAACCCTTGTCCTGTCTGAGGATTGAGTTCACTTTTTATTTGCTCCATTAATTCTGGCGTATTTTGCTTTACTTGTTCAATTGACCTTAGAATAGCTGGTTTTCTGAAGTTGTTATTGCTAAATATTTTCTGACATTGAGTTGTATCTTCAGCAAATGCGGAATTAACATAAAAAAACAATGGAGAAAATAGAATTATGCTAAGCCCGCTTTTATTTAAATTCATTTGTGCACAATAACATAATAGTGAAATGGTTCCAAGAAATTTAACACATAGAGTCTTGGTCGCATTTCACTGGTGTAAAACCTATACACCTTGCTGTTTAGGTTTCGGAATTCCAGTTCTCTTTAAAAAAATACCAATCGCAGAGCTGCCAGCATGAGAGCAACGCTCAAAAGTCTTACGATGGTTGTACCTTTCACGCGTGAAGAAAGTTTTGCTCCAAAAGGTGCGCCCAAAGCAATTCCGGCTGCAATATAAAAAACCACCGGTTGATGAAAGGTTAAAGTTTGATTGATGTAGTGTTCAGCACTGGCCACAATTGTCGAGACGGCTAATATAGTGTGCGAAGTTGCTACTGCAACGTGAGCAGGGAATTGAACTACTTCGATCAAAAATGGGACATGGATGATTCCACCACCAAGTCCCAAAACGCTTGAAAATATTCCAACAAAAAAACTACCTATAGTGCCAAGAATGTAAGTTTTTCGAGTCGGATTGAGTTGATGAGTGTTGACGGTGGAACTTGGTTTTGGCTTCTTAATAAAAAGATAGGCACCCATGATAAATAAAAAAGCACCAAAGGATGTCTCGTAGGTATTTCTATTTAGCATACCGTTTAATTGTACGCCTAACCACGCTCCGGGAAGACTTGCCAGGGAAAATAAAGCGGCTGAGCGCAGATGAACTTTCTTTTTTATCAAATAGGAAATGGAACCCACCGTAGAATTAATTGCAACACAGAATAAACTTATGGCGGTAATATGCTGAGGGGGCAATTCAGGGTAAAGAGTGAGTAACACGGGAATCAAAATAATTCCTCCACCAATACCCATAAGTGTTCCAAGAATTCCAACGCTTAAACCTAAAAGAAAAAATAATAATAAACTCATTACGAATTCATAATTACTTAATAGAAACAATATTGGAATTAATATTTGTAATTATTTAAACCAATATGATGGTGGAATCCTAAAGCTTGAAAAAACAGGGCGAATTCACGCGGTGGGTTGAAGTGATGTTCATTCAATAAACTTGCTTATTGTTCATTACGATAATCACACAATCTTACGGTAGCTGCATTTTTTAATGTAAGCTAAAGTATAATCTTTGGAGGTCTTATTTCACTCGAACTCAATCAAATATTTTTTATTATAATTATGATGGGCGCACTTTATCTTTTCATTTCCGAGAAAGTGCGCGTTGATGTGACAGCGGTCTTAGTGATTTTGGCCTTGGTCATAACTCGTATTCTAGATGCAAAAGAGGCATTGAGCGGTTTTTCAAGTGAACCCGCCATCATCGTGGCAGCTGTATTTGTACTCTCGGGAGCTCTTGCCACAACTGGCGTGACGGATTGGATTGGAGAAAAGGTCAGTCTCGCAGCAGGTAAAAGCGAGTGGAGAGCCATTTTTGTATTTATGTTTGTAGTTGCATCATTGTCGGCCTTTACTCATCATTTAATGATAACCGCCATGATGCTTCCGGTGGTTATGAAGTTTTGTGAAGAAAAAAAAATAGCGTCTTCTAGAATCCTTATACCTATGGCGACGGCCGCTTCTCTGGGAACCACCATGACCATCATCAGTGCGCCAGCATTTTTACTCGCGGCTAGTATTTTAAAAAGATCTGGTGAGCCGGCTTTAGGTGTGTTTTCTGTTT
>JANMFM010000209.1:0-15255 GCA_031374125.1 Bdellovibrionales bacterium
TATTTGATGTCTTCTCCGCCAAGAAAAAAAGATGATTACTATTATCATTTTAAACCGAAGGCGGGAGATCTCATTATGTTTGAGAGTTGGGTGAGGCACGAAGTTCCGCCGAATCCCGCAAAAGAAAATAGAATCAGCATCAGTTTCAATTACGAATGGGTATAACCAATAACTAAAGGATCGCTTATGAAGTTTTTATTGTTAGCAACATCGTTAGTCTTAACTTCTTGTATGAGTTTGAGTTTAGATCATTCGACTTTACCGCAGACAGGAGCGGCTGGCAGAATCAAGCGCGACATGATTTCTGGAGAACCAAAAGCGGGTCTTCGTGAGATCAGTTATAAAAGACAATTTACCAGAAGCGTGCAAGGAGCAGAGGACACCGTTCGTGTTATGCTTTTTGTAGATCCGTATTTAAAATTAAATGCCAGAGTTCAAGCAGAGGACGATGGAAAGCAAAAGGGCTACACTCAGGGTCAAATTGATGGAGAATTCCAAAGAATTTATGTGAACAACATGAAGTCTTGGGTACAGACAAAAACTTGTTTCGATTTTGAAATCAACTCCAACACCAAAGAATCTCTGAACGGGTGGGACGTGCAATTGAAATCTGTAGCCGATGGAGCCATTCATGATGTCGATGTTAAATTCGCAAAAGAACATTTAGCTGGAAAAGGTTTGCTCAAGTGGTTTCAATTCACAGGAATCATGTGCACCAAAGAAAGAGTCGAGCCAGCTTTAGGTTTAGAGATGACCCTCACCCCAAGATACCGCGAAAACAAAACAATCTTCCTCAAATGGGAGTAAATGTTAAGTTTTTAGTCGTTATACTAAATTGCTTATTCCAATAATCCGGATCTCGGATTTACAGCCGAAATCTAAATCTTTATTTAATTAGCTCAAACATATTCATTTTAAAGCTAGGCGTAACTTTGCATACTTTTGTTAATTCTTAAAACTTGAATTAACAACTTAAAAGTTGTAGTATGGAGAAGTATTTGTGCCTTTATCAGGAAAAGAGCTTGTTTGGTTATTGTTAAAAAATAGATGGCAACTTAGCCGAGTTAATGGAAGTCATCATATTTTAAAAAAAGATGGAATTACGATACCGGTTCCAGTTCATGGAAGTAAAGCGCTGGGTAAAGGAATAGAGCAAAAAATTTTAAAGCAAGCAGGATTAAAAAAATGATGTATTATTATGCGAAGATCATAAAGCAGCCTGATAAAAAATATTTGGTGGAGTTTCCAGAGGTAGACGGTTGCTTTACGGAAGGTGATTCTTTAAAAGAGGCTTTGTTTTCTGCTAAAGAAGCCTTAGATGGGGTGTTGGCTGTTCGTTGCGATTATAATTTGGATATACGGCCTCCAAAGTTGTATAAGAAAAGAAATTACTATCCCATTGAAGTGGATTTGAAAATTGCCTTCGCAATTTCTTTAAGATCAATGAGAATGAAAAAGGGATTGAGTCAGGCAATTGTTGCTAAAAAATTAGGAATTTCTCAGCAAGCCTATGCAAAACTTGAGAGCCCTACAAGCAATCCTTCCTTAGAAACTATCAAAAGAATTTCTATAGCTTTTGACGCGAAGTTGGATTTAAAACTTGTTTCCTAAAGTTGAATGATGATTCCGAGGGAATCTTTGAAATCGTTTAGGGCGACTTCGGTGACGGATTTTGGATCGGTGAAAATCCATTCTATTTCGAATCCTTGTTTTTCATTTTTGAAAGTGAGATTTTCGTCTTTGATGTAGTCTGCGATGACTTTTGCGGAATTGACAATCGTCCAACCAGGAAGTGCTTTTTCAAATACACTTTGAGCCCAAGGATAGTGCGTGCATGCCAAGAGAGCGACCCCGGGAATTTTATCGTCGATGTAATTCTTTACGTACTCTTTGAGGGTTTCGAGTAAGATGGGGTGATTGACCCATCCTTCTTCGATCATGGGTACCGCAAGTGGGCATGCCTGCTCGGAGATTTCATTGAACTGAATGTGCTTTCTAACTTCTCGAGAATAAATCTGACTATTCACCGTAGCTTTAGTTCCTAAAATTAAAATTCTTCTATCTTGAGAATATTCTAGATGATTGAAGGAATAAACCACAGCCTGTACACCAGGTTCCACGACTCCGTAAACGGGAATGGTATTGAGTTCGTTCTTGAAAATATTCAAGGCAAGTGACGAAGCTGTATTGCAGGCAACCACGAGCATATCAAGTCCGCGATGTTTAAAATGTCCGGTGACTTCTCGGCAGAGAGATCTGATTTTTTCGGGAGTCTTGGTTCCGTAGGGAACATTGGCCGTATCACCAACGTAAACATACTGAGCATTCGGGAATGTTTTGATTAATTCTTTAAGAACTGTCATTCCGCCGATTCCAGAATCAAAAACTCCGATCTTCATGTTTTTTCCTGATTCTGTTGAGTCATCATAGAATTGGTGAACTCTGTAATAATATTTGCAATTTCTTGCGGAGTTTTATCAATGGCATGTATTGGAATTTTAATTGGAGTTCCCAGTTTTTTGTAATTCGAAAGCATCGGAATTCTTCTATAAAATTTTTGTTTTTTTAAATACGAAGCAGGGTCGGTGATATAAATTAAAATGTACTTTAAGAAAAGTATTTTCATGAACTTTACAGAAACGATTTCGTTCCAGGAGAATCTTTGTACATTCATTTGACTCATATTTTCTTCGATACCTTGAGAGTTCAGTTTTAAGCCTGTTTTTTTAAAGAGCATATACGTCTGCCAAATTAATGGAATACTTAGCACAATCGTTAGATACAAATCCAGTTGATCATACCAGCCGGGCATTTTGGGAATCATATCGGACTCTGGAATACAGAGGAGGCCAAAGATTAAAAATAGATTTATTAAAAATCCAAAGATTTTGTATTTAAGATTTTCTTGAATGTACACATCATTAATCATCCAGATTGAATCTCTCTGGATTCGAGAAGACGGTCAAGGTTCTTTTCATAAGTACGGCCAACATTAACTATAACCATCTCTTATAATTACCGCCAAGAAGAGCATCTTTTTTTCAAAGGGTAGATTTTAGCTGATGGGAGGGATTATGCCATGTATATTCTTATTTTCAAACAGTGTGGGGCCAAATGAATACTAAATTTCAATATCCATTAAATCGTATATTTCTTGTCGGCATTTTTTTGATGGGCTCTTTATCGGCGTTGAAGTCACACGCGGACCAGGGGTTTTATCCAGTTTATAAATCAACTGCTTTACCAGAATGGGTTCTAGAAAAATCTAAGTCTGTATTTAGAATTGTCATGAGAGTTGGGCAGGAAATGGCACCCAAAGTAGATGATGAGATACTAAAAAAATGCGAAAATCCACAAAACACGGAGCAGAAGCTGAATTGTGATCACATCAAAAAGTGTACTTCAGGGCAGCCTTGCCATGTGGTTTACCAAGGCGCTGGCACTGCCTTTCTTACTGGTGATGGCAGTGAAGTGGTAACCGCTTGGCATGTCGTACAGCCGAATCATCTGCCAGCGCTTATACTTCTTAATGGATTTTTAAGTAAAAAGCCTCTAGCCGAAAGGCAAAAAACTCTTCAGAATATGCGTCCAGAGTTTGTATTAATAAACTCTGAGGGAAAGGTTGTTTTTGATACTGGTTCTGAAAGAGAGCTGCCCGTTTATGCAAATTTTGGAGATCCAAATTCATTCACAAAAATGCATATGGACCAAAATCCTCGGAATGTGCTTGTTGATTTCGTAAAAATTAAAATCAATAGATCTATTGGTAAGGGGCTTAAATTTTTAGATTTAGAGTATAAACCTGATTCCAATGATTACTTTGCAATGGGGTACCCTCAGAAGACACACAGAAAGAATAAAATGAATTCCAATGGTTTTGATTTATTTTTATCTAAAGGTAAGTTGGTTAGTTCTTCTAATTATTTGGATCAAATAGAATGGAAGAGTATTGAGCAGAGAGATTCTGAAGCGAAATTTTTCAGTAATGAATATTTGAATTTTTTTGATATTGATGTCGTTCCTGGCAATAGCGGTGGCCCAATATTCAATTCCGATGGTGATGTTGTGGGTATCGCAATCGCGACAGCTAGCTCCTCTGATCTTTATAAAAAATCAACGGCAGTAGCTGCGCGCAAGCAATGGATGGATAGTTATAATCTGTATTAAGCAGCTTTTACGAATGTCAAAAGTCCCATGGTTGTGAGCTTTCTTTTTGCTACACTCCAGAACTTTTCTTTGATCCCGTGTTCGTTATTATTCATTTTCATATTTGGTACTAGTTCATCATTGAATGATTTCACAAAAGCATCTTCTTTTGAGTTTTTCGCTAATTTGATAAGAAGACGAATATGAGTTTCTGTCATTTCCTTATCTTTAAGCATTTTAATGAGATTGCCTTCTGGTGTGGTTTTAATAAAGCTTACAATCCCCAGAATATCTTCGTTCGAATACATGAGTCCTCCTTAGATCACTAAATATGATAACTCATCGGCAAGAAAAGGGGATTGCATAAGAAAAGTGTCTCAAGGTGAGACACTTCTATATATTTTGAGATGAGTTTTAATTGAATAGCCTTGAGCAAAGCATCGAGCGTGTTTCGCTTGCATTTCGTTTGTGAAGCTCAGCTCTGTTTTGCATTCTTGCGGTGTCAGCCACGCGAGCCAATTTATTCTTTTCCGCTCTAGCGCGAGCTCTATAGTAGAGACTCGCAGGGTGAGCAAGCCAGGGCATCCTAGAGATCTTCTCATAGAACAACCATGGTGTTTTACCAAAGATAGACCACGCCGCAGCGTAGAGACCTGTTGAAATAAATAACCACTTCGTCAAGCTCTCAGGTGAAAGAGATGCAGGATCAAACAACATAATAGAGAGAGGGAGATACATGAATGTTGTCAAAGCACCAGCCCCAAGCGTGAACGCTTCAGACAAGAACTTATTGCTATGAGTGTAAACCGGAGGATTCGATAATGAGAACTCTAACAACGATTGAGCATTGAGCTTCATCACTTCCGCTTTATCGTAGCCTTGTTTTTCAATCAGAACTTTTCTTAGCTGTGCTAGTGCTTCATTAAACTCTTCTTGGCTACCATATTTGTTTGCTTTTGCAAGCAGAGCCAAAATACCCAAGTATTCCCGTTGTTCTGGAAGCAATTTCGCCTGTTCGGCATAAGCTTTTTTCGCCTCATTGATACTATCAATGATAGGCCTTCTATCTATAAAATGGCCACGATAAAGAATAGCATCGTATTCCATAGCAGCTTTCATTCTTGATATTGCTTGATCAAAAGTTTTTTCCAGTAGCTTGATCGCATTCGGATTGTACTTGTGATAGAGACGGTTAATCTCTTTGTAACCTTTCTCAACCATTTCCATGTTGTTTTCTTTGAGGCCCCTAGAAATATTGAGTTTTGACTGTAAGAATTCACGGTTGTGCTTTTCAACACGTTCATCGATCATTTGATTACCGCGTTGAACTGGATCCCAAACCCAACCGTAGAACCAGTGGCCGGCCATAAACATCAAGGCCCAAGCTTGAAGAGCCATCACCGGATCAAGTCCGCCAATCGCGGTTCTAAATACCAGGGCCAACGTTAAACCAGCTTGAATCGTGTTGAGTCTTTTCTTCACTCTCTTGACCATGATTCCTCCAATGTCTGCTTCAGTGCCGAGATTGTACATGTAATCCACTGGCTTTTTCCAAGCTGTTTCGGTTTTGTCAGTTCTTTCGTTATAACCAAATGATAACCAGTTCCCTACGCCTTTCAAAAATCCTTCGCTTCGGTAGTCCGACATCAATTCAAAATTTTCTTTTGGGAGATAGTTTGTCTCTTGCTGTGGTCTTAGTTTTTGGAAAACCAAAGCGAGCGAAGCTCCCGAAACAAAAAAGTGAGCAAACGTGTTCAGCACCATATCGTAGTTGTGCTCATGCGATGTCCACATAAAGCCATCGGCTTGCGCTGTTAAGCTTTTCGGATCTGACATTTTAGCTCTAGCACCAAAGAACGCGCTGATCAATACAACCATCAGATGGTCCGTTCTAAATTCTTGGTTCACTTGCTTAGATACGAATTCATCTGTCACAAGTGAGCGTAAGAATAGAGCATCGGATTTACCATTTTGTAAAAATAGGAAATTGAGTGAATCCACGGGTGCGGTCTTCATCTTTTTCCATCTGAGGGCAGCTTTTTGTTTTACCTCGCTCATACTCGCAATTTTAGCCGCAGTTTCTTGAGCGGTGAGGTAGAACTCTGCAATTTTTTCTGGAGAAAGGCTCTTCACTTCTTGTTTTAGAGTTAAAGCATTTTTTGCGCTTAAATCTTTTTTGATTTCATCGCTCAAGAGTTCCCATTCACGTTGTTTCGCGGGATCATTAAAGATTTTGCGAATGTCCTCGGGAGTTGCTTTTTGCTCAGAAGCTTGAAGCAATGTCGCTGGATCAATTCCGCTCTTTTCAGCGACAACCATAGTCGCTAAAACCCACGCTAAAGACTCTACTCTATTTTTTTGTAAAGCTAGGGCGGATTGAATTTGTTTTTTCTTGGTTGTAGCATCAATTAAATCTCTTGCTACTGGATTATTTAAGCCTACATATTCTGCTTTTTTTAAACCCAGCTCTTGCCCTTCTGGAGAAGTTGGAGAAATTCTGCTAAATGGATTGATTCCATTTTCATACGCACTTAAGAAAGATTTCTGCCTTAGAATTGTTTCAAGGGCCACACGCAAGTAAGGGTACACGATGAACGAATACGCTCTCATACCTGCACTGATAATTCTCTGCATGTCTTTCATCGATGTGCCCCAGGTTTTTTGGAGGTCTCTGATGTGAAGAGCAAACTTTGTATCTTTATTTTTATTTGCGGTAGCCAAAAGATCGATCACTTTACCTAAGAACATAGAAGTTGAAAGAGCTCCAGGAATAACCGCGATCCAAGCGATCACACTCTTTGCGAGTGGAATTCTGTAAACAAGATCTTTCATTACTTCCGTGTACATGTTGTCATAGAGCCAGCTGAGAATTTGGATGTTTTGTAGAGCTTCAGAGCCACCGTGAATAAATGCGCCAGAAAGATAGGCCACTGTGCCTGCCGAAACTGCGCCGATGATTTTCCACTCTGTAGATCTATCCGAAGCAGGTTGTTTTTCTGCTTTTGTGTGGCCAGTCGCAAATGGATTTTCTCTCGCCGATGGATCCATTAATAGCTGCCAACCTTTAGCCATTCCATCTGGAGATTGAAGGCGTTTTTGTGCTTCAAAGTCCGCTAAGAATTGGTTGTAGCCATCTCTGTATAATTTCCTAGCATCATCACCAACCGCAGTATCTTGAAGAGACTTTGCTCTTTTTGCAAAGTACTCTAATTTTTGAGCTTCCGTAGCGTTCTTTTTGATTTGTTCAAAATCCTTTGTCCATTCAGCTAATGTGAACTTGTCTACCGCCGCAGGTTTGTATTCGCTTTCAATAGAGTCCAATCTGCCAGCAAGTGCTTTCAATTGTGCCACATCAAAATTTTTTAATGGCGAGAATACTTCGGCGGCAGCGGTGAGTTGATCTGCCTTCGTTTGAATAAGAGCTTCGAGTTTACCTTCATTCTTAGCAAAGAATTCAATAATTTGTTTATCTGGAGTAAAGAGAGAACTCCAGCCAGTAAGAAGCGCAGAGCCTTCGCGAATTTTGTCGTAAGTCACTCTTCTTGAAAAGTTTCCCAAGACTTTTTCTTGACCACCTTGACTATAACGTATGAGTAAATCTCCTGCAGAAAAAACAGGTTCACCATTTTTATCCAATGGAACAACAGCATTGCCAAGATTTGGAGGAGGTTTTACACCGCGAGTGATGAATTCTAAGCGAACGTCTTTAGCTTCTAGATTTAAATCTGTTGGTGATTCCCAAAGTTTTCTAAAGCTTGGGATAGGATTTTGGAAAACTTGAGTCACTACATATCCCATATCAATAGCGTGGAGTTTTCCAGTGCTATCAAGGAACATCAACATTTCATTATCATGAACCATACCTACGATATCTACATTCAGAATGATGTGTCTTGCGATGATCGTACCACCAGTGCCATCAGCTTGAGTTCCACGAGAAGCTTCAAACACAAGTTCTTTTGTTTTCATATTATAACGTGGTTTTAAAGATGTGTAAGAAAGAACTGGTTTTTCAATTCTACGATCATTCAACGAAACTGTTGAAACAACTTTGTTGTCGCGAGCTGTACCCGCATAAATTTCAACCCTTTGATCTGTAAGTCCAAAAATGTCGTAAAACTTTGGGTCTTTTTTAAAGAACTCACCACTCTCTACTTCGTTTGCAATTTTGATTAAATTGAGAGCGTATTTTGTCCCTGGATCACCGTAAGATGTCCCTTTGCTGCCTAAACTGCCGTCGCCAGATGACGCTAAAGCGGTTCCCACAGAAAGTTGGAAGATAATTAAGAATGTAAGAGCATAACGCCCAATTAGAATCAATTTATTCACTTTAAATACCCCATGACCCTGTCAAATAGTGCAAACCCCATACCCAATACGGTCTTACAAATTTGAATTTTTGAAAGAGGGTTTAAATAAGCGTTTTTTCTGAAATATTCATTGTTTTTCTGAAAGTGTAAAAAGATTTCACCCCAATGAAACTCATGTCAAACCAAAACAAATTTCACCCATAATTTTTTAACGAGTGGAAGAGGCAATTTGGGTGTAAAAATTATGAATAGTTGAAATGACTTGGAGAAAAATCATTTGAGTAAAATATCGAGCAACATCATGATCACGAAGCCAATCATAAGACCTGCCGTGGCTTGTTTTTCAAAACCATTTTTGTGGCTTTCCGGGATCATTTCGTGACTGATCACGTACAACATCATTCCGCCAGCAAATGCGAGCGTCCACGGAAGTAGAGTCTGAATGGTGATGACGGCAAAGAATCCTATAAGGGCAGCGATAGCTTCTACAAGTCCGGTGACTCCTGCCACAAGGAACGAGTCTTTGATCGAATACCCTAGAGTTCTCAAGGCAATCGCTACAACTAGGCCTTCTGGAATGTCTTGAAACCCAATACCTATCATCACAGGAAGGCTTATGCTTAAGTTTCCACTGCCGATTGCTGTGCCGACGGCAAATCCCTCGGGAATATTGTGAATTGTGATCGCTAGAACAAATAACCAGATCTGTTTTATTTTTGTGGTGCTGACATGTTTATTTTCAGATCCGCCAAGAAAATGCACATGCGGAATGTTTTCATTGGCCACATGAATAAGTAAGCCACCAAATAAAATCATAAGTCCACTGAACACCGCACTTAAAAAAGTCGGATACTGTTCTTTAAATAAATAAACTGAAGGCTCGACCAAAGAAAATGCCGTGGCAGCCAACATCACTCCCGCACTGATACCTAAAAAAAGATCTTTGGTTTTTTCAGAAATGGTTTTAATGAAAACAGCGGGAAGCGCCCCAAGAGTAGTAGCGAAGAAAGTCACGGCTGCTCCGACAAAAGCCATTTGGTATGTACTGTCCATTATATAAACCTATCTCTTTCTTCTGGCGTTGGAATTCTGCATGTATCCTGCTTTCCAAACCACTTGTAACGATTCTTTGCTATAAATTCATAGATAGAATCACGAAGAAACTTTGGGATGACAAGTAACAAAAGCGTCAATTTCCAAAATCCACCCAAAGAAGACAGAGCTCTGATTGCTGCATCGGATTTGAAGTATTCATAACCATCTATTGATAACACAACGGTATTCATTTCGGTTTCATTTTTTCTTTTTGCGGTTTGAAGTGGTGCTAATTTGAGACTTTTAGATTTGTCATGTTTTAGTAAAAAATCTACGAAGCGATTACATAGTCCACAAACACCATCGAAATATACAATGACACGATAAGTTTCCATCACTAGATATTAACCCTATGGAAAACACCTCACAACTAAAAAAATCTATTGGCTTCTGGACAGCAACATCCATCGTGGTGGGTATTGTAATTGGTTCTGGAGTTTTTGTTAAACCAGGACTGGTCTTGAAGCAAGCGGGATCATCGACACAAGCACTTCTTGCGTGGGTACTTGGTGGTGTGATGACGATAGCAGCGGGACTTACGATTGCGGAAGTAGCATCTAGAATTCCTAAGACTGGTGGAATTTACTCTTATATTGAAGAAGTTTACGGCGAACGTTTAGGATTTTTATCGGGCTGGGTTTTGACCTTCCTTTATGGACCAGGTCTCATGGGAGCACTTTCTTTATATTTTGCAACTCTACTTCAACCGTTCTTTGTGTACGATAGTGCTTTGATCAAGACCGTAGCAATATCGACTTTGTCTTTTTTAGCACTGATAAACATCGCTGGCGTGAAGTACGGTGGATATATTCAAACATCGACTGCACTCATTAAGCTCATTCCTATTTTTGCTATTTTATTTTATGGATTAGCAACTGGTGAAAAAGATATTTTTTCTGCAATCAATGTGGATCCGATGACGATCAGTTTTGGTTCTGCAGTTCTGTCAACTCTTTGGGCCTATGATGGATGGATTTTAGTAGGAAACGTGGCTGGAGAAATGAAAGACGCAAAAAAAATTCTTCCAAAAGCAATCATCATTGGTCTCAGCGTAGTGTTGGTCGCGTATCTTGGGGTCAATACAGCACTTCTCAAAGTTTTATCAGCAGAGAGAATTGCAGAACTCAACACCAACTCGGCGGGAGTTGCTGCCGAAGTTCTTTTTGGAGATTGGGGTGGAAAACTGCTTAGTATTGGTATTCTGATTTCTATATTTGGTTGTTTGAATGGCGCGGTACTGTCTTCTCCGAGAGTTCCCTATGCAGTATCAACTAAAGGTGATTTAAAATATTGTGGTTGGTTGGGTAAAGTTCATCCGTCATTCCAGACTCCGATCAACGCTATCATTCTTCAGGCACTTGTCGCCATCGCGATGATTATGCTCGCAAGTCCTGATCAGATTACGGACTTTGCTATTTTTAGTGTCTACATTTTCTATACGTTGGCTTTTTTTGCTATATTTATTTTGAGAAAGAAACAACCATCACATGAAGGGTATAGGACACCACTTTATCCTGTTGTGCCTTTGATTGCAGTGGTGAGTTCGCTTTATATACTTATCAATACGGTGATGATGCAGACCAAGATTGCTTTGATTTCTATAGTGATCACTGCATTTGGCTTACCGATCTATTTATTGCCGAGAAGAGGAAATAAATGAAATTATTTTTAATTATTTTTTTAACGAGTATTTCTTTGTTAGCTCAAGACAATTCTCAGTCCAATAAAGACGATAGGCCAAAAGAGGAACAAAAAATAAATCCCGAGCAAAGAGAAAAGGAAAGTTTTTTTACTCCGCAGGTTTTAAAAAATAAAGAAGCTCTGGAAAAAGAAGACAACCTGAATCTCCTTAGACATCAACCACTTTATTTTGCCTATGGAGACCCTACCTCTAAAGTCCAGTTGAGCTTTAAATATAGAATCATAAAAGATACCCCAATCTATTTTGCTTATACGCAGATTATGTTTTGGGATTTAAAAGAAGACTCTAAGCCTTTCAGAGATTCTACATACAATCCAGAATTTATTTATACCTACGATCTCGAAAAGAAAATTTTCTTAGACGCTATTGATTTTGGAGTTTGGGAGCATAATTCCAACGGAAAATCAGGCGGTGAATCAAGATCTTTTGAAAGAGCATTTATAAGGTTAAATTTTGCGCGAGAATTTAAAGACGTGCTTTTTAAATTTTCGACAAAAATTGGCTATATATATGGTTTAGATAAAACAAACGACGACATTAGAGATTACATTAGTCCGCTGGAACTTAAATTTTCTTTGATTGGAGTATTTCAGGGATGGACCATGGACCGCAGTAGCTTTGATTTACGTTATTTTCCAGGAGGAGATTGGGCTCAAGATTGGGGCCGTGGCGGCTATGAGTTGAGTACAAGCTTTAGATTTGGTGGACTCTCTATCGTTCCGGCATTCTACATGCAGTACTTTAGAGGTTATGCAGAATCTCTCATCAATTACAACGAGCGAGTCAGTGAATTCCGCGCTGGATTTATTTTCTGAACACTGCTAGCGTAGGTCATGTCTATTTTTAAACATCTTCCAATACTGGGATGGAATGGGTTTTTTGAAAATCAATTGGATGAGAATACCCAATTGATTCCCGCCAGAGTTATTGGACAAGAAAAAAGCAGTTATAAAATTCAATTGTCAGATCAAATCACAAAGCAAGCTGTGGTCCTGGGAAAATTTCGTCACGAAGTTGCGGAAAAATCTGAGTTCCCTGCGGTAGGGGATTGGGTATTGATCGATCCTAATTTAACTGGAGACACTTCGATCATTCATAAAGTTCTCAACAGAAAATCATGTCTATCAAGAAAAGTTGCTGGCACTGAAATGGAAGAGCAAGTGATTGCTTCTAACATCGATTACGTTTTTATCGCAACCTCACTCAATTCGGACTTAAACATCAATAGAATTGAGCGTTACCTGAAGCTCGTCTGGGACAGTACAGCCATTCCAGTAATAGTTCTTACCAAGAGCGATCTTTGCGCAGATCTAGAAGAAAGATTAAAAGAAATTGAAAAAATAAGTTTCGGTGTGGATAAAGTTGTGACCAGCAGTATGAACGATACGGGCTTAGAAGAAATTAAAAAATATTTTTTACCGCACAATACGAACGTGATCGTGGGATCTTCTGGAGTTGGGAAGTCGACGCTTGTGAATTCTCTATTTGGTGAAATCAAAGTGAAAACCCAAGGTATTCGCGATGACGATGACAAGGGAAAGCATACGACAACATCGAGGTACCTGTTTTTAATGCCATTTGGTGGAATGATGATCGATACACCAGGAATGAGAGAGCTTCAGCTCTGGGGTAACGACGAGGGTCTAGAAAAACAATTTGAAGACATCGAAGATCTTAAACTTCAATGCAAGTTCACCAATTGCAATCACAACGCAGAGCCAGGCTGTGCGATTCAAGCGGGATTGACAACTGGAGCGTTGGATAACGCTCATTGGAACAGTTATTTGAAGATGAAGAAAGAACTCGAGTTCATTCAAGCCAAATTGGATAAAGGTCTCCAGTCGGAGAGAAAAAGTAAGTGGAAGAAGATCCACAAGACTGCCAAAGAGCATGTAAAGAACAAAAAATCCGGAAAAAATTTTTAATCAAAAAAATATGGGAGCTAGCCTTCAGGATAAATCCGGCCGTCTAACTCCCATACCACAACATTGGAAACAAAAATATGCGTGAGAAGTGTTAGCTCACGCACACTGCTTACATAAGACCTAAGCAGATTTTTGAGATTTAATACCATCGTGTTTTAAAGCATTTTGTACTGCTGGACGATTTTGGATAGTTTCAAAGTAGCCCATGATTTTTGGCCATTTTGTTAAATCCATACCAACGCTTTCTGACCATCTTACAACTGTAAACAGGTAAGCATCCGCAACTGTGAATTGAGCACCCATTAAGAACGTCTTTCCATTGATTCTTTCTGCAAGGTAATCAAATCTTGTAGCCAGTTCTTTTTTAGCATGAGCTTTTGCATCGTCAGAAAATCCTGGCTTTACAAGAGGTCTAAAGTTTCCATGAATTTCTGTAGCTAAGAAGTTTAACCATTCTTGGCAGCGGTATCTTTCGATTGTTCCACTTTTTGGAATTAAATCTTTTGCTGGAACTTGATCAGCAAGATATTGCATGATCACAGTACCTTCCGTTAAAATTTCTTTATTGTCTAATTCCAATGCTGGGACATAACCTTTTGGGTTAATCACTCTGAAGTCTTTTCCGCCTTCAGTTTTTCTTGTCTTGAGATCCACCTTTTCAGATTGATATGTGATTCCTGATTCTTCGAGAACGATGCGTGAAGCTAGAGAGCATGCTCCTGAGGTATAGTATAATTTCATTAATTGCTCCTTTGGTTGGCACTAAGAATTGAAATTTCTTAGTGTGATTTGCTTTAGAGATACTAAAGCCCCTGGCGTGCCACTTCAACGTGACCCAGACCATTTTTCGGAGAAAAATTGTGAACATTTCCACACATAAAAAAGCAATGCAGCACTTCAAAAAATTAGATCCTGATTTATACAAACAAATTGGACGTTTGAAAGTTGACGCGATTACGCTACAAAAAAATAACCACAAAAATCTAACGCCGGACGCCTATTTGGTTCGTTCAATTATATCGCAGCAAATTAGTACTAAAGCCGCGGCATCGATATTAAAAAAATTTCTAGATCTCTTCCCTGAAAAAAAATTGTGCCATGCTCATCTCGCCTCTCTCACAGATGAGCAGCTTCGTGGAGCGGGATTATCTCGAGGTAAAACCATATATGTAAGAGATCTCTCTATAAGATTTTTAAACGGAGAACTGCCAGATCATAATAAAATTAAAAAAATGTCTGACGAAGAAATCATCGAAGCTTTCGTAAAGGTAAAAGGTATCGGCGTTTGGACAGTGCAAATGCTTTTGATTTTCTTTTTGAGAAGAAAAGATGTTTGGCCCGTCGGTGATCTTGGAGTGCAAAAAGGTTTTCAAATTGTTTTTAATAAAAGGAAACTTCCTAATAAAAAAGAAATGGAAAAACGTGGGGCAAAGTGGACGCCCTACAGGTCTGTGGCAGCGCTTTATCTATGGAGAGCTACAGACTCAAAGTAGGAAGTCTTCTCGATTCAATCACGTTATGGTGAATTGATTTGAGTTTGTCATAGTTTTGATGGCCATCAGCTATCAATAAAACATCGATGCCTAAATTTTTACCAACAGCATGATCGTGATCTGTATCACCAATCATGATAGTTTTAGAAAGATCTTTGCCAGAAACCTCAAGAAGCTGACGACCTCTTTCAATTTTACTAGCGGCATAGAAATCGCCAAGACCAAAAATATTATTAAAGAGATGATCAATGTTTAAAGATTTTGTAATGTCATTCAAATGACCTTGTTGACCAGCAGATAAGATCGACTGCATCTTTTCTTTCTTGATCGCAGTTAAAATATCTGGAGTGCCTTCGAAGAGTTGGGCAAGATGTGCGCGCTTATGATTGTATTCTTGAACAAATCTATCGCAAAGATAATCAAAAGAAACTTTTTCAAGATCAAATCCAACGTCTTTATAATATTCCATAACGGGAAATCTAAAAACATTCTTGTACTGATCATTAGAAACTCTAGGTATATTGTGTTCATCAAGTAGAGCTCCGAGAGCATCAACTGCAATATCCAAATCATCAAGAAGGGTG
>JANMFM010000211.1:0-2681 GCA_031374125.1 Bdellovibrionales bacterium
CTGCCCTGGCAGAGAATTCTTTAAAAAGCGCAAGCCTTTCAGATTCGCTATCGGATATATCTGTAGAAGATCTCATCAACCAAGGGTCCATTCTTACATTCTTGTTTATATTTTTTGCAGGAATTTTAACTAGTTTTACTCCCTGTATATTTCCAATGATTCCTATCACCCTTTCAATTTTGGGATCGCAGACCATTGGTAAGTCTCGTTGGAAAGGCTTTATGATTAGCCTTGTGTATGTTCACGGAATAGCAACGACTTATTCTCTACTTGGAGTTGCCGCTGCAAAAACAGGAACCCTTTTTGGCTCTTACTTAAGTAATCCTCTCGTTGTTTCAATCATTGCGCTTTTATTTTTTGCCATGGCACTGAGCATGTTTGGTCTTTATGAAATTCAAGTGCCAGTATTCATTAGATCCAAACTTGGAAATAAAAAAATCTCTCAAGGATACGTGGGCGCATACGTTACTGGTTTGATCGCTGGAATCGTAGCGAGTCCTTGCGTAGGACCTGTACTCGTAGTACTTCTTACGTACGTAGCTCAGAGTCAAAAAGCAGTTCTAGGATTCTTTCTCCTCTTCACTTACGCCATGGGATTGGGGTTGATCTTTATTTTGATGGGAACTTTTTCTCAGCTTATAAGTAAACTTCCTAAATCTGGCCCATGGATGGTGAAAGTAAAAAAAGTATTCGGCGTAGTTCTAATCATAATGGGCTTTTATTATCTTTCACCGGTATTAAAAAAATATTTTACACCTCCTGAATCCACACAAATCACAGCTCCATCCACAGAGTGGACGGCATTCTCAGAAAAAGCTATTGAGGGAGCTAGAAATAAGCAAGCGGTCGTCATCGATTTTTACGCTGATTGGTGTGCAGCTTGCCACGAACTTGATAAGTTCACCTTCGGAAACCTAGAAGTAAAAAGAGAACTTGCTGGAGCAGTATTACTCAAAGTGGACGCCACCCAAGAGAACGCACAAGTCTCACCGATCCTAGAAAAATACGGAGTGGTAGGATTGCCGACAATTATTTTTATCGAAAAAGATGGAACTGTTCGAAAAGATTTAACTCTAACAGGATTCGAATCCCCAATAGATTTCATTAAGCGACTCAACAAAATGAACTCTCTAAAAGGTACTCCCTAGTTTTCCGTACTGTCAGTGCGTCAATTACTTTGCGCCTTCTGATTTATTGGTTGGCGAGTTGCCTCGGTTGGATTTGAGGCCATAGAGGTATGACTTTCGGTAGAAGTCATAGACTGCGCATGTTCTTTCCGGATAACTTTTTCTTGAAAGGTCATTGTAGTTCATAGAAATTTTTGATTCATCATAGATACTTTTGTAAACCTGTCCGTCACAATATTGTTTTACATCAAACTTACCCATCTTTGGAGATTCAGGTACAGCAAGCGTCTGCATACAAAGCAAGGCTAGAGATTCCTTGGCATCAGGATCATCTTTGGCTTGGCGACTTAATTTTTCCATACGATTTTTTAAACTGTCGCTGAAAATGGATGAAAGGGCTGATAAATTTGTGCGTGTTAATTCTTTTGCCGAACGAGATTGAGTTTTCGCCGCTTCTAGACCGATGTAGTATTTAATCAATTCCCCAAGGCTATCATTTGAAGACAGTTGCATAAGTGCGGCCAAATTTTCATCAATTTGACCTTGGCTAATTTTTTGATCGATGTCTTGATTTATAATTTCACTCAACGCCTTTGGAATTGCAAATGTATCTCCTAGTGGGATTAATTCTTTAGAGAGATCGGCAACTTTCTTGGATGGATCTGTATTCCCATCCTCGGTTCTATCTATGATCTTGAGTGCGTTGACAATCTGGCCTCTAGTTTTTTCTATCAGCTCACGCTGATTCTTTCTCTGAATAATGCTATTACTATCACCAAGTAAATTTTCTAGATAAGTTAATGAGGAGTTTAAAAACTCTCTTGCAGATCTGCGATTCTGAGTTCTCGCATCGACCTTAGATATAACAAGATTAGGATTACTCTCACTCACCTGTGAAAGTTGAATATTGATACTTTCAGTTGCCTCAGAAACAAGTCTGTCTACGAGGGGGCCTACTTCGGTATTGATATCCGGTATGATTGGATATTGTGTTGTCACGTAGGTCTTGCACGGAAGCAATCCATTGTCTTTTCTGACTCGATCTACACCTTTTGAATAAAGATATATAAAAGGCCCACAACCAGGATCAGAGGCAAAGGCATTTCCAAAAGGTCCTCCTGAGGACATCCCGCAATTACCAAAAGAATCACAAACCTGAAGCTTCGTCGCGATATCGTTGAGAGCTTTTTTAGTAGCCTCAATTTTATTACTACTTTGGGCAACGGTATTCTTAGCAGTATTCAATATACCTTGAATATCAATTGAAGCTGAACGTAAATCATTTTGTAAAGAAAAAGCCTTCTTCTTGTCATCAGCTCTACCTACTGTTCCAGCTGGCGCTCCCGAATCGACTTGAGTTATCCAATCCATGTAAGACTGAACATCTTGGCCTATGATCCCAATACCATCCAACCAACTTGGTTTTGATTTCACATCTTTATTTTTAGATTTGTTGAAATTAATAATTGTTTCTACGTCGCGAGCTTGGCAATAAGTGTATGACAAACCTTCCAGCGAACAACCGACCGCTTCGCCAAGGCGATGATTGGTAAC
>JANMFM010000236.1:0-21646 GCA_031374125.1 Bdellovibrionales bacterium
TATTTAAATTTGTTAAAATTTATATGTTTTCTAATGTTTCCATAATTAACTATTGTGGAATTTTAATAAATTGTTTAGAAAACGTCCATGGAAGAAAACAATAAGCCCTCGATATTCAAACATATAGATTTTCGAGAGTACCTCAAAGAATTCTACACATGGAAAAAATCCCAAGGATCTTTTTCTCATGCGACGTTTGCGGAGCGAGCGGGTTTTAAATCTCGCAGTTATCTTCGATTGGCGTTGACTGGAAAAAGAAATCTTTCGAGTGATGCGATCGTGCGCTTTATTCACGGACTTGAGCTCAACAAATTGGAAGCGCAAGCATTTACCGCTCTTGTTTCCTTCAATCAGGCCAGCACCACGGATTCAAAAAAATACTATTGGGAAACTTTTATTCAACTTCAACCCAAGAATGTAAAATTAGAACGTGTTATCGATGAATACAAATACATCAGTCAGTACATCCATCCGGTATTGATGGTGCTCCTGAGACAGAAGCACATCAAAAAAGATGTGGATTCAATTGCAAATATCTTAGAAGTAAAAAAAGAACTTATTCAAGAGTGTCTTCAGAATTTAGTGGATTTGGGTTTTGTCACTCAATTGGGTGATCAGACTTATTCGGCATCAGAAATCATTATCAAAACCACAACCAATGTTCGAAGCCTCGCCATTCAGAACTATCACAAAGATGTACTGGAAAAATCCATCGGAGCGCTTCAGCTGCCTATCGAAGAAAGAGAATTTCAATCCAACATCATTGCCCTTGGCAAAGAGGAATATGATTTCTTAAGAACCAAAGTTCGTAACTTTATGTATGAAATCAACGATATGTTTTCCAAGCACCGTAAGACAAATGAAAAAATTTATGCTTTAAATTTAAATTTAATACCAATAACCAAATCTTTTATCCAAAGCGAAAGCGTTTTGAGTCAGAAAGGTTCTGATAAAAAATCGGAGGATTTTAATGAACAAACTATTTAAACTTTCTTTGGCAATATTGCTTATTGCATCTGGGGCGCAGGCCGAAAACACCGGTAACGGTACAGTGACACTTGCGGTGCAAGAAATGCTTTCAGACCAAGGCGATAATCTAAGTGTCGAAGAAAAAATTTATCAACGCTGGCAGGAAGCAGAGGGAAGAAGAATTCCTCTCAAAAACTATGACGGCAAATATTCAGGATTGAGTGTGATGAATAGGGATAAAGACCCTAACGGTCAGAAGCGGCCCTTTTATGGATTGCTACGAGCTCAATTCAAAAATCATGCCGCCATACAAGCCCTGGATATATTGTTGAAGGCAGAAATGACTACAGCGGTTTTTGTATCAAGTGGAAATGATTTTTCAGATGAAAACTTGCTTCAACTCTTTTACGTATATTCCGACCAAGCAAATGATTCAACTTACGTCCCAAAACAAATGGAATCAGGAACTATGATTAACGGTACAATTGACGGTATAAGAGATTACCAATATGAATATAGAGAAATAAAACCTGGCGTTTTGGCAGGTGTCTTATTTGCAATAACAAAAGATGGAATTCCTGGTTACTGTCCTTGGTCAGGCCAAGAATATACGGGAAAAATCATTCAACCAGAAGTTAAAAACAAAAAAGGAAAAGTTATTAAATCTGCAGTAGTTAAATCAACTCACACTGGCTGGAGTAACAAAAGACAAGATTATAAACTTCCAAATGTTTGCGACGTAACATTTTTATTTCACAAAAATTAAATGGTATTACTTAATAAGTATTGCATTTTATTAATATTGATAATGCTTCTTACTCTGACCTACACCGAGGCCAGAGCTTTTACTTATGAGTACAAGACTATTCCAAAATATTTGGTGAACCAAAACGACCTTGAGGAAAAAACCTTAAGGGCGTATAATTTTATAACAAAATATATTCCTGATCCTGTAGATAGAAACAAGCATCCAATTCATGTTGAATTCACTAACCTCAAAAATTACTTGGGATTTGTTCATCATACGAGCAATGAAAATCAAACTATCAAAGTTCACGACAGTATGAAGTCAGCGGTGGAATATCAGCTTGTTATCATCCACGAACTCACCCATATTTTACGTAATGCTTATCAACCCAATGAAGAACGCTGGATTCAAGAGGGATTAGCAAATTTAATACAAACTCTATTTGCGGGACAATGGCCAAAAGATTTTGAAAATGATTTTAAAAATTTAGAATACTTTCATCTTTCAAACAGCATTGAAGATTACCAAATTGGAGGATCAGGTTACTTAGTATCATATTTCTTTACTCTCTATTTGTATGAACACTTCGGTAAAAATTTGTTTATTAAAGATGTAGCAACAGGAAAGAACATTGGAGCGAAAAATATTGAAGAGGCAATTTCTAATTATCAAAACAGAAATTCGTCTAACATTAATTCTAATTACTTAACTTTTAACTCCTTATGGACACACTTTTCTTTTGCCGCACTTTTGAATGAGCCTTACTTAGCAAAATACAATTTATTTTTTCTGAACTCTGACTACTCTCCAGTTTGGACTAGACTTATAGAAAACAAGTCATCTCAACCCTGTAGAGCCATTAAGTACTGTTTTTCGTTTAAAAGAAAAGGACTTACCATTCAGTCCTACGTATCATTATCAGACTACATAAAATCATATGAATACGATTTAGAATCAAAAAAAATTTCCGAAACCCAATAAAATCTTGATAATCTACTAAAGAAGAACCATTATCCAATTTATGAAAATCAAAACAGATTACCTCGTAATAGGAACTGGCTTAGCTGGTTTAGCATTTGCTTTGAAAATGGCAAAGCATGGTGACGTCACAATTCTTTCAAAAACAAAAAGCGATCAGACCAACACAAATTGGGCCCAAGGTGGTATCGCAGCGGTTTTTGATGAGAGTGACAGCTTTGATAAACACATTCAAGACACGCTCGATGCCGGCGGTGGACTTTGTCGAGAGGACATCGTTAGAAATGTGATTGAGCAAGCTCCCGAGAGAATTCAAGATCTCATCGACTGGGGAGTGCAGTTCGATTTAAAAGAAAACGGCACCGGCCAAGATCACAAATCCATCGACCTCACCCGCGAAGGCGGACATTCAAAAAGAAGAATTCTACATGTCAAAGATTACACCGGCGCTGCCATTCAGAAATCTCTTTTAAAAACAATTTCAATTCATCCAAATATTAAAATTCTAGAAAACCACTTCGCCATTGATCTCTTGGTCGATAGAAAAACAAATCCTCTACTCACCACCCCTCCTCGCTGCATCGGCGCCTATGTTTTTGACAATGATCAAAAACAAGTTCTACAAATTCTTGCAAAGGCAACCTGCTTGGCTTCGGGTGGCGCAGGAAAAACTTATCTCTACACCTCCAACTGGGAGGGCGCTACGGGCGATGGAATCGCCATGGCCTACAGAGCGGGTTCCCGAGTTACAAATTTAGAGATGATGCAATTCCATCCGACATGTCTTTATCATCCCGATGCTAGAAATTTTTTGATCACCGAAGCCATCAGAGGCGAAGGTGGTGAATTGATCACCCACAAGGGCGAAAAGTTTATGACCAAATATCATAAACTGGGATCCCTTGCGCCCAGAGATGCCGTAGCGCTCGCTATAGATAGCGAAATCAAATTGTCGGGCCGAGAGTGCGTGTATATCGACATCACTCACAAGCCAAAAGAATATTTGATGGAAAGATTCCCCGTGATTTATCAAAAGTGCGCTGAGTACGGAATCTTTATGGATAAAGATCCAATTCCCGTGGTACCTGCCGCTCATTACCTTTGCGGTGGCGTCCATATTGATCAATACGGAAAAACAGATTTGAATGCGCTATTTGCTATCGGAGAAACTTCCTGCAGTGGACTTCATGGAGCAAACCGTTTGGCTTCTAATTCATTGCTAGAATGCTTGGCCTTCGCTCACAACTCGAGTGAGTACATCATTAGTCATAAGGATGAATTTCCCATGACTGAACTTGAGCCTGCAGATTGGAAAGATTCTCACAACGAAGACAAAGACGAAATGGTCATGATCACTCATATGTGGGAAGAAATTAGACGACTCATGTGGAACTACGTGGGAATTGTAAGATCCAATAAACGCCTCGAAAGAGCCGAGCATCGCCTTGATAATCTGATGAGTGAAGTGAAGGAATATTACTGGAACTTTAAAATGCATACGGATATTTTGGAGCTTAGAAACCTTGCCTTGGTTGCAAGTTTAACCGTTAAATCCGCTCTGAAACGCAAAGAATCAAGGGGCGTTCACTACAATCTGGATTATCCAAAGCAACAAACTAAAGCTAAAGATACGATTATCTAAAAGGGACGATCGACATCACTTTTTTCAGAGCTCTGTAGATCAACTTATTTCCTATCTTTTTTTCATAGAAGTAAAAATGCATCGTAAGTTATGAAAATGACATATATAAATCTTTAGGGTAAATGCGTTTGGGTAATAATATAGGCTTTATGGGGTATATGTTTTGGGTGTCGTGGGTAAATTTTTATTAGTTTTATCATTGCTCGTTTTGTTATCGCCTGCTTCTCATGCGCAATCCTTACCTCTGAAAGAATTTATTCTGCTTCAGCTTAACAGCACCAAACATACTTATAATGAAAAAAAATCTTCAAGGATTATTTCTTATTATGGAGAAGTGAGCATCGATCTAGATCGCCTCACCACCGCAGAAGCCGACTCACTTATGGATATCATCAAAAAGGGACAGATTACCGAAAGAAATCTTATTCATGATCTCATTGAAGTTTCTTGGAGATTTCTACCAAGTCTTGACCGCCCTACCTATTTTATGAATTTCACAAATGAATTCTTCACCACGCTGGAGGGGCATAGCATTTACTCTAAACATGGAGTGATAAATAAAAATTCTTACATTCTTGAAAGAAGAAATTTCCCACTTGTTCACGACTATGAAAAACAAGAATTTGAAAAAGCAAAAATAATAGCCACCAATGATCTTCATAGAATTTTAGGAAGAGACCTTCACTACGTTATACCTATCAGCAAACAATTACTTTTACCCGCACCGAGTTGCAGTAGTTTATTTTAAGAGAGAGGATATATGTATAGATTTTTAG
The DNA here is from genome assembly GCA_031374125.1 of Bdellovibrionales bacterium. Classification (GTDB taxonomy): domain Bacteria; phylum Bdellovibrionota; class Bdellovibrionia; order Bdellovibrionales; family JAEYZS01; genus JAEYZS01. The sequence continues at coordinate 5,114 of JANMFM010000236.1, forward strand.
TTGCATTAGCTTTAATCATTTCAACATCATCTGCTTCTCATGCTGAAAATATGCCTTTGCGAAAATTTCTTTTACACCAACTCACAAGCTCCAAATATGATTATGCCGAAAAAAAATTCACCGGCATTGTCTTTCATTACGGCAGAGTGGTGATTGATCCCGATCAAAGATCTTTATCCGATATGGAATCCATTCCCTTGATCATGGAAAAAGGGCACTTTATTGAAAATGGAGTGATACACGATGTACGTGGCGTAGAGTGGGTCCTTAAAGCTGGATTGGATCGACCAAGACTATTCACGGAATTTATTGTTATGAAAGGGTTTAGACACAATAGTCGCATGAAAATTTTATCCTCATATCCAAAAATGAGAGTGGAATCAGTTTATACTTTTAAACGCCACAAATTTCCTATCATTCCGGAGTACGCAGCAAAACAACAAGAACTTTCTGATATTCAAGTAGCGTTAGAAATTGATCGCATCACCAACTCCAAAGTCGGCACTGCTCCCGGAGGAGAAATCCCCGGCTTTACACCATTGCCTCTGAACTGCAGCAACCTATTCTAATCTATAAATATTTGGGCATTCATTGAGACTAGAGATGTCTTTCGTTTGATGTATTTCAAAAGAATTTCTTTCATTAATGATTAATCTTTCATTGCCGGGAATTTGATTGTATCAGATCCAATTGTCCCAGTGACTGTGAGTGACATCGGGTAATCCTGAATGTTCATCATAGGAACTGGGAATCTTACGAGATAACCTTTTCCAAATATCGTATGGTAAGGGTAGAAAAGCTGGGCCTCATTCGCAAAACCGACATAAGTCGAAACCGAACCTACGTATCTTTTGTTGTTCACGTCCAAGAAAACTCTCCAGATTGAACTTGGGCTATCCAAGTTGTTCAATTTGTTTTCTGGAGTATAGAAACTCACAAACACTGTTGTTTCACCGCGAAGACTATTTGTGATTTTAGCCATGTCTTCTGATTTTTGAGTGTCTGACCAGTTGAAACTTGAAGCTTTCTTTTCCACTTGGGCTTCTAAAACTTTTTGATTCAATATCGTAGCATGAATTTGGAATACGTTCATGAAACCAGAATAAAACTCCGCTCTGTCTGAGTAATCCTTAACGAGAGAATAGTAATTGTTATCCGCGACAGTAGATCTGTCTAGAGAAGTACAACCTAACATTGTAATAAGATACAAAGAGCCACAAAGATTAATACCTAAAAGTCTCAACATTCGATTTCCTGCTTGGTGACCAAGGTTATAAATTGCAACCCCTTGGCTTCGATTTTTTCACGACCGCCCTCTTGACGATCTACACAGGTGAGAATTCCTAAAACCTTTAAACCCGCTTGTTCTGCGCGTTCCACAGCTTTAAGACTTGATCCACCTGTTGTGACAACATCTTCTAATATAAAAACACTTTCGCCTTTAGAGAAGTTTTTTAATCCTTCTACCCATTCGTTGGTCCCGTGTCCCTTGGGTTCTTTGCGAATATAAAATGCATGAATTGGGTTTTTCCACGTCAAACTCATCAAACTCACCACCGACGTCATGGGATCTGCACCCATAGTCATCCCACCAACACCTGTGATCTTGCCATCAAGAGTCTGTAGCTTCTCGAGCATCAACCGTGAGATCAGATAGATGCCTTCTGCGTGAAGCATGGTTTGCTTCATATCGATATAAAAATTGCTTTTAAGGCCTGACGAAAGAGTGATTTCTTTTTTCTCGTAGGATTTTTCTCTGATAAGGTCGATTAATTTTTTCTTCAGAACATCTGGGCTTAAGCTTTTAAGTTCGAGCATTGTTCTCTCCTTTAGAGAAGTTAAGTAGAGGTTCGGTGAGAGATTAGGCAATAAGATGTTTTTTAAAGAAGGCTTTAATGTCTGCAAAGGCCACATCACGCTCTACATCGTTATAGATTTCGTGATATGAGTTTTCGTAAATTTTTAATTCCTTGTCTTTTGATTTTACAGTCTCATAAAAAGCAGAACTTGCTTTTGTGCTAACAACTTTGTCTTGGCCCGAGAGTTGGAAGAAAATCGGAAGAAGGACGCTTCCGCCCTCTCTTCTAATTCTTTCCGAGTAGCCTACCATATCGAGGTAAAGTCTCGGGCTCACGCGGTCGTGCCTCAATGGATCTTTCTCAAACTCCGTAAGAATTTTTTTCTCGTGAGTCAAAATTTTATCGTCAAGTTCATTCCACATCGTGAGACTTGGTAAATACTCTGCCAGATACTTTGCACCAATTTTTTTCAGCTCTGGCACTTCTACCTGAACTCCAAGAAGTGGTGAGCTGAGAACCGCGCATTTGATGTCTAATTCTGGATTTCTGATGATTGTATTGAGCGTAACCAATCCACCTAAGGAGTGACCCACCATTGCGATTGGTTTTTTTGAAATTTCATTTCGGATAAAGTCGATCAAGATCACAAGGTCTGCTGAGTAATCTGAAAGTCTTTTTACAACGCCACGTTTTCCTTCAGAGCGACCGTGGCCTCTCATATCCCAAGCAATGAACTGAATGTTCTGATCGCTCAGACCATCCACTAATCTTTGATAACAATCTGTATGTTCACCAAGACCATGGTTTATGACTAAAGTCGCAACGGGCTTTGCAGGAGTCCATGCCTGGAAGTAGAGTTCGAAATCGTCTTTGCCTCTGAAATAACCTTCGGATCTTTTAAGCATGCTTGGATTTTGGATCCCAATCTTACGATCGTCAAGTGACGATTTGAGTATCTGAGGTTTCTCATGTATCATCTAGTTTTAAAGATTTACCTCGGAGTTTTCAGATGAGATTTATACAGCTTGTTATTGCCCTCGGTCTCTTGGTTATGCTTTCCAGTTTCCCTGAAAATGCTATGGCACAAGAAGCTACAGGCGGAACAGCAAAACCCACTGGTCATGCTGTAAGCATTCATACCGGGCCCTTGCTTCCTAATTCTATTCCGGCCACCGATGAAATTTTAAGCGGCTTTGGGGTAAGATATGGATATCCGTTATTTGAATCAGCTCTATTAGAAGCTGGCTATACGGGTTCTAACTCGGAAGGCGTAAAGTACTCGGATCTTCACCTTAGTTTAAGAGGCGACATACCGTTTCAAGATCTTTTCGTGTATGGTCTCCTTGGTGCAGATTTAATCCGAATCAAGGGCCCGACTTCTTCAGAACACACATATTATGGCGGAGTGCATACTGCCGGCGGTGTTTTGGCGCATATTGCTGACACACTATTTCTAAGAATGGAAATGCGTTTCAATTTTCATCCTGGTACTATACTTTTCTTTGGATTCGGTTTCGAATACCGCTTTGGCGCTGGTGGCGGTGGGAATTGAACCTTTAAAAAAATTAGTAGATAAATTAGCACAACAAAGGATGATCTCAAATGTTAGAACTTTTATCTTCCCCTGAAGCTTGGATTAGCTTCGCAACTCTCTTTGCCCTTGAACTCGTACTTGGCGTGGATAACATCGTGTTTATTTCTATTCTTTGCGGAAAACTTCCAGCTGAACAAAGAAGTAAAGCTCGTATGCTTGGACTTGCACTCGCGGTCATAACTAGAATCATTCTTTTGATGTCATTAGCTTGGATCATGAGTTTGACAGAACCACTCTTTACGGTTTTCGGAAATGAATTATCTGGCAGAGATTTGATTCTTTTGATAGGAGGACTCTTCTTGCTTGGTAAAAGTACTTTTGAAATCCATCATAAACTGGAAGGCGAAGACGGAGAACAGAACAAACGTATCGTGGCTTCATTTGGTAAAGTGATTTTCCAGATTCTCCTACTTGATATCGTGTTTTCATTGGATTCCGTAATTACGGCGGTGGGCATGGTAGAGCAAAAATCCATTATGGTGGCGGCAATCCTTGCGTCGACTGCGGTGATGATTGTTTCTGCAAAAACAATTTCAGAATTTGTAGATAGTCATCCGACAATCAAGATGTTGGCTTTGAGTTTCTTGATTTTGATTGGCGTAACTTTGATTGCCGATGGATTGGGTCACCACATTCCAAAAGGTTATATCTACTTCTCTATGGCGTTCTCACTTGGGGTTGAGCTTCTAAACTTGAAACTTCGTAAGAATCAAAACAAAGTGAAGTTGAACGAGCCTTTCACTAAGTCATAAATTCGACATAAGTTTGATATAAGTCTGAAAATCCAAACCGATTTCCGACATTGAGTTCAGAATACGTACGCATCTGGCCACCAGATGCGCGTATATTTGTTTTTAGTCTCTCTTTTGTTTTGCATATATTTCTGTGAATATTAAAAAGTACACCTTTTAGGTGTACTTTTTGAAGAAAGAAGTATATGATTAGAAAAGTTGTATTGAGTAATGTTCTATTCGATTAAATAAAGGCTATAGAGCTTATTATAGAATAATACACGATAGGATTTTATTCGTGTTGGTTGAAAGGATTGATAAACATGAGTACTAAAAAAAGCGATGCCATAAAGTTTTTAGAAAATCGAACCGGTGGACCTGTACGCTTTAGTCGACTCCTGTGGGCGATTCGCAAGGGTGAAGAAATGACTCAACCTGAGTTTGCTAAGATTCTCGGAATATCGAAGTCTCATCTTAATGACATTGAAAAAGAACGAAAAACCGTTAGCCCGGAGAGAGCGGCTAGATTTGCAAAAATTCTTGGGTATTCTCAGGAAAGATTTGTGCAACTGGCTCTTCAGGCCATTGTGGATAATGCAGGGTTAAAATTTATAGTGGATATTAAGGCGTCTTGATTATAAATTCTTACTTAGACTATTTGCGTGATATGTGCCATTTTTTAAGAGCCTTAGCCAATTCTTTATCTGATGCGAATTCACCATGATCTACCTGCTTCACAGCTTTTTTGATATGGCCGATTTGCCATTTGTGAATGTCCAAATAGGTTTCAATAGACTCATTGATAACAAAAGATCGATCTTTTTTTATTTTCTTTGCCAATTTATCCATTTTCTTTTCACCAACTTTTAAGATAGAACTTCTGTTCAAAAGGATAGAGAGCGACCAGGTTGATTTTGGTTGGCGCTTTATCGGCTGTGATAAAGCTTTGTAGGGCCTGAGCATAGCGCGCAAGCTGCTCGAAGGCCACATCGGAATTGAACGACGATCCCGTCTTATAGTCAATCACCCACAACTCATCGCCGACTTGTCCCCAGAGATCGATCTGCCCGGAGATGCTTTGACCTTCGCTGTTTAGAACAAATCCCCACTCAGCAAAGCCATCCTTTAGAATCTCTTTCATCGGGATTTCTTTTAAATTCTGAATGTATTCCGTGGCCTTTTTTGTATTTTCATCCATCGCGATTTCTTTATTGTACTTGAGGGATTCAAAAACTTGATGGGCGAGTCTTCCGTAATTGGCTTTTTCCAAAAGTCCGATCAATGATTTTTGATTCTTACCTTTTGAGACTTGAGATTCTATTTGTGCGGTAACCTTTGTAGATTCTTTTTTTGCCATCGAATCTAAATCATAGAGTTTTTGATAAATTTCCTGGGCTTGAACGATCTTAGAATCAAAATTGATATTTTCCCATTCACCAATATCTACGTTATAGGCAAACTCACCTTTTGCATGCAATCCACTTGATAAATCCAATTTTATCTTTTTCAACCAAGACCCACCCGTTTGCCTTGCCCCAGATGTCGACATGAAAATAGTTTCTTTGGCTCTGGTCATTGCTACGTAAAGTAGACGATCTGATTCCGCAAGCTCCTCTTCTTTCATTTTTTCCAAGAAACTTACTGCGGGAAGTGATTGCTGACCTTTTTCTTCGTCGAGCTTTAGGTGCAAACTGTACTTGTCCGCATCGGGATCAAAGGCGTAACTGAGATAATTTGTAAGCTGAGGTTTTGCATCGATATACGGAATGATAACGTGCTTGAATTCTAGGCCCTTCGACATATGTACCGTCATCAATTGCACCCGATTGGGTTCAATGCTACTGACCGCATCGGAATCTTCCGAACCACCTTCTAGATCTAGAGAACTTTTTCTATTTTCAATAAAGTCGATATAATTGAACTCCGGCGCATGATCTTCTGTTTTAAGTTGTATTAATAACTTCCAAAGATTTGATTCTCTTCTTCCTGAAGAATCGTATTGATAACTCAACTCAAAGAAACCTGTATCCATCAAAATCTTTTGGAATGTCTGGGTGATTCCTTGATTGAAGGTCTCTGTCACATAGGCTTTTAATCTTCCGATAGCTTCGTAATCACCTTCTTGATGCTTTACAAATTCTATCCAAAAACTCTCTGGTTTATTTCTTACAATTTCATGAATATGACAATCCTGAACTTTGAACCATGGACTTCTAAGGATTTGCACTAAGTTGAAATTGTCATGAGGATTCACTAAGAATTTTAAAATAGCCAGTGCGTCGAGAATTTCTTGACGCTCTTGAAAACCGCTCGCCGAATGGAGAATATACGGAATCTTCTTTTGGTGAAGGATCTCGGCGATTTTTTTGAGTTGATCATTCTTCCGACCTAGAACACAAATTTCGCCCAATTCATCACCCTTGGCATGAATCTTTTGAATGTGATTGAGGATCGCGAGGTTTTGAGCGTCTAAATCTTTTGCTAGAGCCATCGTGGCCACATCTTTGGTTTTTGATTGTGGACCACCTAATTCCATGGATTTAAAGTCATCCGAATAATTTTTGAAGAAGTGATTGATAAAGCTCATCGTATTTTGAGTGGATCTGTAGTTCTTGTTCAGCGATTCAGCTAAACCACCCTCACCAATAATGAGCTTTTCCATATCTTCAAAAACTTTGACCCTTGCACCTCTAAAGAAGTAAATACTCTGCTGCGGATCTCCGACAACAAAGTATTTGCGATCGTTGATGAATTTCTTTAGCAAGGAAACTTGTAACGGCGAAGTATCTTGAAATTCATCGATCAGCCAATAATCGAAACTTTCTGAGAAGAAATGAATTTCTTCAGGCTTTTCTCTCATCAATTCATAGGAATAGAGTTCCAGATCCGACATGCTGATTTGGCCAGAGCTTTTCTTCCAGTGATCAAATTCACTCGTAAAGTCCCTCGAAAGATCATCAAATATTTTATAATACCGAATGAATTCTGCCCAACGCTCTTGATTGAACTGATCTGGGTTCACTTTATCGACTTCATCTCTAAATTCTTCGAAGGAATCATTTAACTCTTCTGAAAAAGGTGGGTTCTTTTTGGTGTATGGTGGTTTTTTATATTCGTTGTAAAGATTTAAAGCTCTCTCGATATCCACTTGATTTTTGGCCTGGGTAAAACTATCCGCGACACCTTTTAAAAATTTTCCGTACTCCATCCACTTGAGATTGTCAGTGGCACTTAGAATTTTATCTGCGTACATTAAAAATCTTTGCGCGATAAATTTCATTTTTTGATCTTGGGAGTTTAAAAAATCTTCTTTGTTAAAGAACTGCACGTCTGGAGAAATTTTCTTGGTTTTATCATGGGTGATGATAAGAGAGGTTAATCCCTTGAACGTGAACTCCTCTAAAAGTTCTTGCGAAGCCGTATTTCTACTTAAAAGGTTTTTAAGAATTATTTTTGCTCTCTTAAAAAGTTCTTTCTCATCGGTGAGCCTAAATCCTGGGTCGAGATCGATCTTTTGCGCATATCGTTTTAGGAATAACTGCAAAGTTCCATGAATTGTCGAAATCAAGAGATGATTCTTGGACAACACAAAACTCAAGAAAGCGTAGTCTTTTCTTTTCTGCGCTTCGTGCATCAGCCTTTCACGAAGCTCCTGGGTGGCTTTCCTCGTGAATGTTGTCAACACGACTCGAGGATTGCGATTGTGTTTGGCCTTAAAATCCTTATAGAAGTCATGTACCTCTTTCACCAAGCGCGTGGTCTTTCCCGCTCCCGCGCCGGCTCTGAAGATTTTTGTCTGACTTAAAAATGTTGTTAATTCAGATGAGGGGCTCGACACAAATTTCTCCAGTTACAGGTTTTACATAAACTCACGTCACTTGGGTGCGGGTTGTACTCTCCGGCCTTCATACCGCTCAGGGTGTTTTTTATAATTTCTTGAGCCTTACCATAAAGTTCTAATTTTTTATCGTGACTGATCTTGTGGGCTTTTCTGGAGTTCACTGTGAACATAAATCCATCGGCCTCTAAGATTAAAAATCCTTTTTCACGATCGATCTTTTTAAATCCATAGTAAACCGCACCGATCACATCCAGTTTCTTGTTGAGCGCGCCCTTTTCGATGGCCATCGCGTAGAGCACCAATTGCAGTTCATTTTCGTCGATCCACCGGTTGTGGTTGCTCTTGGCAGTAGAATCAAATTTATAGTCGATGACCACGCAGATCTGCTCTCTTTGATCAATATCAATACGATCAATTCTTCCTCGTAAAAGCACGGAATCCTCAGTGGCCTCTTTTGAAATATTCCCCGTAGCTATATCAATATAAATTTCAAAATCTTTTTCTTGATATTGTTCTTTGATCTCGGGAAATTTATTTTTCCATTCTCGCTCAAACACCAAAAAATTATCGATCATCTTCATGTATTTCTTTTTTTGCCCGGCCCAAACATTCTCATCAAAGATCGGTGTCCCTATTTCTAAGCGGACTTGATCAAAGTATTTGGAAACGGTAGAATTATCGACATTGAGGTCCGCATGATTTTTATAGATCAGCTCGGCTACTCCATGCAGAAGCCTTCCCCGAGTCTGGTAATCAATATCCAGATCCAAATCTGGCAGATCATTTAAACTTAGGATTTTTTTAGAAGCGTTGATAAATGGACATTTCAAATAGTCTTCAATTTGCGAAGCAGAAATTTTCTCAAGATGATTTTCTAGCTTCCAAGCTTCAATCTTTTCCCCCTGATCCTGCTTAAGCCTTTCAAGCTTCTTGTCACCATCGACCCAACCTTGAAGAGTTGAAATGGTTTGGTAATCAGATTGCTGAATCTGCAAAAGCCTTGACGCCTCCGGAATTTTTAATGGAATTTTATCTCCATGTTGATCCATAGCGCCTGTTAACCAGACAATAGAGGGAGACATTTGATTTCCATCAAAATCCGTTTGAGGATAAGACATAGAAAAATTGATCTTTGTACTATCAAGATTCCATTTCACTTCAAACTCTAGCTCTGTTCTCTCAGGTTCGGCGACCATAAAACCAAAATCTTGTTTGAGCTTTTGGATATCAAATTCCGAAATCAAAGTGGTCGTCATAGATCTCAATGCCTGGTCCGTCAATCCCATAAGGTAGGTATGCTTGAGGTCCAAATCTTTGAGAGAAACCAAATCCACACAATGCACGCCTTCAGGAAAACCTTCATCCGTCGTGATCTCAAGTCTCGAAGCGAAACTATCAACAAGTCTTACCCATTCTTTGGATTCAAACTTCAAATGCGAAGGAATTTCGGCCAAAAGCTTTTCGATCAGAATATTTACTCTTTCTTGAGACCAAGATTCTTTCCAGAGAGTTAAGCCCCAAGTGATAAATTCTTTTACCGTCATGAGTTTGGATTGGTTTTTTAAAGAGAATAACTTCTCAACATTTTTATTTCGCTTGAGATCAGACATTTCATAGAGATTAGTATAGAGAGATTGAAATTCGTCATACTTCAAAGGCAGAGTTTCCGCTTCTGAATAAGTGTTGATCTCTAAATCTGCATATTCAATCTCGCCAGCTTCGATTTTGAGTTTGGAAATCCAATACATGATTTCTGGATAAGTTTTTAACGGAGTTTGAATTTTTCTTTGGTAAGGAATCCCCTCGATCTTGAGATATTCATAGAGCACCGGCCAATAAACTCCAATGTCTGGAGCTACGATAGCGATCTCCGTTGGCTTAATTCCAGCGGAAATTTGCTTCCTCAACTCAGAGCTCAAATTCTGCACTTCTGCAAGTTGAGTTGTAAACTTCATAAAATTTCTAGATAAACTATGTTCGATTTTTTCAGTCAAAGGAGGTTTACCAGAAATTAACAAATCATAGCTTTTAAGAGCTTTTGAATATTCTGATTTCCAAGATGGATGCGGAATGATAACTTCCACATCTAAGAATTTAGAAAGATGCTGTATGAGTTCACTTTCAATTGGTTGAAGTTGCGCTCCCAAATCAAAAATAAGTTTTCTATTCCATACATCTTGAAAGTCTGTTTCATTCACTAGAATCGATGACGCCCAAGTTGATAAGATCATCTTTTGATCTAGGAAAGAATTATAAATTTCACGGGATAGTAGATACCAATGTCCCCACTTCTGAAAGCTCTCGATGCTATTTTTAAAAAACTCCTTCATGGCTTCAAAGTTTTGCTCATGACTCAATAGGGGCATCAAAATCTGCATGTAGGAATGCAAAAGCTTTGAAACTCCTGGACGTTTCTGCCATTCCTCTTCAGCATTGGACAATAGCTGCTGCGTAAACATCTGCGCCGTTTCCGAAGAAATAAATCTCAAATCCCCACGAAGTCTTTTGGTGAGCTTGATCCACAATTCTTGCGCTCTCAGCAGGGATTCATCGGGAATTAATTTTTGCGTTTTAAAAAGCTCTTTTTGAAAGGCAATTTTAGATGTTAAATCCGATACCACCCAAGTTTTTTGAGTCAAATCTGACTTCAAAAACAATTGTCTTTTTTCTTCAGGATTTCTAACAAAAATAAGATTTAGCACCAAAAAAATATAAAGGTGAGCCGCACCTTTTGCAAAGACTTGCGTTAAAATGACGCTAACCTTTGGAAAAGGTGCGGCTCACCTTTAGCGTCTTTGTTTTAGTCTTTTTCGGTTTTCTTTGTTGAGGCCTAGGAAGACTCCGTTGGCGGGGTCAAAGCCAAAATCTATAGTTAATTCTAAAACATATCGGCGATCTTCGTGCTGGCCAGGATACTCTCCCAATTCAACACCGTACGTTGCAAAATCGAGCATAATTATGCCTAGATTTAGACCGACGCCTGCCGTGTAGTAGCCCTGATTGAGACCGGCCCTCAAATCAATACCCGGCAGATCCACTTCCACGCCCATGTGAAGCTTTTTACCAATATGAATCTCTTCGTCAGAACCAATGTGCCTCATTTCCAATACGGGAGTGATCGTCACTCCTGGGACATCCAATTCCAGAGACAATGCGCCAATCATTTCGCTCTTGTCTGTGGGTGGATTTCTAATTCCTGTGTCCAACGAAAATTTAGTATTTCCCACATCTCTCATTACAAAAGAAAGTGTTGGCTTTACTGGCGTTGGGAAAGTCATCATGGCACCCACGTCCAAAGAATATCCTAAACCTCTATTGTCCAATTGCTCTTCGAGATCATCGTTATCAAGTGAAGCCAGTGAGGATACTGGAATCTCAACTGTCGAACCCGCACGATTGATTCTCTTTCCTACAAACCCTATAGCTAAACCTGGAGCCAATTCCATTCCGAATCCCGTCGCAATACCGTAGTCATTGACAAAATCCACTTCAAAACTTGGTAACGCAGGATTTGATAAATCTGCACTCACATTGAAAGAGTCATAAATTGCCGCTGCAAAATTGGGAGTCGATATCCCTGAGGCGGCTCCGCCACCGATCCATAAATTATCTCCATAGAATTGTCTCAACGTATCCGCATAATTATCGCCATCGAAATCTTGCGCATCCTCGTAAGCATCAATGCCATTGACTCCGAATTTAAATTTCACAACTGTAATAGTGATTTCTTTTGTTTTTGCCAAACCTGCAGGGTTGAAAAATAAAGCGTCCATTCCACGGGCGATGGGTGTAAAAGCATTTCCCATTCCCAAAGCACGCACCGACATATTGCGATTGTACAATTCGCGCGCGTAAGAATTTCCAGTGATGAGCAATAACCCCGCCAGAATAGAAAATAAAAATGTTTGTTTTCCTTTAAGGTTGGCAAGCATTCGCCACGGCTCCTCCAGCTACAATTCCTAATCCAATCCCATCTGCTGTTTCTCTGATCATTCCACGAATTAGTTGTCTATGATTGTTATCAATTCCTGCTATATCAATGACATCGCAAAAATCAGAGGCCGTCCCATCAATCGCTGTACAAAGTGCAACAATATCTCCTGTAAGATCTGATCCAAATGAAAAACCTTGTAAGTTTTTATAGAAAAGTACAATTGCAGTTGCCACTTCGCTCACGTTATTTTGAGGAAGATCTGTTGCTCCGTTGCCGTCACAAGGATCCCATCCTGCATCTACAATTCCATTGTCGTCGGCATCTGCTCTGTGATTTAAAAATACACCAATTTTTGTTAGACTATTAAATGCCATTAAAAATCGACCACGTTCTGTAGAAACAACGCCTTGAACATCATCTATGGTTTTTAATAAATCCTCTGCCAGCTTACAGTCAGCAAAGTTAGCTGCACTAGTAGCAATAAAATTATCCATTAAAAGATCCATTAACCGTGCCGTTCCGATATTTTCAATTAAATCTGATAACTCCAAAAAATCTAACCCACAACGACCTGAATAAGCAGAAGCTCTATCCACCACGACTTCAGTTTCTGCGAGCGTTGCTGCTGGCAATTTTTCAAATTCCGAAAGCGCCTCTGTCCATCTCCCCGCCGACAGATGTTGTCTCGCAGAATATAGAATTGCAGCTTCAGAATCTTGGGAAGACATTTCTTCAAATGCATTTTTGCAAGAAGTGCTCAAGAGACATAAAATGGTTAAAAATAAAAATATTCTTTTCATTCTCAAAACCTCAACGCGAATTTGAAGATATATCTCCTATCTTCTCTTTCCGCATCCCTAGTTCCTATTTCCTCTCCGTAGGCTGCAAATTGGAATTGCATGTTTTCACTCGCCACTTCCGCCCCTGCCGTCCAATAGCCTTGGTTCATACCACCGCGAAGGAAAAGTTTGTCGAAGAAGTTAAATTCCAGACCATAATGCAAACGACGCGCAGTCACCTCATCATCGTCATCCGTCATCACGTCACGGTACTCCGCCACCAACTGCATTCTGGAATACTTACCCAATATAGGAGAAAGAGAGAAACCCACATCCAATGTCTGATCCGTTTTTGTAGGCTCGGGACGTCCGCTATAAAACATTCCGCCTCCGAGGCTATAGCTAGTGTCGCCGACGTCCTTTAATACCAACGCTAGCGTCGGAAGATATTGCCACGGACCGGTCATCATCAATGCTACATCAGAGCCAATTGCAGTTCCTTCGTTGACGATGTCTTTCCAAGCCATTCCTGTGGAAGTCGTCGGATACTGATCGTCTATTTCGACGCGATTAATGTATTTTGCGTTGAAACCGAGCTTAATAATTCCATCAAAGAATCTGAAATTATACCCAAGCAAAACTCCATAATCATTCCTATAGCGCAAATTGTATTCGCTTGTCGCACTCGTCACCTCCGCATCATAGTTGTAACTGGCTAGAAGCCCGATACCAAAATTGGGGAACACCAACGATGGGAAGAGTTGAATTTTAGAATGAAAGTGCTTGTCGGGATTTGCGTTCAAAATATCCAAAAGATCTTGAGGATCCATGGTTTTGGTTAAATCATAATCCTTGTCTTTGAGAATTTGCGCAGTTGTTTCACCCATATGAACTTCTGGGTCCACAAGTGTTAGGTATTTTTCTCTGAGTTTCCCAAGAGCCGCGGGGTTTTGAATCAATGCCGTTTCGTCGTTCACCACGGCGATGGAAGCTCCGCCCATTCCCATTTGACGAGCACCCGTATAGAACTCATACCTCTCTGCTGCAAACGAATTCACAGATAGAAATAAGACTAGCAAAAAATAATTTAAAACATCCTTGTTCTTCATTTGAGAATTATCCTTAATCCATTAATAGATTTCTCTAGTTAATGTTTCGGAGTAAAGACGACTCACAATGAGATTATTGAAGAAAAACTAGACTGGACTTCGCGCGAGAAGAAATCTCGCGCCTTTGATGTGAAAATTAATTGCAATTATTGGCAGCTATACAAGCCTGAAGTGCAGCTCCGACTGTAGCATTATCGCCAGATCCCGCACCAGCTGAGCTCAACGTTTCACAAATATCTGTATTGCTAAATTCAGGAACGCAGTAAAGATCAAACACATCGTTTGCAAATTCACCGGCTTCTGCTGCTGGCATCAACAGAATATTATCTGCAACATCTTCTGGGTCTTCTGGATCTCCTAGAGCTTCTGCAGCTACTTGTGCTCTAGTTCCGAAAAGAATCAATTGTGCTACAGTTCTTAATCCTTTGGACTCAGATGCATAGCAAACGTTTTTAATATTTTCAGCAACAGCTTCATCCGCAGCATCCACTGTACCGCTGCTATCCTGATCTCCAACTCCTAATATTGTCGCAAGTTCGACAACGGGGTCTTCTGTTCCCGTGTCCATAGCTTGGAATGCGCTGATGATCTCAGACTGCGTTGTTCCACTTTCTAAAACAGCTAGAGAGCACCGGATGCGATTTGCTTTTTCATTGTTAATTCCGACGATCATCGCTTCGCAAGCAGCTGCATCCCCTGGAACTAAAGCTTCGTCTAAACACTTTTGCGCTTTACTCACTTTATCGTCATCTTTTTCTTCGCAACCAACCAAACCCGATGTGATTAGAGCTAAACTCAATAATAATTTTTTCATACTATCCTCTAAAAGTTAAAGTTGATTTGAGCCAAGTACATTCTGTCAGATTTCTTTGCGCTTTTTGTACCGTACTCTTCTGCAAAGGAAGTTAATTCTAATTTAAGCACATAAGTTTGAATTCCAACACCCGCTGTCCAAAGCATTTGATTCATACCACCTTGAATAGAACCATGGAGACCTTTTCCAACTTTGTATCTTAATTCAGCACCAAGATGGAGACCTTTTTCCATGCTCCAATAATCATGAAGAATATCTCTCACGTCGATCATCAGGCGCGGTTCAAAAACCGAGAATGTCGGAAAATCCCATCTTGAACCCAAATCAATTCTTCTTTGAAGTTTTGCAGGCTCCGTTGAATTTTCGTTAAAAATTTCAAAATTACTTGTGAACCCATAATCTGCAATGTTTCTCACCACAGCAGAGAATGTCGGCTTTAATTTTTTAAAGAATCCTTTGTTTTTTCCAAGAAAAGGACTCCACATCATTCCAACATCGGCATCGACTGTCATGCCTTCTTTAAAATCTTCATCTCGGACCACATCACCATCACTCGCCAAATCAATTGCGAGTAGTGACCTATCCATGTTTGCTCTATAGATTGCTTTACCCAAAAATCCCCAAGAGAATTTTTTGTTGCTAGTTCTCTTTGACCACCCAAATGCCAATGTAGAATCTTGGTAAGCTGTTACATCAAGTGCCGGCCCCGTCAATTGATGTGGCATCATCACTACCGAAAGATCCACCGGAATAAAAGCGATTCCCCATTTAGGGCGTGCGTAAATAAAATTCATCCGAGGGACACGGCCTGCATAAGTTTCGCCGTACTTTGATTGGAGATAATCCGAGATCTGCTGTATTTTTGTTGGATCATTTTCATCGATATCTGCAAGGTCAGAAACTTCTTTTCCAAAATCCAAAAAGTCTTTAGAGACGCCACCACCAATGCCAATATTCATGCGACCTTCCTCAAGATGAGCAAGACCTGCTGGATTATAAAAAAGCACATTATAATCATCGATACCTGAAAAAGTATTTCCCATTCCCATCGCTCTTGGAGCAATATAATGTTGATGAATGCCGTAATTTAAAGTTTCTTGTGCAAAGGCGGTAGACGTCATTGCAAACAACATGAGAAGAAAAAAATGAACCTTAAGCATGAATTCCCTTTGGATAAAAAAAATTTAATAACCTTTGATGTACTCTTAGTTTACTTTAAAAATTACTTTTTCCAATCCAGTACGGCCGCAATAATGACCTTGGTCTTGAGCACATTTGCAATTGCGGCGCCAGAAGATACCCCGAATCAAAGAGAACAACGAAAACTGATCGATTACGAAAATCAATCCACAAAAATACCGCCAGTACAAAGCCCAGCAAAAATTTCCGAAGGCGATGAAGATATTATCGAAGAAGAAAAACAAAAATATTTTTTCTCTTATCCGTCCTCCCTTTCGTTGAGGACTGGGGCAGTCGCAAACTTCAAAGAACTCAACAAGGATGATGGCGATAAAAAAGTTCCAGTACTTTTTGGATTCAAATATATGCTCAAGAGTGAAAAATCAAAGCATCCAGAATATGGTTTGGATTTACTATCGGGAAATGAATCCATTCTATATATCAATGGCGGATACAAATACATCATCGACCATACGGCTGGATTAAGACCTTATTATAAAATCGGCGCCGCCATAAGATTTGATCCTGGAGATCACCTCGAAACACCTTTTGATTTTAAAAGTTATTCCGTAGTCGGCAGTGTGGGATTGGAAGACCTCATGAGCGACCCACATTCTTTCCGCTTAGATCTAGATATTCATTGGGGAAAAGAAGATTTCCTGGCCATGCTAGGCCTCGGCTGGTCCTGGGCTTTTTAGGTACCAGTTACCTTTTTGTCCATACTTGCGTCAGGATGACGCAAGTATGGACAAA
>JANMFM010000250.1:0-1632 GCA_031374125.1 Bdellovibrionales bacterium
CATCATCATCAATATCCGACCCAGCCCTTGTCGAAGGCAAAGAGGAAGTACCTACGTTGGCTATCACCAGCAAAGAAAGCAACTTGATGGACACGGAGCAGGCTGTATCTTCCCCCTGTAGTCGTGGCATCCTCGCCGAATCGTTGCCTTCCACTGCTACCCCTACTAATGATGAAAGTGTAACCACCACAGAACAGTGTGTCAACCAAATCACTGCGGCGTCACTTTTAGTAGGTGTTGCATCGGGTCTTGGCTCGACACAAGAAACAGTGCAAGATTGCAGCGCACCCGCATGTAAAGAGGCAAGGCTGGTAGTCGAAAGGGAGGGGGAGATGGACGACAATCGAGAGTCAGACGAAGATTGCTCCAACACTGGTTTTGTCCAACAAGCAACGCATTTGCCCGTTGAACCGATGGAGGCAGCACAATACATCCGAGACTCAGCAACATCGTCATCCGACAAGGCTACTACCACACAATTACCGATTGATTCAGAACCATCGTACAATAAAAAGTCAACCGTGGATATTGCTACTAGGGGCGACGCAAAAATAGACCATGGTTCGCACGAGGAAGGTGAAATAAGCGAGGAACCGCTATCAGAGCCAACTCAGCATGATACGGGAACCCGTAGCACACAAAGACAAGGGCTGCAGGACGTTTCACAGAACCTCGTACATCACAAAACATCTCCACGACGTTCCCATGCCAGTGCCAGTCGGCTCTTCATGAATAAGGAAAACGTGATCGGCGACAGCGATTGCTGGGCCGAATTGTCATCGCGACAACTCGACAATGGTAAGGGTTCGTCTTCCAAAAGGAAGCAAATGGCAAGCCCGAGCAAGAACTATGGGGTGCAGTTGGATGCGACTACGTTTGTTTCGGCAGAAGAAATAAAAACGTTGATAGCAGGAGCCCGTCTGGAAGCTCAGTCCTGTTCAACCACCCTTAACGTTGGTGACAGAAGCGAGACCACTATACCCGATTCTTCTACGTCCAACAACACTCCCGGTATTCCTCCCACTCCAAGCATACCCGATACTGATACCAACAAAAACGTGTCTGATCGTTGTGCAGCCTATCCTCGCTCGACTGATACGACAATACTAAAACGGACTTGTCCTTGGGTTAAAGCAGCAAACGTGCTCGATAGAAAGAGAGCGCCCGGTGCCCCCCCTACTACACTGTTTACAATAACACCGACAAGATATTGCGCAAAGGCCGACGAAAACCAAGACGGTCGCCGTGTCATCAACCCAACCACCCTCCCGGGATTCCGTGTGGGATGGAACCATGATCTCAAGAAAGCTCTCTATGTCATACGGCAGATTCGCACCTGTAAGGGGCAATCACAGCCAGGATTTGGCGGAGTTGGAGAGTTTCTAGATAGACGGTGCCTCAGGTGGCATCTAGTAGGCAAGTGCTACTTTCATTGTCAGAGGGCCGGTGACCATAGTCAACTATCTGCTGAGGCATCAAAGGCACTGGAAGATGCTTTGGCACCTGTAACGAGTCCAAGCGGGCCTATCTATGGATGGAGAGCCGCGGAGTGTAAGGAAGAAGGACCCAGCAATAAGCGCCAAAGGCTCGACAACCTTTCCCAGCCATCTGGCAGCTGCATTCGGTTTTACT
>JANMFM010000254.1:0-5388 GCA_031374125.1 Bdellovibrionales bacterium
TGCATTGGCGCTACAACGCTTGATGAATATCGCAAATACATCGAAAAAGATCCGGCTCTAGAAAGACGTTTCCAAACTGTATTGGTGGAACAACCAAATGTGGAAGACACTATTTCTATATTGAGAGGTATCAAAGAAAGATTTGAAGTGCATCACGGCGTAAAAATTCAAGATAGAGCTCTGGTTTCGGCAGCAGTTTTGTCTGACAGATATATCACTGACAGGTTTCTTCCAGACAAAGCCATCGATTTAATGGACGAGGCTTGTGCAAAAATCAGAACCGAATTGGATTCGATGCCATCAGAGCTGGACCAAATCACCAGACGTACGATGCAGTTACAGATTGAAGAAACCGCCTTGAGAAAAGAAAAAGATGATCAAAGTAAAGATCGCCTTCACAAACTACAAAAAGAAATCGCAGACCTCAAGACTGAATCCTCGGCCATGAAAGCGCAGTGGGAAAAAGAAAAAGGCCAAAACCTTGATGTGCGCAAAATCCGTGAGCAAATCGAACAGTACAGAAATGAATTAGAAAAAGCCGAAAGAAGCTATGATTTAGAAAAAGCGGCAGAACTTAAACTCGGTAAGATTCCTGAATTAGAGAAAAAATTAAAAGGCTTAGAAGAAAACGCGCAAGAGACCAAACTTCTCACGGAAGAAGTGAACGAAGATGAAATCGCTGATATCGTGGCCAAGTGGACAGGTATTCCCGTGAAGAGACTTCTTCAGGGCGAAAAAGATAAGCTTCTTAAACTTTCCGAAATTCTTCATGACCGCGTGATCGGACAAGATGAAGCTGTAGAACTTGTTTCTGACGCCGTTATAAGAGCACGTGCGGGGATCAAAGATCCTAAACGTCCCATCGGATCGTTTATGTTCCTAGGACCAACGGGCGTGGGTAAAACGGAATTGGCTCGAGCCCTTGCCGAAAATCTTTTTGATTCCGAAGACAATATCATCCGTATCGATATGTCTGAGTATATGGAAAAGCATGCAGTCTCAAGACTCATTGGTGCTCCTCCGGGATATGTTGGGTACGACGAAGGCGGACAACTCACGGAAGCCGTAAGACGCAAACCTTATTCCGTCGTCCTTTTTGATGAGATCGAAAAGGCACATCCCGATGTATTCAACGTTCTCCTTCAAGTTTTAGATGATGGCCGCGTGACCGACTCTCAAGGTAGAACGGTAAACTTTAAAAACACGGTGATCATTATGACTTCCAATATCGGCGCGCCAATTTTGATTGAAGAGATCAAAGATGGCGGAGATATTTCTGAAAAAACTCGCGACCGAGTTTTAAAAGAACTAACAAGTCACTTCCGTCCAGAGTTTTTAAATCGAGTCGATGAAGTCGTGCTCTTTAGTCCGCTTAAACTTTCAGAGATTGGAAAAATTGTTGATATTCAATTGGCACAAATCACCAAACGTTTAATCGATAGAAACATTAAAATTACCGTGACCGAAAAAGCGAAAAAATTTATCGCCGAAGAAGCCTATGACCCTATTTATGGCGCAAGGCCTTTGAAAAGATTTATCCAACGCAATATCGAAACTCAACTCGGGCGTAAATTTATCGCTGGCGAAGTCAAAGACGGATCTCATGTAGAAATTGACATAAAAGGTGAAAAACTAGAATTCACGGTGAGGTAGGTAAAATGATAGCAGTCATAGCAGGAGCTACCGGATTGGTTGGATCATATCTTGTAAAATTGCTTTTGAAAGATTCAAAAATCTCTTCTGTGATTTCTGTATCGCGAAAGTCTTTGAATATTAACAGCCCTAAACTCAAGGAAATTCTTGTTTCTGATTTTTCTAAGCTCGATCAACACATTTTAGATATCAAGGGAGATCTTTATTTTTCGTGCTTAGGTACAACCATTAAAGATGCCGGCAGCAAAGAAAATTTTCGTAAAGTTGATTTCAATGCCATTGTGGACTTTGCAAAAATTGCTAAAGCCAACAATGCAAAATCACTCACTGTGATTTCTGCTTCAGGCGCCAATCCCAAGTCTCCTATTTTTTATAACAAAGTCAAAGGCGAAACAGAACTTGCGCTGATGGCGCTGGATATACCTGCGCTTACAATCTTCAAGCCTGGATTACTTATTGGAGATAGAAAAGCAAAGCGACCTGCCGAGAAATTATTTATTGAAGCATTTAAAAAAATCTCTCGGGTATTGCCTACTCAACTTCAAAAGATTGTAGGTACGGACGCTCAGTTGCTCGCTCAAAGAATGCTTCACGAAGCCAAAGTACTTTCTAAAGAAACCGTAATTATCGAATCAAAAGATATTTAGTTACAAAGCATTGTAAGCGCAATACCTTTATACTTTGTTTTTGTACTCCGCGCTTTAATAACAATATTGGATTTTGATGACCTCAGGCCAAAATGTTCCGAATTGAGTACAGAAAAATTCATTGCCGGCGAAGTAAAAGACGGATCTCATGTAGAAATTGATGTTAAAAATGAAAAACTAGAATTCACGGTGAAGTAGATAATTTATTTCTGCCACTTCGCTAATAAGCTGTAAATTCTAGATTTCGACTCACCTTTGGTTTTGAGTACGCGCTTTTTTACCAGTATGGCTACGTCTCGTTCCAATGTGCGGCGGGGGACATCTGGCATCCATGCAACCACATCCTGGATAGAAAACTCATTCTGCTTTTTGGCGTGAGCCAAAATCTTGCGGTGTCTGGCCTCTGGAGTTTTTCCCGCACTTTCCCGCAAAAGCTTGCGGCCCTCCTCGACAAATTCTTCGGCGGATACGGCAAAGCATTCTGCCAGAAATTCTAAAATGGGATGTAGTGATTCCAGCGAGCGGCTTTGGCGAATAGCCGTGTAGTAGCGGTCCCGACCACGCATGATGGCGGTCTCGCTGGGTACGAACCTCGCGAGGCGCTGCCCGCCCAACAGGAGCAATAGATGTTGCATGAGGCGCACCGTGCGGCCATTGCCATCGGCAAAGGGATGTATAGATACCGCGATAAAATGAAAAGCAAAAGCCCTGGCAAAAGGACTCATATCTTTGGTGTCGTCGAGCCAGCGCCAGAGATCATCGAGTAGGTCTTTAAGTTCATGAGGCTGCGGGCACTCGTCTATTTTCTCGCCCGTGGCGGCATTGACGATGGATACTGGTATTGTGCGAACGCGCCCGCACTGTCTTTCTTCTATCAATCCCTGGGTCACTAGCTTTTGCAAGTCGCACATATCGGCAACTTTAAGGGACCTAGAATTTTCGATCAAACGTTCCACGTAATCCAGAGCCTCGTGATAATTTTGGACTTCTTTGACGTCCTTCTTAGAGCCCGCCACGCGCTTACCCAGGAGGACGGCCGTCACTTCACTTTCACAAAGATTATTGCCTTCAATCTGATTGGAGTAGGTGATGGCCCGCACCTTGGCTTTTCGCAGGAGCCTTACCTCTTGTGGAGTCCCTAGGTACTCATCCAAAAAGGGCTTCGTTTCGGCGATTCGCATGAGCGATTTTACCAGGGTGTCCGTATGAACAACTTCATGGGGAATCTTAAAGCGGCTTAAATGAGGGTATCTTGAGTCCATGAGCTATTATCCGCCACTTGCCCGCCACTGTCAAGATGGCGGGAATGCCAACCTCTAGCTTGCCCGCCATTTGTCCGCCATCCGCCATGATGGCGGGAAAGGCTGCCGTAGACTAAAGCACGCCGGACAGGTTAATATTTAAAGTTCAGTAATCAAATTCGATTAACTTACGAAAATAAGAAGGAACTTCCGCTTTAAAGCTCATTCTCCGGGCTTTAAAGGGATGCGTGAATTCAATGGAGCTTGAGTGAAGGTATAGATCTCTAAAATTATCTTTCTTTCCGTACTTCTCGTCACCCACAACAGGGCAACCTTTGTCTGCCATATGGACACGAATTTGATTTTTTCTACCTGTAAGAAGGTTTATTTTTATCAAAGAATATTTATCTGTTTCTTTTAAGACTTCGTATTCCGTTTGCGCAAGCTTTCCGTCGTTGTCTGCATTACTTGAATGAATCACGTAATCTTCATCTTCGGTGAGGTAGCTTTCGATCAAACCTTTTTTATCCTTCATTTTTCCATGAACGATCGTGTAGTAAGTTTTGACTGTAGATTTCCAATTATTTTTTAGGTACTGCTGTACTTCTTCGGTCTTGGCAAAAATTAAAATTCCGGAAGTGGCTTGATCCAACCTGTGGACCACAAAGACACAATTGCGTGATCGTGGATTTCCTTTTCTGACATACTGGTTAAGGACATTGTGCACAGTATTCACGCGATCAAACTTCGCTGCAACTGTTAGCACACCTGGAGATTTACTGCCTACGATCAGATCTACATCTTCATGCAAGATCTTGTAACCTTTGGGCTGATATTTTTTGGGTATTTTTTTAATAGTGCTCACTAAATAGATACATATCTGAGCTTGAGAAGTCCTTGTAGCTTTTAAAAGCTAATTATAAATAATGCATCGCAACCCTGTTGCTCAGACCCCTCCGGATTGTTAAAAGTAATCTATTAAACCAATAGGGGAAAATCATGATTCTCACCGACCAAGAAATTCTAAAGTGCATTGAAGAGAAATCTATCGTTGTTGAACCTTATAGACCGAAATGTTTAGGCACAAACTCTTACGACGTGCATCTTGGAGCAACGCTTGCCCTTTATACCGACGATGTTTTGGACTCTAAGAAACACAATAAGATCCAAGCCGTAACTATCCCCCCAGAAGGTTATGTTTTAATGCCTGATCAGTTTTATTTGGGCGTAACAGAAGAATACACTGAGACTCACAAGCACGTCCCATTCTTAGAAGGAAAATCTAGCGTCGGTCGCTTAGGAATTGATATCCATGCCACTGCGGGAAAAGGCGATGTTGGTTTCTGTAACTATTGGACTTTGGAAATTTCTGTGAAAAAACCTGTGAGAGTTTATGCAGGCATGCCGATTGGTCAGCTGATTTACTTTGAAATCAAAGGCGACATCACAAACTACTACAACAAAAAATCAAATGCGAAGTACAACGCAAGAACTGATCAACCAACCGAATCCATGATGTGGAAGAATTTTTAGAGCGCAGCTTTTAAAATCTGAAGCATATTCATAGATTCTTTAGGAGCAGATCCTTTTTTCTGTACATACAATTGCAATGCAAGATCATAAGCTTTTTCACTGATCATGACGATATCGTTTTCTTCCATTTTAATTTTGGATCTGTGATTCAAATTGTAGGAACCGCCTATTTTCGAAATAAAATCTAAAGAAGCCTGATCTAAATCCTTAAATAATACATACTGTACACCTTCGACATTATGAAATGGTGACGCTCTCAGCATGTTCCTACCTTCATATCCCACCGGAATTGGTCTTTTTTTGGCAGAGTTTTT
>JANMFM010000232.1:0-1525 GCA_031374125.1 Bdellovibrionales bacterium
GGCTAGCTGCTAATCTAAATGTGATGAATCAAAACCTTTAGATGAAAAAATATAAAAGTTGCGTTGTGATAACACTGATAAGCACCAACCTAAACACAGTGGCGCGTTTAGGAATAGGCGCCCTAGGTGCGCGCCCAGGGCCCCCCAAATCTCGAGGGCCCCACAAAAGGCTGAAAATATTTCATAAACACTCTAAAATAAATATTTTTTTTAATAAATGGGAGTTCACGATGAAAAACTAAGGGGGGGGGGGGAGGGTTATAATTTTCAAAAGGTCATTCACTTATTTTTTTAGAGAGTAGAGAGATGATGACATCATATATTATAAATAATTTATAAACGTTTCATGAAAATGATGAAATTATAATTTATAAACGTATCATGATGAGCAAAACCAAGAAAAAATATATTTAATTTTTTTAGTGCAGATCTGATTCGTTTGTGCCTGAAAGTGATTATATATTACATGGTCACTGGTCAATAGTCAATCTAGTTTAAGTTTGTAATGTTAATCTTATTACGCTGGCAGGCGTCCTTCATCACAGACATCAGTTCTTGATTGTATGAAAATTTTGCGCTCAGCAGGTGATAGCGACAGACACGGTTTAGTTACTCAACAAGCACAAAAGACACCTCATATCCTTCAAACACTATCGGTCCTGTCCTCGAAAATGGCATTGAAATCAGATGAAACATCGATTCGGTTAATGAAACTGTACATGCCAAAAATTCTGGATACTCATTTGCCGCTTGCAACAGTAGGCGACGGCAGCTGCCTGTTCATGGCAGTTTCAATTCTGTTGTATGGCAGCGATGTCAATCACAAGCTGCTAAGACTTCTTTGCGTCCACGAGATTATTATTAATCGAAATTTTTATGACGTAACATCTGATAAAAGAAGCGATTCTTTGAAGCAATCGGATTATTTAGTGATTCCGCCTTTCGAAAAAGTCGTTGAGGAAGTACTTCAGCTGGACGCAGCTAATAAGGGGTTCACAGGCGTTGTGGGAATTCTGGCACTATCCTCGGTTATTGGTAAACCTATTGCAATGGTGTTTCCGATGCCAGCGGATGATGTGAAATTTTCCGCCTACAATCAAATTCTTGTCGGTCGTGACATTGATAGACAAAAAACGCCCATAACAGTTATGTGGACAACAATGTTCAACTTCGGTACCAAGGAGATTTCCTATGAAGCCGTTTCCAATACAACGATGAACCACATCGTTCCTCTGTGGAACATACGTCTCCTATCAATCAGCTCTCCGACGTCAACTACTCGCCCAAATTCACCTGATACCAGGCAGTCTGCTTCATCTACGACCCCACTTGAATCTCTTCCACGTGAGTAAACTCATCTATTTTTAACCTGAAAAAGGTGAGTCCTAGAGTTTTTTTATAAATAAATTTAAAAAAAAAAGTTATTACATTTTTGAGGTCATGTTTGTCAGCTAATAAATATGGATTTTAAGTATTTATAATAATGGAACATGAATCATGAAGAACGTCATATCAAAAGTTAGAT
>JANMFM010000265.1:0-5264 GCA_031374125.1 Bdellovibrionales bacterium
CAAAGCAAGCATCGGCGCCTTCCGTCCTGGAATGGCATCGATCAGCTCGCGCGTATAGTCGCTCTCGGGCCGAGCGAACACGGTCTCGACCGGTCCGCCGTCGACCTGACGCCCTTTCACTTTAACGAATAGAGTTCGCCACTTCGTAGTCCTGACCAAAAGCCGACAGCATATACTTCAGCCCAATCAGGAAAATGCACCTTTGCATAATCAAGGACTTTATAGAAATCCTCCTTGCTCATGACTACAGGTTCTTTATCTGCTTCGATGTGATCAATTTCGTGCATGGCTTTTCGCACATGAACACCATTCGTTGGATTATGATTGATAGCACCGATAGCGATCTGCCTTTTAAAAACTTGGCGAATAAATTTTAAAATGTTTTTTCGAGTCGTGATGCTGATGTCTTTTTTTAGGTCTGCATGATTTAGATAGGTTTCAAATACTTCAATATTGAACCAACTCAGCATTCGACGGTCCCACTGTACCGTGTGCTTCTCTAGCGTTTTTGTCATGTTGTCGTAAGTGGAATATGCAATCGACTTGTCTTCAAGCCGTGCTTCTAAATATTTTTGAAACTGGTCACGGGCATCTTTCCAACTCTTATCACCTTGAGTCAGCTTAAGCGCCTTAGACGCCATCTTGTCTTCGAGTTTTCTTTTTTCCTTGCGAGCCAAAGATAAGGAAGCAATTCGTCTACGCCTGAAAAAAAGCTGGTGTGAGGTACGAACAGAATCAACTTTGAAACGGCGAGAAATGCGAACTGAATAAGTTCCATCGTGTGTGCCATCTTCTTTGAGATTTTCCCAAATACCTGGCTCTACTTTTCTGCCATTTTTATAATTATTTTCGCTCATAATTCCTCGGATAACTTATCGGACGCCTAGGGCAAATCCTGAATCGCCTACTTCTTGTTGGCGAGCATGGTTTCCATCATTGCTCGCAACATCTTAGCCGAGGTCTGGTCTAGCTTCTTCGCATTGTTTTCAATGAAGTCCTGAGGAGACTCGTTTTTTTGATACTCACGACAAAGTTCATAAAAGTATTTTTCGCCAATTTTAAAGTGCGCGCAGATTTTGGCGATGTTTTCCTTCGTTGGGTCGCCATGCCCATTTTCCCATGAACTTATGCTGGAGTCTGACAGACCAATATGTTTGCCCAACTCTTTCATCGTCAGGTTGTTTTCCTCACGAAGTTTTTTGATAACTCTGCCTTCGGTCGTATAAATGATTCGCTTTGTTCTATCGCTCATATAGGTTCTTATGCCGGGCTCCCAAACCCCCGTCCACAGTTTTCTGCTACATATGTACTAAATATTTAGTCGCTGGTATCCACGGTACATCACTTAAAAGTCGGGTTTCTTAGTCAACTATTCGGTTTTAAGATATTGGAATGACTGGAATCTAATAATTATTAGTTCGTAAGTTATTAATTTTATTATTAAATTTAATAAAAAAGAAGCGATATAACCGTTTTTCGGTTACATCGCTCAAATCCAATATAATTTGGAGGAAAATGGTGGAGGTGGGGAGAATCGAACTCCCGTCCGCAGAACGTCCACGTAAGGCGACTACATGTTTAGTCTGTACTTTAAGTTGATACTCGGAGCGATTACAAACGACCTTTCCAAGTACCCTTCAGTCAGCTTTATTTAAGACTTTGCGCTGCCTGAATCCACAAAGTCCGAGATCACTAAGTGACGATAGACCCCTGGGCCGCGATCAAAACTCAGGGCTATCGTGCTACGCTAGAAAACTAGGCAGCAAGTGCGTAATTGTTGTCAATTACAAGTTTGTCAGTTTTTACAAGGGCCAACGCCTTGACATGCTCCTTAAGCTTCTCATTCCACGTCGAAACCAGTACACCCCCACATAACAGTAAATAGGTAACTAAGTTCTTCGTTGAACAGAGGAAAACCATAACATATCGTTAGGGAAAATGAAATTTAAACTTTTTCCTAAAATTTTAAAACGTACTGTAGTCATTCTTATAGTTCTTTCGCTCGGTGCTGGTACTTATTTGTACCTTGATCGCCCTGAGATTCATGCTCCTTCCGATGAACCTTTTCAAATTATCTTAGACGAAAATATTGATTGGGATGCCATTCAAATTGAGCTTACAGGGTTACTCACGGATCTCATTCAAATTCCCACGATCCGTTCCGAAGAATCTAAAGTCGCTTTCTACATGCAAAAAGTTTTAGCCAAAGAAGGCATTCAAGCCAAACTCATTCCCCACCCAGAATTTCCTGACAAGGTAAGCTTGGTGGCAGAGATCGGCCCAGAGAATTCAGAGAACGGAATTATTTTGCTTAATCACTCTGACGTTGTCGAAGCTAATGCGGCTGACTGGGAAGTTCCTCCTTTCAGTGGTGAGATGAAAGACGGAATGATCCACGGGCGCGGGGCCCTCGATATGAAGGGCATGGCCTCCATGGAGCTTATGGCTTTTATCATGGTTAATCGTATGGGTTTAAAGCTTGCGAATAAGATTATGTTCTTATCCGTTCCCGATGAGGAATCTGGCGGAAGACTTGGCGCTCAATTTTTATTGAACAACCATGAGAGTTTATTCGATGGCTATCGCTATGTATTTAATGAAGGCGGATTCGGGATTAAGGATTTTCCAAAAAAGAACAACAAAATGTTCAACGTGCAAACAGCAGAGAAGGGAATCTTGGGTTTAGAGCTTACGGCTAAGGGAAATTCTGGTCATGGCAGCATGCCTGACAAAAAATATTCTTCGTTAGATATGATGAAACTCATGCTTGAACTTCAAGAGCTGCAAAAGTTTCAGTTGACTGATCAGACTTTGGAATTCTTCCATCGCGTGGGGAGCTTCTTTGAATTTCCAGAAAATTTTTTACTTCAAAGAATTCAAAATCCTTTGGTGCAAAAAATTCTATCCAAAAAACTCATGGAGAATCGCGCCGTGAATGCCATGGTGACAAACACCATTTCCATCACCAGTCTTTCTACGGATTCCTCGGCACACAATGTGATTCCCTCCGAGAGTAAAGCCTATCTAGATATCCGGATTCTTCCTGGAGTGGATCCCGCTAAGCTCACAGCGCAGATTCAAAAGATCGCAGACAAATACAAAGTCTCAATCGAAGTCAAAGAATCCTATTCAGCTTCTCAGAGCAATTCGGATACGCCACTCTTTGATGTTCTCTATACTGTGATCAAAGACAATGTTCCCGATGCCGAGATCACACAGTATCTTTCACCGGGCGCTACAGATTCGAGGTATTTTAGAGCAAAAGGTTTTGAGTGTTACGGAATTATTCCTGCCATCATCACAATGGAAGACGTAGGAATGCTTCATGGAAAAAACGAAGCCATCTCTCTTGAAAACTTAAAACTAGGCACCAAAGTGATCTTCGAAACCCTAGTTGGATTCAATCAAATGGAAAGCCTTTAAGATAGACCGTCCGAAATCCGAACAAAATCAATGGTTTACATTAATTTAACTTCATATTAAATTGCGCCGAGTTTATTGATAATTTTAACTGGAAGATAGTACTACATTGTAGTACTATTACATTGTAGGAGTTTGATTGTTACGCGTATTTATTTGTACCGGTGCTTTTGAGGGATCTCTAAGGCAGCATAAAGATTCTGATAGCTTACTAATACTAATTGAAAAGGTTCTTTTGAATAATCCCCTATGTGGAGATGTTATTGTTGGAACTGGCGGCGTTAGAAAATTTCGCTTAGAAGATAAGGAAAGAAATAAAGGTAAAAGAGGTGGCCTTAGAATTTTATATTTAGACTTACCTAAAATGGATCATATATATCTTTTATTTATGTACAGAAAAAATGAATTTTCAGATATTTCGTCTGAAGACAAAAAAATAATCAAGACTCTTGTTGAGAGGATAAAAAAGGAAGATTTGTGAAAAAGAAAAAAATGAGACTCGGCGAAATCTTAATGGAAAGTTTAGAAGAGGTTCGAGAACATCAAGCGGGTCGTAAAAAATTAAGAACGACAGTAAGATTTCTTGCAGAGCCAGCACCTATATTTAGAGCTCGTCAAATAAAAGAGCTTCGTGAAAAATTAAAACTTACTCAATATGAATTTGCAAGTGTACTCAATGTCGCAGTAGGAACTGTTCGTTCTTGGGAACAAGGAATTCGTAAGCCTGAAAAGGTCTGCAATAGACTTCTTCAAATTCTAAATGAAAACCCTAAAATCATTAAGACCTTCAAGACAGCGTAAGGCAAAATAAAGCACAATGTAAACAAATTCTTCGCGGATTCTAGCTTGAAAATCTAAAGCTAGGCACCAAAGTGATCTTCGAAACCCTAGTTGGATTCAATCAAATGGAAAGCCTTTAAGACTGAATAGAATTAAAAGAGTGAATCCGCGGCTTTTATTTCTGAGACCTTAAAAAATTCGGTTTCCCCGCTAATTGTCGAAATTCGAACAGAATCAATAATATAAAAGCTCCTAATACATCTGAGTATTGCATTAGATTTGCACTTGATAAGGTTATGGAACTTCAGTTGAAAATCAATATTTATTATAACACTATACAAATAGTGTTTGAATAGTGTATTATGGCTAAGTGGGAATTTGTTGAATGGCTATTGTTTTGGATATTAGATACTTCGTCCTTTGATTTTGAATGGGATAGAGGCAATCAAACCAAGAACTTAAATAAGCATGGTATATCAACAGCTCAAGTGGAGGGCGTGTTCAGATCTGGGCTGGCGTTGCCTTTAGGTATTCAGTTGGTACCGGTTGTAAGTGAGCAGAGGCTAGGAATTGTTGGACCTTCGCTAAATGGAAAGTTACTTCATATAGCATTTACTTTAAGAGGCAGCAAAGTTCGGGTAATCAGTGCACGGATCGCTCATAGAAAAGAGAGGAAGCAATATGAAGAAATCTTACGTCAAATCACAAAAAGCTTATGATGCTCCATTCGAATTGGATGCAAATAAAATTCTAACAGCAATGAAACGTTATAAAGATTCTCGCAAAAAACCAACAAGTGTGGCTTTAGATGAAAACACTATTAAAGAACTAAAGAAGGTCGCAGATAAACAAGGGATTCCATATCAAGTTCTAATCCGCGTATTTATATTAGATGGTCTTGATAGAATGAAAAAAGCTTCTTAAGCGTATTGACTCATGGATAAATGCCACTAAGAAGCTGTGGGTCAAGATCCCGTTAAACGGTTTCTTCTTTTGATCTCATCGACCTTATCAAAAAATTCTTTAAGCTTCTTATCCATTTCTTTCTTTAAATAAATTGGGTT
>JANMFM010000288.1:0-26070 GCA_031374125.1 Bdellovibrionales bacterium
TGGTTTTGCTCAATGTAGTATGGAATTTTGCTGTACGATGGCCACTTGGAAGTTGAAAGTTCAACTGTGAACTGAAGATCGTTATACCAATGGTAACTCCAGTCTTGCATTCCGCCATTCACTTCGTACCAAGCATAACCATTCGTGATTCCATTTTTAAACTCACCGTTGTTTTTGATGTAGGTCGCTTTGTTTGCGTAATCCAAGGCAATTTCAATAAGTAGATCGTTGAATGGGTGTTTGTCTGGAATTGTATCCCAAGCATAGTTCATCACTTCCGCTCCACCGTGAAAGTTTGTAGAAAGAGCAAACTGTCTTGATTTTTGAAATTTCATAATGTGTTGAGTTTCAATTTCACGACCTGCTGGAGTGTCTTGATTATCGCTAGTAGAAAAATCAGGGAAATCTCTGTTTAAGTCTGCGTAGTTTGCATTTCCTCTTTGTCTTCTATAAGAACCATCTGGATTCATCGAAGCCATGATGTAGATTTCTGTAGAATCAACTAATTGCTTGATGGCTGGATTTACTGAATATTCTTTTAAGATCTTTTGCGCAAGAGCCACCATCACTTCACGGCCTGTGATCTCATCACCGTGCATAGAAGAAATATATTTAAACTCTGGCTCAGTCTCATCGATAGCTGCGTTGTCAGAAATTTTTAAAACTAGAAGTGGACGACCATCATTGGTGCGACCGATTTCAATCAATTGAGTCAATTGCGGATAGGCCGCATTTAGATCTTTAAGTTGTGCTTCGATTTGCTCTGGAGATGGATAATCAAGAGCATCCTCTGCCATTAACTGGAGATTGTTCAACTCAACAAATTGAATTCCAGAATTTTTCAAAAATTGATAAAGACCCTTTGGACCATAAACTTCAAATCCATTGATACTTGGATGGTCGAAAGTTAAATCCTTATTTACCGCCATAGATCTTAAAATAGATTTATCTTGATCAAGAACAAAAGCACCTTCTTGAGTGCTTGCCCCATAAGAAGCCGAAGTCAAAAGAACAGCAACAGCTGCCACAAAAATATTACGAATCATAAAATCCCTCCCTTAAAAGGTACCAGCTTCCCTTTCCGGGTCACGTTGCGTAATTTTTTTCGCGCTTTGACCCGGAAAGGGAAGCTGGTACCTTTTTATGAGATCATAAGAGATTTATTTGTACAAATAAAACTTGCGAGATTCTTTTGCCCAGCGTTTTTCATCTTTTTGGAGGATTTTATCTAAGTCCGCAGGCTTAGCAGATCTATTCTCGATCCACTCACGCAACTTAGGGCCGCCATTGATGACGTCAAAGGCCAATTTGTCGGTTACATATTCGTAAGGGAAGTCTCTGAAAATTTCATAGTTAGGATGCACTTCTTTGATGGCTTTCAACATCAAGCTTACGACTCTATAAGGTTTGAATTGAGTGGAGTTATAGAAAGCATCATCCGTATGAATTTGAATTCCAGAGCAAAGTTTTTTCTCATGCTTATGAAATGTAGGCTCAAAATTACAAAGGCGAAGGACGCAACCCTTCAACCAACTTTTCCCCATCTTCTCCATGGTTTTCAACACTTGAGGAAAATCAATGTCCGAAGCACCAATAATTTCTAGAGCCCTTGTAGTCCCTCTTCCTTCAGAAAGATGAGTGCCTTCAATCATCACCGTTCCCGGATAAGCTCTTGCCATCGTGAGCGTCTGCGCATTTGGACTTGGATTTACCCAAGCCAAATCTTGCGGCCAACCACAACCTGTTTTTTTTGTTGGCGAGTAGCCTTTCATCTTAATAACTTTTAAATTTACATTCATTTTAAAGTGATCTTTAAACCACATCGCCAACTCACCCACCGTGAGTCCGTATCTCATCGGAAGCGGACCTGCACCAACAAAACTTTCATAACCTTCTTCCAAGATCATACCTTCAATTCCTCGTCCGATGGGATTGGGACGATCTAGAATGATAATTTCTTTTTGAAATTTCTCACACTCTTGCATGATATAAAATAGCGTTGTGATAAAAGTATAAATCCTACATCCAAGATCCTGAAGATCATAGAGAACCACATCAAACGTATCCATCATCTTAGAGGTCGGCCTTCTCACCTCACCATAAAGACTAAAAATTGGAATTTTATAATCCGGATGAATTTCATCAGCAGTTTCAATCATGTTGTCTTGCTTGTCGCCCTTAGCACCGTGCTGAGGACCAAATGCCGAGGTTAACTTCACTTTGCCCTGCAAGAGATCCAAACTGTGATTGAGCATATGATCCACAGATGCGGGATGACAAACAAGAGAGACGCGTTTTGTTTTTAAATATTTTAATAATTTCTTATCTTGAAGAAGAACTTCTATACCAAGTTGCATACGAATGAATCTCTCTGATGAAAATCGGGTTTAGCGCCCACATGCTTGATCGCAAAGTAAGCTTTTTCTTTATTCTTAAATTCTATCACCGAGTTCAGACTAATTTCTAGTTTACCTTGCAGATTAAGACTTTGAATGGGGATTGCAACTTCCAACCTGGTGATGCCATTGCCTTCTTGTACTTTGTTGAACCCGATCTTTGTCACCTTTGACTCTTCTCTAGGCTCTAAAGGGTTTCTGTAAGCATCAAAACTATAGAAATTCCAACTTCCCCCTATGGATAGGTTGAGTTCCCAGTAAGCATCTTTACCTTCAAGACCAAAGAAAGTTTCAAAACACGTGGTTTTCCAAAGCTCATGCTTACGAGAAGGCTTTTGGTTTTCTCCACAATAAATTAGCTGACCCGTATCTTCTATAATGAAGCTGATCTGAAGCTCTTCATTGGTTTTAAAAGCTTCAGCATAAATTTTTATTTTGCTCGTTTGCGAGCTTGGCTTAAAAGAAACCAGTTCGTACATGATTTAATTATGATACACGAGTTTGATTTTGGGCACTGATTTGTTCGTTCAGAGTGCAATAATCATAAAGATAGCCGACCATAAAAAGTCCGCCCGTTAAAAGATAGAGAATTCCAGTAATCCATTTTCCCATATAGAATCGATGAACTCCAAAAATTCCTAAAAATGTGAGGAGAATCCAAGTAACTGTATAATTCACTTCGCCTTCTTTATAAGAAAAACTCGCTTCACGGTCCATGGCTGGAATAAGAAACACGTCGACAATCCAGCCCACAAATAATAGTCCTAATGTACAGAAGTACAAAATGCCGGTTTTGGTTTTGCCGTAATAAAATCTATGGGCACCCATAAAACCAAAAACCCAAAGTAAGTATCCAACTCCAAGGCTATGTGTATTCGGCATTTTCACTCCTCTCCTTTTGCGCCTTGAGAACTAAGGTTTTCAGTTGGCGCTAAAATTAAACGACTCTTTAATTTCACCAGAGCCGCCAGTCACTTCTGGATGAGCAAACACTGCATCCAATTTGTACTGACCTTTTCCTGGCAAAACAATCTTCTCACTGCCCGTACTTGTATGGACCGCAACCCAGCCCGTAGTCGTATTTCTAGAAACCGTTACGGCAAGATGAGAAAGCGGCGGAGTGAGTAAATTGAGTATATTAGAATTATTTGCGCTCTCAACTTTATAGCTATCCACTAAATTTACAGTTCCTAAAAATTTTCTCCACATATTTTCTTTATCTACTGAGCAAAAATCCACAGATCTCATGTCCCTCATTAAACAAGAGTCATACGTAGGACGAAATCCAGAATGCTCCCCTGGTCCGTAGAAAGTATTGAAGGCACCCACAAAGTGCTTTTCTTTGTTAAGGTTTGCTGGATGTGCGTAAATATTGGCAAAAGCTAGAACGTTATCGCCATCCTTAATTTTTTCGCGAATTTCAATTTTATGTGATCCCGCAGATAATGTTTCTGGATTCGCAAATTTAAAGAAACTTCTGTCCTCCGACCAAACACCTTCAAGTTCTTTGGCTTCTCCGTCCAAAAGCACCTCTACATCTTGCGGAGTCTTCCAGCCCACCGAACTAATATCAATATCGTAAAGATATTGAGGTCCCGGAAAATTGAAAGTCGCTTTAAAGCTTCCTTCTTTTAAATTTTTCCAAAGGTAATTTCCAGATAAGAACTTGCTCTCATAAACTTCAAGCTTTCCATTTTTCAACCAATTTTTCCAAGGAACATTGCTTGATCTTGAACTATTCGCGCCACTATAAACTTGACCGCCATCATACTCTTCACCCACTTCGCCGAAGTTATGACCGAGTTCGTGGCGCAAAACCACAGTTCCTGTTTGCACTGATCTTGTAGAGATTGCGTACCTGCCGCCAAGGCCACCGTAGTAATTGTCGTTAGCAATCAAGATTGGATAATCATTGTCTGGTGATAAGGCAATTGCTCTTTCAATCGCCGAAGTGTTTCCTGGCATGATTGCTCTTTTTGAACCCTTGGGGCTTCTGTAAAGTCCAAGCGCCGTTCTCTTTGTAACTACGTCTGACAATCCTGATTCTTCCGAAGGAACAAATACAGCATGAACATTGAAGAGCGGCAAATATGTCGCAAAAGTCTGACCCTTGAACATATCGTCAGTCATTCTTGCAACGTCATCAAAGAATTTATCTTTTTCTTCAGCAGTATAACCATCTCCGACAATAGTAAGATCAATTCTATTTGCCGTAGGTCCTTGATCCACAATTGTTCTCACTTCAGATCCCGGCCAATTCACAGAAACTCTGCGAATTTTCAATTGAGATAAATCAGAAAAAATTTTTTCAAAATATTCATCTGAAACCACAAGTTCTTGATAAAATCTATTTGATTGTTTTATTGCTGAAGTTTCTGCAATCTGCTCGTGAATATGTCTTTTGATTAAAGTATCCCCAGAAATTTTAAATTCTGTAGGCTTTGCACTTTCAATCTCAATCACTTTGCCTTTTTCATCGACGATTCTTTGAATCATCCACTCTGCATGAGCAGGCATTACCATTATAAGAAGAGTTAAAGTTATTACAATTTTCATACGCATCCCCCAAAGAGTTTAAGACAAGATGCACACAATTAGATCATTAAAATTTCTTAGGAGGCAAAGGAATAAATGCGCTGACTCTTTCTTGATAGTTTTTGTACAATTGTCCCTTTGTGCGCACCGCCTGCTCTTCTGTTGCAGGAATGCCTGTGAATTTGAGTAGCGTATAAAGAATTGAAGCAGGAGCTATAATTCCAAGAAACCCATAGGGCTCACTGACTCCCATCAAAAAGAATCCCACCCAAATCAAGAATTCAAAGAAATAATTTGGATGTCTTGAATAACCCCAAAGCCCCACATCGCAAACTTTTCCTTTGTTCTCAGGATTTTTCTTAAACTTTTTCAATTGATAGTCTGCTGTGGTCTCACCAAAAATTGCCAGGTAAGAAAGTGCAAACGCCATTAAATCCAAAAACTTCACCTGTCTTGATGGATTCAAAGCAATGATTAGAAATGGTGTACACAGTATAAAATTAAATAATCCCTGTGCTTGGAAAAAAAAGAAAAACTTTTTAGGAATATCAGTTTTAAAATATTCTCTGAGTTTTTTGTAACGCCCTTCTTCTTCCTTACCACCCCTGATTCTATCATTGTAAAGGTGATAAGACAGTCTTCCTGACCAAATCATTACGGTCACTAACGCCAAAAATTCTTTTGCTTGAAGCCCATCAGTTCCAAAAAAATAAAAGCAACAATAAATTAAAACACTAATTCCCCAACCTACATCCACAATCGCGGCATTTTTTATCTTGAGTGAAATCCACCAGAGTATACTCATCAACACTACTGAAGCCAAAACTCCCAAGGAAATGATTTTAAATGCAATCACTCTTATTCCTTTAATTTATTTTTAATAAACTTGATGATGTTTTTTAGAATAGGAATTCTTTCATATATAAACTCACCCATATCAAAGTAATCCCTATGGTAAATAACTTTGCCATCCTTATCGAATTTAATGAACGAGTTTCCGATAACCGCGATGGGCTCGCCGCCATTTAAATTTTTAGCCTTGAGATGCATAGTCCACATAGACACGCATTGATTAGAATCGCAAACATGATTAGAGAAATCAAATTTTATAGAATCTACATTCTTGTAAAGATTTTCGTAATATTTTCTCACAGAATCAATGCCTTTATGAGTTCCCAGGGGGTCCTCGAACAATACAAATTGATCATAGAATGTGTATAGCAACTCCATGTTTTGTGAGCTGAGCTCATTGAATACTTTTTCTATTTTTTGTTGTTTAGTCATACCTTTCCATTTCGCTATCGTCGCAATAATATCAGAAGCTGTATCTAGTTCCGAATTTGTAGCAAAAGATTGCGTACAAAAAATAACGCTAATTGAACAAATAACCAATAATAGATTTTTACACATATGGTATTTTGATACGAATTCAGAGAAAAAGTCATGAAGACAAAAAAATAGCTAGGTCAAAGCCTAGCCATTTCTATGAATTAGAAAATCAATTGGTTGTTGAAAACCAATCAGCGATTAAAGCTCTCTCACCGTAAGTGGTCCATCGCCTCTGACATAGTAGTTTATAGCATTTTGAGATTTAACAAGAACCGTGCTAACTCTCCAAACCATATTCAATTCCATGGCAGCAATTGGCGCATCAGCTCTACCAACGTTTTGAACTCTTACAACTTCAGATTCACCCTCTAATTTATAAAGTGGTGCAACCCAGTATTCATTGATTAAGAAACCAACATCAGAAAGATATTTTCCCTTACCTTTGTGAGTACCGTTGTATGTGTAAGTCATAAGAACACTGAATCTTACAACTTCAGAATTGAAAGCGTTTTTATAAGAAACCGAATATTGCCTAGCTTGAACATCGCTCCAATCAGCCATGTCTCTCCAATCCGTAGCTTCTCTTGGAATTGCGTTAGCTCTTTTCGTACTGAGGTTAACAACTGGTGTAGATGCCTCGAAAATTTTCCAGATCTTCGCACCCATATTGATGATCACATCAAGAGTTGCGTCTACTTCTTTTACTGGGTTTAAGATGCCGCCAAGAACATCATCAAGGCCATCTTTTTCGCCTTGAGCTCTACGAACTTTTAGAAGCTCCTGATTGCTTCTTAAATTTTTCATAGTGGATTCATCCACAGGAACCTCTGTGATTGAATGCGACTTAATTTGAAAATACGGTGAATTTAAATCTTCTGCGTGAACGGTGTTGCTGAAAGTGAATGCAAGTAAAGCGATCGATAATACCTTTAACATAGACCCCCCTTTGGTTTGTGCAATTTCTACACTGAACCATAGAGGAGTTTCACTATTAAAATGGTGAATCTTAATTAATTGTCAGACTCTGCGCATCAGATGACTTATCCTCTGCGAATACTACGCATATTCTGAGCTAAAATCTTCTTTCTGAGGCGGATTTCCTTCGGAGTGATTTCAATCCACTCGTCTTCGTCAATCCACTCTAAACATTTCTCTAAGCTCATTTCACGAACACCCTTGAGGGCCACTAGGATTTCTGCTCCCGATGCTCTTACGTTTGTGAGTTTCTTTTCTCTCACTGCATTTACGTTAAGATCGTTATCTTTGTTGAATTCCCCGATGATCATACCTTCGTAAACATCCACTCCTGGCTTCACGAACATCATCCCACGATCCTCCAGTCCTTGAAGCGCATATTCCGTCACAGTTCCCGTACGATCTGAAATCATCGCGCCAGCAGTTCTATGAACCATATCACCTTTCCAAGGAG
This sequence comes from Bdellovibrionales bacterium, assembly GCA_031374125.1. Lineage (GTDB taxonomy): Bacteria > Bdellovibrionota > Bdellovibrionia > Bdellovibrionales > JAEYZS01 > JAEYZS01. Next base: position 7,690 of record JANMFM010000288.1, read on the forward strand.
TCATCCCGATAACGATAGAACTCATGATACCTTCACCGCGAGTTGCAGTTAAATATTTAGATCTCATTCCAAGTAATCCACGAGTAGGAACATCAAATTCCAAACGAACACGTTGTTTCACACCTGTAGAAGAAGAATAGCTACCGGCATTTTCGTAAGAAACTAAAACGCCTTTTCTTTCTTGGAACATTCTTGTTACATCAGATGCGTAATCTTCAGGTAAATCTAAATTCAGTCTTTCTAACGGCTCATGTTTTACACCGTCGATCATTTCAGTTAACACGATAGGCTTACCCACCATGATCTCAACGCCTTCTCTTCTCATTTGTTCAATAAGAATAGAGAACTGAAGCTCACCACGGCCAAAAATTCTAAATTGATCTGGAACTTCTGTCTCGCCGAATTTAATCGCAACGTTGTGACGAACTTCTCTTAATAATCTTTCTCTTAATTTTCTAGATTGTACAGCTTCACCATCTCGACCAGACATTGGAGAGGTGTTCACTGAGAATACCATCGCAAGAGTTGGAGCCGTAACGTGAATTCTCTCTAGTGGAGCAGTGTTTGGATCTTGAGTTAATGTATCCCCGATCTGGAATTCATCACTTCCAGCAACGGCAACAATGTCACCGCCTTGAACAACTTCTGCATCAACTTGTTTTAATCCATTGTAAGTGAAAATCTTTAAAGCTTTGAATTTTTCATCTAAAGGTTCGCCTTTTGAGTTGATACCTTTTCTGTACATTTGATCTGTGGCTTTAATTTGACCAGCAGTGATTCTACCGATTGCAAGACGACCAACGAAATCATTCCATCCGATGTTTGAAATCAACATTTGGAATGGAGCTGCAAGATCAACTTTAGCTGGAGCAATTTCAGAAAGAATTGCTTTGAAAAGTGGTTCTAATGAACCTTTTTTTCTGCCTTCGATTAAATCTTCAACTTCATCAAAGTTCTCTGTTGCCCAACCGTAACGAGCACATGCGTATAAAATTTTGAATTCTGCCTGAGCATCAGTTGCACCTAAATCGATAAATAGATCAAAAGTCTGATCCACGATCTCTTGAACTCTTGGAGTGCCACGACATTCTGGACGATCCACTTTGTTAACAACGAGAATTACTTTTTGGCCTCTTTGAAGAGCTTTTTGCAATACGAAACGAGTTTGTGGAAGTGGACCTTCAGCTCCGTCTACCAAAAGACACGCGCCATCTACCATTCCTAAAATTCTTTCTACTTCTCCACCGAAGTCAGCATGTCCGGGAGTATCAACGATATTGATTTTTGTATCGCCTTTTTTGATCGCCGCATTCTTCGCTGAAATCGTGATCCCTCTTTCTCTTTCGAGATCCATAGAATCCATTACTCTATCATCGAGTTGTTCGCGTGCGCCGAACGTATCTGACTGTTTTAACAAATGGTCAACAAGTGTAGTTTTCCCGTGATCGACGTGAGCGATGATACAAATATTTCTTAAATCCATGGTGGACTGTTCCTTTTATGCCTTACTAATTATTTAGTTAAGATCGTGATTTTTAAAGACTCTTTGTATAAACCGTGCGCGTCGGATAGGCAAAGGAAATCCCTTCCTTTTCGAAAAGACGGACGATTTCTAAATTTATTTCGTGCTCAATTTCTGGCCATGCTTGTTCTTCAGTAATACGGATGTAATACCAAACCTCAAAATTAATGCTGGATTCGGCAAATTCTTTAAGGGTGACATGGTCTACACTCGTGTTTTTTCTAGAGAAAATTGCTTCGCGGACAACTTCCGGGACTTTTTTCAAGGTCTCAAAAGGAGTTTCATAAGTGACCCCCAACAGCATACTGACGCGTCTTTCCTGCAGGTCACCATAGTTTTGAATTGTGGATTTAAGTATCTCATTGTTAGAAAACACGAGCTGCTCGCCTCTCTGCGAACGAATTCTTGTTGTTTTAAGCCCTACTTTTTCCACTCTACCTATAAAGGTTCCGATCTGAATTACATCGCCAACTTTAAAGGGTTTATCAAAAATAATGGCGAGTGAACCAAAGACATCGCCCAACACGTTTTGAAGAGCAAAGGCCACTGCAATACCACCGACCCCAAGACCCGCAATCAGGGCATTGATATTGAATCCCAATTGATCAAGCATAACCAAAAGTATGATCGTATAGGCAGCAATCTTCCACATGAGCGAAAACACATTCATTGCTGTCGCCGAATCAGGATGCTGTTGAAGATATTTTTTTCCATAAAGCTCTAACGTATTGCTAGCCCAAATTAAAATCTGCCCGAAAGCCGCAATTATAAATAAATACTTTGCAATACGATCCACTCTTGATGGCATGACTAAACTTATGATTGCAGGATAGAGAGCAATGAAAATCGCAACTAGGAAGTTGAGTTTTGCAATATTTGAAAATAAAAATGATCTGAATGTAATCTCGTCGTCTTTTTCTGAAAAATGCTTCCTATAGATTGTTTTCGCGACGAACTTAATAGCTCCACTAGCCAGAATAACAATTGCAAATATGATGGCCGCTCTTATCCAATCCACAAAGGGATTCCCCCAAATAAGATCCCCTGTTGCGACTTGCGTGACGGTATTTACAATTTCGTTTTCCAAATTAATCTCCAAATGTAGAAATAAAAAAAGCTCTTAGACAATCTAAGAGCTTTTTTAATAATTTTCAAGACCAGCTAAACTGATGAAGAAAAAAATTATTTTACGTAAACTTCGTACTTGAAGCTTCCATCTGCGTCCCAGCAATTGTCTTGAGCTTTAACTACTTCGTGATCCACGGTGGACAATACAGCTTTGATCAATTTTACATTGAAATCACAAGATTCATTGCCCTTAAGAACAACAGATTTTCCGCCTTGTAGGTCGTGAGAAAAAGTAGCATCTACAGACACTGGCCATAATTGATCGTTATCAATTCCACCTGAACAATCTGTTGAAACTTCAGTTGCCCCAATAGCTGCTAAAACTCTAGCCATTTGAGCTTCGGCATAACTGCAAGAGTAGTAAGCTTTAGTGTTGTTATAATCAAAAGAAACTGATTTTTGTTCTGAGGCATTTACATTGTTTGCGATGACTAAAGCCATAGCAAATAAAAATGATACGTAGTTCATAGATCCCCCTTAAAGCGGTTTATTTTCCGGTCGGTTTATGTTTCGTTGAAAATTAAATTATCAAAACCAGCTCGTGTCAATAACGCGCTGGTTTGTGACAGGAATTTATTGATTTAGAACGTAAGCAAATACCAATGGAGCTACGATCGAAGCATCCGATTCAATAATGAACTTCGGAGTTTCCTTAGAAAGCTTACCCCAAGTGATTTTCTCGTTCGGCACCGCGCCTGAGTACGAACCATAACTGGTCGTAGAATCACTGATTTGACAGAAGTAACCCCAACGTCTCACATCTTTTTCCAGATCTTGTTGGATCATTGGAACAACACAAATTGGGAAATCACCAGCGATACCGCCACCGATTTGGAAGAATCCGATAGAGTGCTTTTTCTCAACTTCTTGGTACCACTTTGAAAGGTAAATCATGTAATCGATTCCCGTCTTCATTACATTACGATCTACTTTTCCTTCGATGATACGACCCGCAAAGATATTTCCGATCGTAGAATCTTCCCAGCCCGGAACGATGATTGGCAGATTTTTTTCTGCCGCCGCAAGCAACCAAGAATTTTTAGGATCAATTTGGTAAAATTCTTTTAGCGAACCTTCGAGAAGAATTTGGTAAAAGAATTCATGCGGTAGGAATGATTTTTTTTCTTTGGAGTATTCTGCCCATTTTGCCAGAATCACTTTTTCTACTCTACGGATAGCTTCGCCTTCAGGAATACAAGTGTCTGTCACACGGTTCAAATGTCTTTCTAAAAGCGCTTCTTCATCTTCAGCCGTCAATTCTCTATAATTGGGAACTCTCACGTAATGTTCATGCGCAACTAAGTTAAAAACATCTTCTTCAAGGTTTGCACCGGTGCAAGAAATTGCGTGAACTTTGTCCTGTCTAATCATTTCAGCAAGGGACAATCCAAGTTCTGCCGTACTCATTGCGCCTGCAAGAGTTACAAACATTTTTCCACCGCTGTTAAGGTGATCTTTGTAGCCATTAGCGGCATCTTTTAAGGCCGCAGCATTAAAGTGTCTGTAATGGTGATCGATAAATTGGCTAATTGGGCCGACGTTTGGATGTGCTTTTGTTTGAGTTGGCATAGTGAGGCTCTCCTAATATTTTCAGCTATTTATATGTAAAATTGTCTCTTTTGCAAAAGAAATTCACCCTAACCAAATAAAAAGTTATGGGTGGTATTTGAGAATGTAATTAAGTGCCCGAAACAACGTATCTTTTTTTCCATTTAAGGAGCAATTATTGAGTAAAAACACACATCTCCTGTATGTTCTATCTCGGGTAATGAGAGTGCAAGTGGGTACTGACTCTCGGTTCTGAATAACAATCGTGGGGTACGATTATGAGGCTGGGTCTAGAATATCTGGGTGTAATGCTGATTCGAATAGTCATCGCACTGGGAGCAATTTCGATTGCTGCGCCTGAGATGGCGTTTGCTGTGCAAATTCAAAAAGACGATCATTGGGCGAATACAGGTTTAAATGACTCTCATCTCAAAAAATTCCTAAGCCAAGAAAAATGCTATTCTAGCGAAACCTCTTTCTTGGGCTGCATTGATGCTATCAACTCTATTCTAGCCTCAGGAGCTCCAAAAAAAATCCTTTCGAACAAAAATATCGAAAGTTTAGCTAAAATGGGAGATGTGGTAGTTGCTCTCGAAAGACTAAAAATTCAACTTTTAAAATCTTCTACCGAAGCTCACTCAGCAATGGACGCTGCAAAGATTGCTACGGACGAACGAAAAATCATCACCCAGTCATGGCGCACAGTTTATCAGCTCACAAAAGAGTCGCCGCTTTCGATCGAAAAAATCTTAGATAAATCTTTAGGCTTTACTCAGCAAACTTTGAGATCCGCTACGCTGGCTTATGCAATCAATGAATATTATAGAACTGTTATTGATCCGCATACTCACATAGTCCCGATTTCAGAAAGAAAAAAGAAGCACAGTACTTCTGAGAGTGTGACAATTGGAATCGGCGTTCGGTTGGTAAAATCTCAAGGCAATTTCTATTTGAAACCAAAAACTGGTAGCCCTGCATTTTATTCTGGTATAAAGCCCATGGACATTCTTCTTCAGGTCGACAACACAAATGTTGAAGGCTTAGAATTGGATGATGTTGTAAACAAAATCACCGGAGACGAAAACACTTCTGTTAAAATTACTGTTTCCAGAGATGGCAAAAATATTTCTTTTGATACTCTTCGCACTCGATTTGCAGAAAAGAATTTATCAATTCAAATTCTCAATGATCCAATCAACAAAACTAAAATTGGTTACATCAAGATCAATTATTTTACTGAGACTGGTGTTTGCAAAAAATTTGTGGAGCACGCTGTAGCTCTTCGTAGTCAAAATGCAACATCTTTGATTCTTGATCTTAGAGATAATCTTGGTGGACTAGTTGACGAAGGTGAATGCATTGCCTCGACTTACCTGAAACAAGGAACTATTGTTTTCACTGAGAATGACCCTGCTACAAATAAAATTAAAACTACTCATTATGCTAGAAAAATCACTAGTATTTATGATTTATTCGGCAGAAAACCTCTGACTATACTAGTAAATGCTAGCTCAGCTTCAGCTTCGGAGATTATCTCTGGCTCACTCAGAACATATAGCAGAGCGATCATAGTCGGCGAAAGAACTTTTGGTAAAGGAACTATTCAACTAGAGCAAACTTGGAAGCCGGAGGGTCTCGATGCACCGGCGGGAATCACACTTATGAAGACTATTGCTCGCTTCCACTTCGCTAACGGCGAATCAAACCAGTTGGTTGGAATTGCTCCAGACATCGAAGCTCATATAAAAAAATATCCTTCTGCGGAAGATCTTTTTGCAATTAGAGAAGCGGACAGATATTTAAATGCTGTTTCTGCGGCTTCGTTTGCTCCATACAAACCCACTGCCAAAGTTCATGCTATCGAAGCTTGCATCGAACAAAGAAATACGGTGGATGCAGAGCACTCTTACAAAGTGAACGCTCACCTTGTTCCTGATCGCCAATTGGCCATAGCCAGAGAAGCTGCGAGCTGTCTCTAAAAATTAATCTTAAATAAGAATTTATTATGTACGATATTTGAGTCGATTATTCGACTCACGAAAAAGCGTATCATTTTTTCTAACGCTCATTCGAGTATTCTGGAAATGTTCATAACTTCGTAAGTTCACAAACAGTGAGTTATAAATAGAAAAAAAGTTTTCGTGGGGAAAGCTTTATATTTATAAGGTGCGTGGGGTACTGGGAATGAACTTAGGGGTAAGAGAAACTATTCAAATATTCGTAATAAGATTAATGATCATCTTGGCTGCAATGACAGTGGCCACTTCAGAAATGGCTTTCGCCGCGAAAGAAGCTCCGGATTATTTCGCCACTCACTCCCAGCTGAATGATCAGAATGTAAGAAATCTTTTGTCTCAAGAAAGGTGTTACGCAAACGAGCAGGCTTTCTTAGGGTGTATCCTAGCGGTAAATACTCTTTTAAATAATGCAGATGTTCCCATGATTTTTACAAATTATAGAACTCAAAAACTACCGGAAATAGGAGAGGTTGTAAAAGTAGTAGAAAATATTCAGCTTCAAAAAATCAACACCCTATTCAAACCTGATTCAAATAAAACTCCTGTTCAACTCGCCAAAGAAAACGATCTCGCCACCAAACAAAGTCATCAAGCATGGAGAGCTCTTTTTGCCGAAACTCAAAACGATCCGGTTTCTTTTGCCGCATTATTGAACGAAGCTTTAGCTCAAAAAATTTCTAAGTATCGTGGTCAAGTTTTGGCCATGGCCATCAATTCATATCTCAATAGCGCAGTTGATCCGCACACCAATCTCTGGTCCATAAAAGAAACCGAAGAAATGATGAACACAAAAGAAGAAACCTTCACAGGGATTGGCTCGCAACTTTCATTTAATCGTGAATTGAAGATTGAACTTTATCCTATGGAAGAAAGCCCATCTCTTGCGGCAGGTGTAAGAAAAAAAGATATTCTCACGCACATCAACGGGAGGGCTGTTCAACCTAAAGACCGTGAAGAATTTAATAACATAATTGATTTATTATTAGGAGAAGAGAACACCTCCGTTTCCATTACTGTTTTAAGAGCCGGTAAAAGAATTGAGCTCACCATCACTCGTCGTCCCGTATCTATAAAAATTCTTGATGGAAAAATAATTACTAACTCTAGGACCAAGCAAAAGATTGGCCACATTCGTCTTCATTCCTTTATGCAAAAAGATCTCTGCAAAGACTTTGTAACCTTAGCAAAAAATTTACATTCGCAAGGGGCGGAATCTTTAATTTTAGATGTTCGCGGTAATGCAGGCGGGGATCTCAGAGAAGTTCTATGTATGGTTTCAAGTTTTGTAGAAGTTAATCAAAATCTTTTATTGTTTCAAGATCCCCAAACCAATTTATTGATAAATTCTGTTAAAAATAACAGTATGGCCATTGCAACCAGACAAATGTTGTACGCTCCACAAGCCGAGGAGCTGTACAATCTATTCAACAAAAAACCTCTTGTTGTTTTACAAGATGCACGTTCTGGTTCAGCTTCGGAATTATTGCCTGGAGCTCTTCAATCTTACGGTAGAGTTGTCACCGTTGGCGTAAGATCTTACGGCAAGGGAACCATGCAACAGGGACCTACAGACCCTAGAACTGTGGGGCTTGATGAAATCGAAGGAACTCAACTCTTGAGTACAGCGGCGAGATTTCACTTTGCTGATGGCAGCACAAATCAAATCACCGGTATCTTGCCAGACTTTGAAGTCTACGCAAATCCAAATCCTACAGAGGAAGATTTGTATGCAAGAAGAGAAGCTGATCTTTATACCAATGCTGTTCACGCGGGAATTAAAAAACCAAAAGGTATTTCTGCAGAAGCTAAAGCACGCATCACCAATTGCATGAATACCAGCACTAACATTGCCGGTGAATACACGAGAGATGAACAGTCCGCATTGGGCGCAGACTACCAGCTTCTCACCGCAAAAGCCGTGGCCAGCTGTCTCTAACACGAGCATAACTTACCGCTAACGTAAGGCTAACGCCCCCTCATTAATATTTCCGATTAGTATAATAGGAAAAGAGGGGGTTCTTATGAAAGCTACAGCTCTGAACGTCATCCAAAAAACCAAGGACATCGTCGACTTCCGCAGCCAACTACTGAATCTCAAACTCAAATCCTTCCAGCCAAAAATCAACTTTAAATTAGAACTGGGCGATTACATAGTTAAGACCGCAGAAACAAGACAAGAACTCGAACAAATTTTAAAACTCCGATACCAAGTCTTTATTAAAGAAGGTCTTGGTAAAAGAAAATTTATGGGAGTTGATTTTGATCGCTATGATCTTATTGCTGACCATATTGTTGTAAAAAATAAAATCACCAACGAAGTCATCGGCACCTACCGCCTTCTCTGTTCGACATTCACTGATGAATTCTATTCTCAAAACGAATTCACTCTCCAAAAATTTTTAAGCTCCCCTGGGGTTAAGTTAGAACTCGGAAGAGCCTGCACGCATAGATTCTTTAGAAACGGCATCACTCTCAATCTCATCTGGAAAGGAATAGGAGAATATGCAAAAAGGACAAATGCAGATTATCTATTCGGGTGTGCTAGTGTTAAAACTATTGATCCTGGCCTTTCTATGGTTATCTTCCAGTCTTTAAAAGAACATCATTCCTTTGATTATGAAATCCATCCCACATCTGACTTTCAATTTGAAAAGTTTGATTTTAAGCCTGGTTCCTTTAAATCTGAATTGGTCGAAGAAAAAATTCCTTCACTCCTAAAATCTTATATCAAAGCCGGAGCAAAGATTCATGGCTATCCTGCTGTAGATTATGACTTTGATTGTATAGATTTTTTAACGGTGCTTGATTTAAGAACCATCAACGAAAGATTTAAGGCGAGATACTTTTAATGAAAAAGATTGTTCAAGGCCTAAAATTCATTTCGTTTTTAAGTTTAATGGTTATCTACATTGTCCACAGCTTTATCCTCTCTATGATATACAGAGACATTTGGATTTTCAGATCAAAAATCATTTATGTCATGAGCTGGTACAGCTCTCTCGCCTTGCGATTAGCCGGTATTCGAGTCATAAAATATGGCATGACCAACAATATGAAGTTTTTAGTTTCAAATCACCTCTCTTACTTAGACATTTTAATTTTATGTTCTCAGTTTCCATCCACTTTTGTGACTTCCGTTGAAATTAGAGAAATTCCAGTTCTAGGTCTGATCACAAAACTCGGTGGCTGTCTTTATGTTGAACGAAGAAACAAAATCAATCTTTCAAATGAAATCAAAGAACTCACCACCGCCTTACAAAAAAATATTCGCGTAGCCGTGTTCCCAGAAGCCACAAGCACCAATGCAGAATCTGTTTTAAGATTTAAGAAACCACTCTTCCAGGCCTCACTAGATTCCAATGTTCCCGTATCTCCTCTTTGTATCAATTATATAAAAATCGACGGACAGCTCTTTGATGCTAGCAATAGAGATTTCGTTTGCTGGTATGGAGATATGGACTTTCTCGCACACTTATGGGAATTGATGGGCAAGAGAAACGTTCTGGTGGAGTTAAGATTATTAAATCAAATCCAAGCTGCAGAGCCTGGTTTGCTAGCAGAGGAATCTCATCGCAGAATCCAACAGAACTTTATCGGGCTAAATCCTACCGTCACGACTGCTCATTGACTTGATCGTCTTAGTTCTTTTATCCTAAAAGCTATGAAGCCAATTGAAACCTCATTTACAAAGTTATTAAATATTAAATATCCGATTATTGGCGCACCAATGTTTTTGGTCTCCAACGAAGACATGGTCGTGAACACTTCAGAAGCTGGAGCTATCGGTGCCTTCCCTGCTTTGAATTATCGTCCAATCGAAAATTATAAAAAAGCTTTAGAAAATATTAAATCGCGCACTAAAAAACCCATTTGCGTAAATGTGATTGTGAATAAAAGCAATACGAGGCAAGCCGAAGATTTAAAAATTGCTTTGGATCTTGGGGTAGAAATGTTCATTACATCTCTCGGTACTCCAAAAGATGTCATCAAGGATGCTCACAAAAATGGTGCAAAAGTATTCAGTGATGTAACAAATCTTGAACACGCCTTAAAAGTCCAAGATCTCGGCGCAGATGGTGTGATTGCCGTAGGAAGTGGAGCTGGCGGACACGCGGGACCAATTTCTCCCGTCGTCTTAATTCCTTGGCTAAAAGAAAAATTAAAAATTCCAATAATTGCTGCTGGAGGAGTTGCCACAGGATCAGGAGTGGCCGCGATGCTGGCACTGGGCGCTGATGGCGTAAGTGTAGGAACAAAGTTTATCACTTCAAAAGAAGCGAAGGTGGATCAGAATTACAAAAAAGCAATTCTAGACAGCACACCAGAAGACATTGTTCTCAATTCTAGAATTTCTGGAACTCCCGCAAATGTTATCAATACCGATTACGTAAAAAAAATGGGAGCAGAGCTTCCATTCCTTATTGAAATGCTAAAGAAACATCCAATGACAAAAAAATTCGTTGTTCCCCTCGTTCATCTCGCAGGAATGAAAACTCTTGAGAATGCTGCCAACAAACCCACATGGAAAACAGTCTGGGGAGCAGGTCAAGGTGTTGGCCTAATTCATGAAATTTTATCTTGCGAAGAAATTGTTAACCAACTTGTGAATGAATATTATGAATCATTGAAGGGGATGCCAGGTTATGGGTCTTAAAATCGATCTTTTTAAAATTACAAAGAAAATCAAAAACGAAAAGATCGCGAATCTTTTCTTGGATAATGCTTTAAAACTCGTAATTCCATTCAATATGGGAATGGGTATGAAAATTAAATCTGTAAAGCCAGACGAAACACAAATTCAGTCTCTTCCCGTTTATCGCAGAAGAAATCATGTAGGGACGGCCCACGCAATTTCTCAGGCTTTGTTGATTGAATATACCGCAGGTCTTTTGATTGCGACAAAATACAGTTTCGAAAACTATAGACTTATACTCACCAATCTAGCCATTACTTATCACAAACCGGGCAAAGGAATCTTAACCGGTACATGTCACGGACCAGATTCCTGGCCCGATCTCAAAGAAGGCGAGATGTTTATCGATATGACTACAAAAGTTCATAACGAAAAAAATGAACTCGTATCCGAAGGCAAAACAACTTGGCAGCTAAAGTCTTGGAAAAATACCAAAACTAAAAAAAATTAATCTACGCTGACTTTTGCATTGCCGCCGCATTCAGGATCACTCTTAAGCTCATTATCACTAGAGAGACCTTCTACTAAAGTGAATTGGACGCTGAGTTTTCCAACTGGAGGCATCAGCATAACTGCCTTTGGCTTTATTTTTGACTTTGAAATCGCTGCAGGAGTGAATTTTTCGTATCTCTTTACTAGAGTAGTTATTATTTCTTTTTTTTGAGCGTCCGTTACCGCACCTTCAAACTCTCTTTTGATCATAGTCACTTTCCATTTTTGCTTTGAGGGAGGCCCCATCAACATGATCACCACATTGGTCTTGTTACCATTTTCGGTGATGAATTTTCCACCCACAGCATCTATCTGACATGAGGCTTTTACATTTTGTAAAAATTTAAGCCCTTCATTATCAAATTTTCCAGAAAGATACGGCGCCGCCTTTAAAAGGTCTTCATCCGATCCTCGGTATTTCTTTTTTACTTTTTTTAAAGCTCTCCGTCCCTCGTCTCTAATTTTAGCCGGCTCCCACTTGACCTTTTGCAACGCTACCAAATCATCACCAAGACAGACGTCACTCATACAAGGATATCCATTCTTTTCATAATTTTCCGCGTACAGAGAAGAAAAAGAAAAGGTACTACCCATAAGTAGCATAAAAATGATTTTCATTAAATTCTCCAATCTTTAATTTGTTCTACAATCCATTTTGAATCATCTATTGCAATATCATGTCCCGCAGAAGGATGAATTTTTATAGGCGCTTTGAATTTTTCGGCTATTTGTACCGAGCATTCATAGTTCACCATTCGATCTGCTCTAGAAGTTAAAACCAGCATAGGAACCTTAATTCTTGAAGGCAATTCGAACAGCGACGCCGCCGTAATTTGGTTCATTGCTGTGAGTTTTGAAAAATTATTTTTCTGAGCAATTTTTATCCAACTGTCGATGACTTTTAAATCATTTTTTCTTAAATTTAAAACCATATCAATGATTTTCTTTTCTCTTTTGACTAGGTCTTTTTCTAAAAAACATTCTGCGACCACGGCAAGAGAAGGAAGGGTTAGTCTCTTCCAGAGTGGAGCACTTCTCGCACTACTGTTCATAACTACTATTTTTTTAAAATCATTGGGATAATCGTGAGCCCATTGCATCGCAACCATTCCTCCCAAAGAAATCCCTAAAATTCCCCACTCTTCATCACCCTTGTCTTGCATGTGAATCGCAAGACGAGATCTAAGATCTTCAACAGCTTGCTTAATACTTGGAATGAAAATCCGAGAACTCTCTGTTCCCACTCCCGGAAGATCCAAACAGAGTACACGATCAACACCTTCTTGTGCCTCAAGATCCTTAGGGAAATCTCCCCAGTGATCTGCTTCTCTCATTAATCCACGAAGTAATAACCAATTCATATTTTATCCATTTTTGATCTTATCTTAAGACCAATTTTTATAGTTAGCCGTTGATCTTAAAAAGAAATCCAATAGTACATAATGCCTTCTCATAATTCTTTTATAACGATGAGGCAAAATAGGATTGAAAGCCCCCAAAATAGAAAACAACTGTCGAGGATTTTTCTTGATCCACATCCAAGATCCCATCTCTAAGCACCAAGGAATGTAAGTCTTTTTATTCTGATTCTTGCTATAATGTTCGTCAAAGAGATAATCCCAAAGATCTCCATGAGTCGTGTAACTCAAAGCTTGTGGTTCAATAAGGTAAACATGATTGGGAAAAGCGCTTTCAAATAATTTCTGAAACTTTTTAGTTTCATCAATCAAAGGAAAATCTTTGGTTGTTTTCGCATAGGGATACCAAAGTCGATCCTTAGTTCCAAATCCTGAGTGAATGTCCAACGACACACTGAAATTCGAATCAAACATTTCATTTCTAACAAAATCAATAAGAGTTTGGCTTTCCAGCTCTAGATTCCCAGACTCACCTCTAAACCAAGGAAGTTTATTGGAATATCTTTGTCCTCCAACTAAAAATGGAGGCCGACCTTCTGCTTCAACGGGTGCATTTCTCATCAGGTCTACGCCGTTGGAATTACTTCTTCTAAAGTGACGAATTCCCCAGGGGTTGATCATGGGAATCGAAACCAATCTACAATTCGAAAATCTCTCTTGAAGCTCAGAATCCCACTCGAGTTGATTCACTAGAGACTCCAAATGATGGAGAGCCACATGAGTGCCAACTTTTTCTAATCCATGAACTCCTCCAAATATACCGAATGTTGGAGCAGTTTTATCTTGTGACCCAATAACAAAACCGTGGATAGGATATGTTTCAGCGCCAACTTTTACCTCGGAAAGCACTTCGGATCTAATCAGTGACGATTGGATTTTTGAAAGATCTGTTATCCGTTGAAGCTCAGGAAACTTGGACATGGAGATATTATCTGACAAATTCCATAGAATGAAAAGTCATGACGCTCAGGATAGACCTTTAATGACCTCAAGAATTTTCTCAGATCGATATTTGAATATTTTCTTAACGTCATTATCGACTTTTGGTCCAGCAAAGGTTTTGCCCAGCCCGCTCATTGGAACTTTATAACGAATAGTATCCTTGACCAATGTGCCTTCCCCCAAGGCAATGAAGTCATGCGTGTGATGCCATTTTGAATATGGACCTTTCACCTGGTTATCGATGAATGATTTGTTTTTTTGCATATCGAGTATTTCAGTTTGCCACCCAAACGGAATTCCATATAGCTTAAGCTGATAATTAACGATCGTACCTTTCTGGATTTGGTCCGTGCTTTTGTTTAAAACTTTAAAATTAAGCCACGGTGGAGTCATCTCTTCCAAATTTTTTTCATCTTGGAAATATGGAAAAAGTTTTTCTATCGAGATCGGCAGCCACTGCTCAAAGATCACCTTCTTTTCAAAGGCATCTAAAGATTCCACCGTAGATCTTAGGGCTTCGGACACTGTTGAGTACTTGTAAGCAAAACCCTGCTCGGATGCTTTTTCACTTTGCACTTTTTGACTAGCAAATACGACCTGCGACATTTCACCAAAAAGAATTTTAACCGCAAGCTTTGGAACTGGTAAAAATAACTTTTTATTGAACCTTGCCGCTAATTTTTCTGAAAATTCTTTGTTTGTTACAGGATTTGGAGAAACTGCATTATATACACCTTTGACTGAATCATTTTCAATGGCCCAGCCAATCATGTTCACAAGATCTTCAACATGAATCCAACTGACCCACATTTTTCCATCACCAATCATTCCGCCAACGCCAGCTTGAAAAGGCGGAACCATCTGTGCCAGAGCTCCCTCCCCTTCCCCCAAGACCATTCCCAGTCTTAGTATTACGCATTTTGTTTTTGGAGATTCTTCTTTTACATTAAGAGCGGCTCTTTCCCACTCAACACAGACTCGAGTGAGAAATCCAGAACCAGATTCAGACTCCTCGGTCAGCTCTTCATCATCCCGGTCTCCGTAGTATCCAATAGCCGATGCAGAAATAAATGATTTTAGATTAGAATTTTTAAAAATTTTCACTAATCGATTTGTAGTATCAACCCTGGAATTCAAAATTTCTCTTTTTACTTTGTCATTCCATCTTTGAGCTACGGGTTCACCAGCTAAATTGACCACTGAATGAATTTCAATTTTTTTATTGTTCATAATATCTGCAAGGTCATTCCAGTCCAAAAAAGTACAAGGATAGGGCAGTATTGGTTTTTTCTTTTTGTCTCGAATAAGCGTGAATACCTTATGTCCATTGCTGACGAGACTTGCTCCCAACTTTTTTCCAACAAATCCTGTTCCACCGGTAACTAATATGTTCATAATGTATTTATCCTTTTGTTGAACTATATATAAACTTTCTATATAACTCAATCATCATCGAGGATCATGTGAAGAAAGAAACAAAAAATTCATTGCAGAAAATTAAAAGTGGTAGACTCACTCGCACACTTGATTTTGTTAGTATGATTGCATCATCTGGTCAGAAAGCACTGAGTTACAAGATCCAATCAAAAATGACTAATATTTCTAAAGAAACTCTCGCTATTGAACTCTTAAAAAAACAAATCTACATCATTACAGAAAAATTTGGAAACCTCAAAGGTGGCTTAATGAAGGTAGGCCAAATGCTCTCTATTTATGGAGAATATTTTTTGCCTGCCGATGTAAATATCATTCTTAAGAATCTCCAAGCCCAATCCACTCCATTTGAGTGGAGCGTTCTAAAAAAAGTTTTGTCCGATAGAATTGGTGTCTCTGCCCTAGAAGAATTGGAGATTGACCCCGTAGCAACTGCCAGCGCTTCTCTAGGACAAGTTCACAAGGCAAAAATCAAAAGCACAGGTGAAGTGATTGCTCTCAAAATCCAATACCCCGACGTAGATAAAGCCGTAAGAAATGACCTAAAAGCACTGAAAAGTATTTTGAAAATCGCTGATTTATTTCCCCAGATATCACATCTGGATTTGCTGTTCGATGAGGTTCAAAGCATGCTGTATCAGGAGCTTGATTACCTTAATGAAATGAAATGGACCAATCAATTCAGGCAGGCTTTGCAAGACGATTCCAGATATATAGTTCCCAAAACTTATCCTGATTATACCAACACCAAGGTCATTGCCACTTCGTTTGAAACAGGAGTGAATGTAGACTCACCCGAGGTTCTCGGTCTTTCTCAAGAGCGCAGAAATCAGATAGCCCTTGCCGCTTTGGATTTGTATTTTAAAGAATTATTTCAGCTAGGATTTGTGCAGACAGATCCTCATATTGGAAATTACAAAATTCAATTGAACGCCGAACACGATAAAATCATCCTCTTTGACTTCGGAGCTGTTAGAGAGTTTTCGGATGATTTTTTAACAAATTATCGAGGCCTAATAAAATCTGCGCTTAATAAAGACTACAAAGGTTTAGAGGAGTATTCTTTAAAACTCAAGTTTACAGAAAAAAATGATCCACAAAAACTCAAGGACTCTTTTTACCAATTTTGCAATCTGATGGTCGAGCCCTTCACTCAAGATGTGTATGATTGGGGAAATACAGATTTACCAAAGAGACTGACAAAGATGGTTGCCGAGGTAATCATGGAGTTCAAAGTTCGTAGTCCGCCGAGAGAAGTTGTATTTTTAGATAGAAAGACCACTGGGGTATTCATATTCTTGTCTATTCTGAAAGCAAAAATCTCTGCTAGGGATTTGCTAGAAAACTATCTTTAGTAAGATTCGAGTACTTAGAGTCAAAGTAATAAAAATCTATATTCTGTTTTTTTAGATCTTCCAATATTGCTTCTTGTTTTCTCTCACAAGAAAGCCTGGTTTTCCAAGAAGACAGCTGTTCTTGGCGATGGAGATCGCTATTTGCAATCTTTGCTAGTTTTTCTTTTACAACCGAAGGAAAAAGATGCTGACCGCTAGCCACTTCCCAGAGATCAATTTTAGATTTTAGCTCTTCCTTACGATCCCACAAATGATATGTCTGTTTTTCGATCTGCTGTGTGAACACTGGATGGGCCGCCACCGAAACGGCACCTTGATTTCTGGCTTCACTAAGAACTTGATCAATTTCTAAATCCGCGGGAATAAATTTACTAATGCCCAAAATTAGAATGTGAGCAGATCTGTGGTTCAGCAATGAGTTTTTAGTGATCTCAACTCCTGGAATGACAATCATATTGTACAACTTCTTGGCTCTTTCAGCCTCTTCGTGAATCAATTCCAGGTAGTAATCAAAATTTGCTTCCTTGAGAGTTTTATCGAGATATTTTGCCGCTTTTCCCAGAAAGGTTTTTTGCTCGCAAAGATGATCCGTGATTGCAATGGCGCCAAATCCTAACCTTCCATACATGTCGACAAGCTGTCTCATCGAGAGTGACCCATCGCTTAGGTTTGTGTGCATATGAAAATCTGCCAGCATATATACATTATCGAGCAAAACTCTCTTCCTAGGGGTTAGAGCTTGGTTAAATTTGTGTCAGAAATTTGTGTGTAATTTGACCGAAAGTAGGTTGACTGAACAACCCCTTCGGAGGAATTATTAACGGCATATCAACAGAGGAGCATTTATGGCAAAATCATTAGAAGAGGGAGACAAAGCCCCGGCCTTTAAGCTCAAAGATCAAGACGGAAATACCGTTTCTCTTTCAGACTTCAAAGGTCAAAGTGTTGTTCTCTATTTTTATCCCAAGGATCTCACTCCGGGATGCACTCAAGAAGCTTGTGACTTTAGAGATAACTTTGCTCGCCTCAAAAAAGGCAAGACCGTATTACTCGGGGTAAGCAAAGATTCTGAAGCTCTCCACCAAAAATTCATCAAAAAACACGACCTCAACTTCCCACTATTGGCCGATGTGGATGGGAAAGCTTGCGAAGCCTACGGCGTATGGAAAGAAAAATCCATGTACGGAAAAAAGTATATGGGAATCGAAAGAACCACTTTCATAATTGGAGCTGACCAAAAAATTAAAAAAATCTATGCAAAAGTAAAAGTGAATGGCCACGTTGATCAAATTCTAGAAGATCTTAAAGGAATTTAATGGGAATCAGACTTGCGGCAATTGATGTTGGATCCAATGCAGTTCGATTTGAGCTGGGCGAACTTGTTGATAAGAAGCAAATTCAAGTGATTCACAACTACCGCGTCCCTATTCGCCTGGGTAACGATAGTTTTTCTAGAGGAAAAATTGGAGATAAAACTATAAAAGCCGTCCTTGAGGCCTTCATTGAGTTCCAACAACTCATGATCAAATATGATGTGAAATACTACAAGGCTGTGGCAACAAGCGCACTTAGAGATGCAAAGAACAGTGAAGAGCTGGTCGATCTTATTTTTTCTACATCTCATATTCAACTCGATATCATTGATGGAAAAGAAGAGGCAAGACTAGTTCACTTGAGCGTTTCTCACGTAGAAAATATCTCGAAGAAAAATGCATTACTCATAGATATCGGCGGAGGCAGCGTTGAGTTCATTATTTCTATTAATGGACAGCTGAAGAAATTCTACAGTCTAAATATGGTTACAATTCGCCTCCTCAATCGAGCCATGTAG
>JANMFM010000305.1:0-9025 GCA_031374125.1 Bdellovibrionales bacterium
CCAAAAGTCGACGGGCACCTTTGGAAAGAATATGGCAAAAGAAGAAGAAAAAACTGGCATTAAAGTCATTTCGGAAAATCGTAAGGCATGGCACGACTATACGATCCTCGAAAAATTCGAGGCGGGGATGGTTTTGCTCGGCACAGAAATCAAGCCGGTGAAAGCGGGTCAGATTCAGTTGAAGGATTCTTACGTGGAATTCCTAAACGGTGAAATGTTTTTACTTCACGCGCACATCAGCACCTACAATGCTTCCAGCTACAACAATCACGCTCCGGAAAGAAAACGTAAGCTGCTGATGAAAAAATCCGAAATCGAACGCCTTCATGCGAAAGTAAAAGAAAAAGGCCTAGGCATTATTCCGTTGAAGGTGTATTTAAAAAAAGGTTTCGTAAAAATTGAAATCGCCTTCGTCAAAGGCAAAAAAGCCCACGACAAACGCCAAGCCATTAAGAAGAAAGACGTCGACAGAGAGCTTTCACAAACGAAGCGTAAGAATAGATAGCGCCAACCAAAGCCAGCGCCTTATTGAAACCTTGTTGGGCAAGTAACAAGGGTTATTGTCGGTAATTAAAATTAAGATTTACTTCTCCGCCATTATGCAACTCTCCAATAATTAAGTCACCTGATTGGCTACAAGAAGAGTCAGTGGTAATTAGGCATTTACCCCATTCAGGTTCATACATAAGATTACCAATTTCTTTCCCATGTCTATTGACTGAGATCTGAAATTTATGAAAAGTACCCATCAATCCGCTAGAGTCTCCACCCCACGAACCAGTTTTTCGAACAACTATGGTCGTAAAGTGATCACAGGCTTGGTAAGTTTTTTCTTCATCTTCCAACTTAGTATCAAAACTAATGCCTTCTTTTGTACAAGTCCAGCCATCTCTGACAATGTTGACATTTAAGTAATTGGTTGGATTCATTGGATTCCACCATTCTTGGGTACTGAAATTGGATACGCTCATGAGTTTTATTAAAACATTTGATACTTTGTACTGGCTATCATCTATTTTCATAATCCCGAGGTATTCATGTATTACTAAATTAAACCTAGCTGTTGTTTTTGTAGACTCTCGCAGCTCTCTCCATCTTGATCTACTCATTTTAATTAATTTTTCTTTTGGGTAGTTTATAGCATCTACCTCTTGATTTTTAAGAAAAAGACTTTCTTCAGATTGAACTGCTGTATTTACTACTGCGCCTGTAAATTTGTCTAAATCAAATTGTTTCACACTCGTAGTGTCTATCTTCTTTAAGATTTCTATGCTTAGTTTCGCTGTGTTAACAAATTCTGAAGCAAATCCATCACCACCGTTTCCACTCTGACCCGCAGATGCGTGTTCTGTTAGTACACAAGTAATTAGAAATAACAGTATATGTCTTGTTACGATTTTCATAAGTCCTCCTTAGACTTTAAGACCGGAAATAGAGCTATACACAACTGATAAACTTCATTTTTTTCAGATTGAGATTCACATAACCGATCAATTTTATTTTTAAAATTTTGTATTTCTTTTTTCAATTCCGGTAATAAAGACACTGGAATGGATACAGTTAAACTTGAATTTTCTCTTTCAGAAAAATCAACACTATCAATAGCTTCGATAGCTTGCTGTAAATAGACCTTTTGCAATGTCTTTCTTGCATAGGTAGTTTTAGCATCATTATTCCAATTGAAATTTTGACTTGCAATAATAAGTTCTCCACTTGGATCAATACTTAATATTTCTAATTTACAAAGTCGATTAATAGCATCTTCAACTTCAATGGTATGAACATCTAGTTTCTTTGCAATCCAGGTTGGGGTACTTTGAAAATCCTTTACTTTCATTAATTCTAATATTGCAAAATGAATCCAATTGCTAATCACTTCAAATTTATCATCTTCAAGAATTTCATAGTTAACCAATTGTTCTTTTAATATTTGAGGCTTGATGTTCAAACACGAACTTAAATGAAATACCATTTTCTGGCTTAGATTAATTTTTCCATGAATTACTTTTGTAAGGTAGGATTGATCAATTTTAAGTGAGTGAGCAAATGATCTAATAGAGTAGGATGGATTTTTCTTCAACCTTCTAGAGAATTCTTTTCGCAAACAATCAACTACAAATTGTTCCGGCTTGGTTAAATTTATTTTTTCTTGATCCATGAAAACAGGCTATTGAGGATTAATTCAACCCTCAATTCATTTTTCCTCAAAGTGAGGAAATTCGTTTTCCTCAGGACCATGGTCATAATTCAAATGGTTTAGACTGAGTTCTTAACGTCTTTGCCCTCTACCCGTTAAAATATTAAATCTATACTGAACTCTCTGATAGAATGTGGAATTCAATAGGTTAATCGAGTTTGGTTTAAATACATTGGGTCCGTGAGACCCTGAACTGTACAAAAGCGAAAGAGCTTTGTCAGGAACAGCACCATTGTATTTTTCATTAATTTCATTCATTTTAAATCCCATATAGTCCCAACCTGAACTATCGCTACCACGTGTGACCAATAACAAACTTTGTGGGCTAGATATTTTTAGTAGCTTATCCAAGATAAATTTAAAGTTTGGAGGCGAAATATACGCTGGATACCAAGCATTCGAAATATCTAGAACACTTAATTTAATACCACTTTCTGATATCGCATTTACCAGTAGATCTATCGATTCCTGTGAATTATAGCTTAAGTGCAAGACCTTAATTCGGCCTTGCTTTGCCATGGTTTGTAGCTTGTTAAAAAGAACTGGATCTTTTAGATAATTTACTTCTTTAAAAAATTCTTTGACCGATGGGTCAAAAAGCTTTTCTTGTCTAGATTGCCAAGTATTCCAAAATAACCAAGCATTGCTATCATTTAATATTATATTTGTTTCATCTATAATCTCTTTTGATTTGCTCTTCCAAATTGATGGATTGCTTGCGTATCGAAGTTGTAAATAATCACTCAGACTTGTTGAAGCTTTCAGTAATGCAACATTTATACTGTTATATCTCGCTACATCACGATCAATATCAGTTAAAATTAAATGAGTAGATTTAGACAGTGCAGCTCCAATAAAACCTCTCTCCGCACCTACAGCAATGTAAGCTCCTTGTGATGTTTGAAATAATATTGGAAGGGCATCTTCCGGGTGTCTTTCATTTGGTCGAATAAAATGACTTCCATCGGATGTTCGAACTGGTACAGGTACCTTTAATTTAGCAAGAAAAGCTTTGGATGATCTAGTATTACTCATAGCTTGAAACAGAGAGGAGCAGCTGGCTCCATATAGTTTTGAAGAACAAAGTTGCAAAAAAAATAATGTGACAATTATCAGTATTCGAATGTCCAATCTGGTAACAGTGAAATTCATGGTATACCTCAATAAATCACAAATTTATATAGTGCAAGTTTTGCACCACTGGTGGGGATTTAAGTGAAAGAGATTTATGCTAAATTGTTGTGTCGATTTCAAATGGTTTGGGGTGATGTTCCACCGCTGAGGTCCATTGGTTAGGCTTTATCTCATGCGACACCGCCGGCGCTGTGCTTCTGTTTTCTTTTGTAGAAGGTGGTCGGCGAACATTTCGATCAATGCGGTTGCGGACGAAGTATTTTATTAGTTGCCAATTAATAAAGATTTACAGGATTTAGAGTCGGCTGAGTTGGACATTCCCACTAGTTTTGAAATAGCGGCTTTGTACAACTGAGATTTTTTCATCAAATCTTTTTTGTATTGTTCATACTCTTGTGGACTTTCAACTAATTTGGTCGAAGCTTGGAATTTGGCTGTTGAAAAAATTGGTCTCAACCCACGAAGCTTTAGAGAAGAAGATCAGAGCAAATATATTTCATCACATCCACTATGGGAAGACGCGGTTTATTTCAGCTTGTATGTTCGTCCATTTACTACAAGCAATTCAGCATCCATCTCATCTTGAACTTTACCTATAGTCAATTTACCAGTGGCTTCGACTTTGTCCCCAATAACGAGTAAGTTTTTTTTCAGGCCCAAGGATTGTAGATGTGCTGTAGACCCTAGATCCACTCTAGTTCCTCTTCCATTTGTAGCGATTTCAATAACAACAGATGGATCTTCGTATCCTAAACCCTGAATAGTTCCAACCAATGTTTGATTCTTTGCTTTGATTTTAGCTGAACTGAAGGCGGTGGTTGCAGCCAATATTAGAAAAGCACTCAATATTAATTTCATCAGGACCCCTTTTTCTTTTCTTAAGATATGATCAGGTTTTCACTATTTTGTAAAATAGATTTTTGAATGGTTCTGGTTTTTTGAAAAAGATCTTTATTTAAAATTAAAATAATTATTTTTTATTAAATGTTCGGTGAAGGCGGAGTGAATCGTTCTGCGGCCGGACATTTTTCTTTCGAGCATCCAGATGTGATCGGAAAATTTACGTTCCGTGGGTCTGATGATTTTTACCGATGAAGAAAAATTAGAGCTATCTAAAACATACTTAGGAACAATTCCAATGCCCACGCCTTCTCTTACCAAAGCTAAAACCATTTCGGCAGTTGAAGCATATGCGCGAATCGGAAGATTTTGTGGGCATTTTTTAAAATGTAAAGCTAGCCAGTTGCGAATGGGTTGGTGATTCAAATAATATTCTATCATGGGAGTTTTTATAATTTCATCGAACGTCGGTTTTTCTGGGAGACGACCTTTAGAGGAAATGAGAACGAGTTCTTCTTTGTATACCGGTCGAGATTCAATGACTCTTGTCTGTACCGAAGGAAAAATTGAAAAACACAAATCAATGCTGCCTTTTTCTAAAAGGCGCTGGAGTTCGCTGGGAGTTTCGAAGGTCATTTTGACTTGAGCATAAGGATGCTTTTTTAGAAAAGCACTCAATATCGGGGCCAGTTGGGACTTGGCAAATTCAAGATAGGCGCCAATCTTTAAAACACCTTGGACCCGATCTTTTTCATTTTGTAGGCTCTGAACAGCTTGCGTGAAGCCTTTGTGATAAGTTTGAAATTCGCGATGAAGACTTAATCCAGTTTCAGTAGGAACTAATTTTTTACCAATTCGATGAAAGAGAGGAAGTCCTAAGGAATGCTCAAGAACGGCAATAGTTTGGCTAAGAGCAGAGGGAGTCACGTTCAGCACTTCGCTCGCTAGACGGTAATTGCCGGAGTCTACGATCTGGCAAAATACGGCAATTTTGTTGATATCTACATTATTAAGTTTCACTAAACGTTATGTTTAGGTAATTTAGATTTTCTAATCAACATAATTCTAATCAAATGGCTTTAAATGTTTATCTTAAATCCAAACAGGAGGCCATTATGCATACTTTCGCTCTAGCGCTTAAACCGCTCCATCTTCTCAATCACCCTTTCTATCAGGATTGGATGTCGGGCACGCTGACGAACGAAACTCTTCAAGATTACGCGAGCCAATACTATTCTCACGTCAGTGCATTTCCCCGCTACATCAGCACTATCCATTCCCAATGTGAAAATGAAGAAAACAGAAAAATTTTACTCGAAAATTTAAATGACGAAGAAGGAATCAATTACGGGACATCTCATCCCGAACTCTGGTTAAGATTTGGGGAAGGATTAGGAGTAAATCGTGAAGCGATGAAAACGGCCAATTCTAGAGCCGGCATTGAAAATGTCGTTACTACCTTTTTCAATCTCGCGAGATCGTCTTTCCATGAAGGGTTGGGCGCGCTCTACGCGTATGAGTCGCAAGTTCCTGAAATTGCGGAATCAAAAATTCAAGGATTAAAGGCGCACTATCAAGTGACTGATGCGCGAACGCTAGAGTTTTTTGAAGTTCATAAATCCGCCGATGTTTACCATCGTAAAACAATTGAAGGAATATTGGATCGATTACCGGAAAAAGAAAAGAAAGAAGCCTTAGTGGCAGCCGAACTGGCGGCGAAATCGCTTTGGAATTTCTTGACCGAAATTCATGGAAGACCAGCGCATGTCTCTTTACAGTGATTCCAAACCACAATTTTGCGCTTTAAGAATTGATGAATTGAAATTCACGGTGAAATTGGGTTGTACGGCAGATGAAAGAGCAATCCCTCAAGAAGTGAGGGTCTCGATGGAATTGAGGTTTGAGACCCTTCCTCTCGGAGCGCTTTCTGATTCGATTGAGGATACGATTTGCTTTGCCAAGGTCAGTGAAGTGCTGAAGGAACATATCGAGCCCAGAGAGTTCAATTTGATCGAGCGAATTGGTCTAGAGAGCTTTGGTCTTTTGCGCGAGCTTACAAAAAATCACCAGGTGCAAATTGGGGTGCGGGTTCATAAAGTGCAACCTCCTATTCCTAATTTAATTAAAGGTGCTCATTTTACTTGTGGAGATTTTATTCTATGAGATGTTTTATCGGCGTGGGTTCAAACTTAGGAGATCGTCAGCATCATCTTGAAAGAGCGGCGCAATTTTTGAAAATGAAATCCCCTGGTTTTTTTAGAGCATCGCCAGTTTATTCTTCCCCAGCGCTTGTTCCGGAAGGAGCACCGGAGGCTTGGCGGAGTTCGTTTTTGAATGCGGTCTTTGAAATAGAATGGACTGATTCGCCGATGTCTTTGCTTGCGCTATTGAAGAACATCGAAAAAGATTTGGGACGTGAGCCTGCTCCGCAATGGGCTCCCAGAATTATTGATTTGGATATTTTACTTTTTGGCGAAAATAAAATTCAGGAGGATAAACTGACCATTCCTCATCCCGGAATTTACCATCGATCTTTTGTGTTGGATCCTCTAAAACATATGGCTCCGTCTTTAAAAATTCCTGGGAGTACAGAATCTGTTTTAACGAGATCAAGAAAGCTTTCGCAGCGCTCACCTTTGTGGATGGGAATTTTAAACCTCACTCCCGATTCCTTTTCGGACGGTGGAGAATATTCGGACCGTTCAGCATGGATTAAAAAAATCGAGCTGTTCGAAAAATCCTTAGTGGGAATGATAGATATCGGAGCTGAATCCACTCGTCCGGGAGCCACCGCGATATCTGCCAAAGAAGAGTGGGAAAGATTAAAGCCAGCACTTGAATTTTTAAAAGATCGCTATCGAACACGAATCTTGCGTCCTAGAATCAGCATGGATACAAGAAACGCGGATATCGCCGAAGCGGCGCTAGAGCTGGGTGCAGATTGTATCAATGATGTCAGCGGTTCTGCTGATCCCCAAATGCAGGAGTTACTACAGAGCAGTTCGTGTGAGTATGTTCTGATGCACAGTTTATCCGTTCCTGCCGACCCCAAGCGCACTTTGCCACCAGAAGCCGATGTGATCTCTGAAATTAAGAACTGGGCTTATGAAAAATTAAATGTGCTCTCTCAAAAAAGAATTGCTTTGGATCGAGTGATTTTTGATCCAGGCTTAGGGTTTGGAAAAACCGCGGAACAATCGCAAGTCATAGTCAGAAGGATCAACGAATTTTTTGATTTGCCAGTGCGTATTTTGGTGGGTCATTCACGAAAGTCATTTATTCAAAGATGGAGCGATCAGCCCGTCATAGATCGCGATTGGGAGAGCGTGGGAATCTCGCTTCAGATGGCTGCGCGGGGAGTGGATATTTTGAGAGTGCATGATGCCCATCACCATATCCGCGCGCACGCTGCATACCTGGAGACTATGAAATGAAAAAGCTAAGTGTTTGCCCAATCCAAACTTCTATTTTCAGAGAGGGTGATCTTGCAGAATTTATAATTCAATCTATTCCCAAATCCCTAGTGCAAGAAGAGATGGTGCTGGCGATAACTTCAAAAATCGTCAGTGTTGCTGAGAATCGTTTTATTTCTCGAGATAAAATAAGCAAAGAGGATTTGGTCAAACAAGAAGCCGATGTGTTCCTCGGAGAAATTGGTTACGGCTGTTTTTTGACAATAAAAGATGGTCTCCTGATTCCTTCTGCGGGTATAGATGAATCCAACTCAGAGCGGGGGGATTATATTTTATATCCGGAAAATCCTTTTCAAAGTGCAGAAAAAATTTGGCTTAAACTGCGCGAGCGTTGGCAGATCTCAAAGCTTGGAATTGTGTTGACCGATTCCCACACAACTCCACTACGACGAGGCGTAACCGGAATCGCTTTATCTTATTGGGGATTCCAGCCACTACGAAAACTCATCGGCACAAAAGACCTTTTTGGACGTGAGCTACAAATGACAAACATGAACCTCGCCGATGGAATCGCCGCTTCCACCGTACTCATGATGGGAGAAGGTAGCGAATCTATGCCGCTCGCAATCGTAGAAGGCCTTGATCTGGAGTTCTGCGAAGTATCCAGTCTTGACGACCTCTCCATACCATTAGCAGAGGATTTATATGGACCTATCTTGAGGCCATATATTTCAAAAATCTAAGGAAACTCAAAAATTACAAAAGTCATAACCTTGCTCTAAACGGTTTCAGATAGTAATTAAATCCAATGTATTGGGTCTCCGTCATTACTGATGCGTAAGGTCGGTCAATTCCTGGTGCGTTTAATTTTAGAATTGAATTCGCCTCAGATATGGATTTTCATCTTTGCCATAAGAGGGGGATTTTTTATGTTTAAAAGCGCATTTATTTTTGCAATTCTATTCGTGATGGCCGTTATCGGTACTCAAGCAGACGCCGCTACAAAATATTACAGATGGACAAATCAATATGGTTTAAGCGACAGCTTGCAGCCGATTTTAAATCAGTTGAATCAAACATCAGGTTTGAATTTAGCCTACGCTGATTTTAAAAATGCTGAGCACCGAGATCTAGCAAAGTATCGTTTCACAACGTTCTTGCAAATGTATCAAGGCATTCCCGTTAAAGGTGCCATGATCCGTACATGGGTGGACAACAAAACTGGTTCGCTAATCCAAATGGAAGCTCATCTTGAGGCTCCTGCGGATAGAGAGCTTAGAACTCTAACTTTAAAAACAAAAAAAGTTGGCGGAACAGTTATTTTAGGAATGAACCTTAAAACGCTAACTAAAAACCTAGATACCATGAAGTACGTGCGTGAAGTGGTGTTGAAGAATATCGACGACAAGACAATCGGAAAAATCGATACCCGCGATCAATG
>JANMFM010000324.1:0-4047 GCA_031374125.1 Bdellovibrionales bacterium
CCTGAATACCATTGGTGTTGATTCCAGCAACTGGGTCAAATTTTAACTCTGGTTGGAGTTCTTTTAAAACTTTTCCATCAATATCCAAAATCTTTTTAACAAAATGCGGTTGATATGCGGGACCGTTGTTTGCGAAACTCGAGAAGGCCTGCGCAAGCTGCATTCCGGTCGTAAGCAAAAATCCTTGTCCAATGGCATTGGATAAGTTTTCACCCGGTTGCCATTCTTCACCAAAAGTTTTCTTTTTCCACTCTGTGCTAGGCACAAGCCCTGGAACTTCATTCACAAGATTGATTCCAGTTTTTTTACCAAGGCCTAGTGCTCTTGCGTAGCTTGCAAGCTTATTAATTCCAAGAGAAAGGCCCATCTTGTAGAAGAACACGTCGCAAGATTGCTCGATTGCTTGTGTCACATTCACGTAACCGTGGCCGTGCTTGGCGTGACAGTGGTAAGTTCTGCGACCAAATTTATAAAAACCAGGACAGAACACTGTAGAGTTTTTTGTAATTATTTTTTCGGACAGAGCCGCAAGAGCCGTGATCGCCTTGAATGTAGATCCTGGAGGGTAGTGATCTTGAATCACTTTGTTTCGTAGAGGTTTGAATGGATCATTCACGAGTACGGACCACATTTTTGATGAAATTCCTTTTGAAAACTCTGTTGGATCAAAAGATGGAGCGTTTACCCAGGCTACTATTTCACCATTTTTAGGGTTCATCGCAACCGCGCCACCAATCTTGGATTGATTCATAAATGAATTATAGGCGGCTTGCTGAACATCTTTATCGATGGTGAGCATCAGTGTGTGACCGGGAACTGGTTCTTTGGATAAGCTCACTTCCCCAATAAATTCTGGCACTCCAAGAGCTGTGATCTCTCTCCCTCTTGCGTCCACTTGGATAAAATCCTGCCCACTTTCTCCGCGAAGTTCTTTATCGTAAACAATTTCTAAGCCGTTCTTGCCAACAATATCACCTTGCTCGAATTGTTCATCAGGAGCCTTGTTTTTATTTAAACGTGGAAGTTCTTCCTTGGAAATTTCCCCTACATAACCGTACATTTGAGCGCCCGTGTCCTTCATCAGATAAGTTCTCTGAATTGACATAGCGATATCAAGACCTGGGTGATTAATTCTTAGTCGATCAAGTCTTGCCACTTCATCACGCGCAAGGTTGGTCTTGATAAGAACTGGCCTGAATGGACCATTCTTTTTCTTTTCGGTATTCACAAGGCGCGTAATCTTCTCTTTGGGAATACCGAGGATATCCCCAATTTCTTTTGCTGTCTTATCCAGCTCAATAGCGTACTGAGGAGTGATGGTCACTTCAAAACCTGGGAAGTTATCCACCAAGATTTGCCCATTACGATCGACGATCATGCCTCTGGGAGCCTGAATTTTTTTGATTTTAAATCTGTTTCTCTCAGAGAAAAGTCTTAACTCTTCACCTTGAAAAATTTGAAGGAACCATAGTCTTAAAATAAAAATAATAAACGTAAATGCAATAAGTGCATAGATATACTTAAACCTTGGTAGAAACTCTTTGGCCTCTTCGGGGTCATTTAGGTATTCGCTCATAAAAAGCTACCTCCCCCTGAATCAATAGTTTCTTCAATCGGTGTAATGCGCTTTATTAAACTGTAAAGGAATGGACTGATAACGAAAGCCAGAATGCTTTGGATAAACCAGGTGAGTACTTGCGATAAAGATGTGGGTTGGGTTTCAAATACCCAAGCAAAAATAAACATCAGGATGTGAAATACTAAAACCGACGATGCATACATCAGGGAATAATAAAACTGCCCGGGTACAAAGACCCTAGTTCTTACAGCCAGAACCAAGAAGAAGAGAAACGTCTGGGCAAGGAGCAAATATCCAAGAGGTTGCATCGTCAAAAGATAGAGACACAGACTTGGGACATAAACAATAAGTAGAGATTCTACAGGTGAACGATACAGGAATACGAATACAACAACAGAGAGCCAAATTTGAGGATTAGGGATAGGTGAAAGTACTCTCGGCCAAAGAGAAGTCTCTAGTGTTGCAAAAAGCACAACTAATAAGAGATTGAATACAATGTGAAAACTTCGCTTATCCCGTTCAGTCATCTTAATCCTTGATGCTCATTTCTTTAATTTTTTCTTGTACTTCAACTTTGTCATTGGCTTTAATCACAACAAATACAGCTTCGCTATCAAAAGTGGAAACCAAAGGTTCGACCTGTACTTCTTGAGTAATACCATAATCTTTTTTATCCACTCGTGTGACCTTTCCAATTGGAAAGCCTTTTGGAAAAATATGATCAAGGCCTGTAGTAAGAACAATGTCACCCACTTGAACGTCATCTGTTCTTTGCAAATATTTGAGTCTACATACTGTTGGAGAAACACCTTCGAGAATTCCTCTAGAGCGAGATCTATCGATCACAGCATCGATGTCCGAGTAGCGATCTGTAAGAGTTAGAATTTGTGAGAAATCTTTTTCAGTATTGAGGACGGATCCCACAACTCCGATTGGGGTGATTACGGCTTGTCCAGGAATAACTCCATCATCAGAACCTTTATCGATAAAGAGGGTAGAGTGTTGGCCGAGGATGTCGTGACCGATAACTCTCGCCGTTAATAATGTGTGGGGGGATTCTTTTTTAAATTCGAGAAGACTTGTGAGGCGATCATTTTCATTTTTGACTTCTTTGAATTGGCTGATAGTGGCTTCGAGTTCACTCAATTTTTCTTTGAGTACCCTGTTGTCGGTTCTGATGTCTACTAAGTTCAAGTACAAACTTGTTGTATCTCTTACGCCTAAGCTGAAATTTGTAAAAATATTTTGCAAGAAAGAAGAAGTGATAAAGACAGGCTTTAGAAACCAAGCGAGCTGTTCTTCTTTGCGCTTAATGTTAATTGCGACGAGCGGAATTGCGACCAACACGATGACGATAATCAATTTTTTAAAATCAAACGGGAAGATATTCATAGTTGCTTTGACCTCTATATGAATAAAGTTATCAAACCTCTTTGAAGATTCCAATAAACTACTTGAAAATTTTAAAGAAAATTGCGGATAATGACGTTTCAAGACCAAAGCACTCTAGGAGACTATAAATGAACATGATCGACTCACTAAAGAAAAACCTTACTCGTAGAAACATCCTTGCTTACCTTATTTTTGGTGCGATTATTTTGGTATTCGTACTTTTTGGTTACCAAGCCAGCGGCCCTCAGATGATGGGTTATGCAGCAGTTGTGAATGACAAAACGATCAGCATCCCGGAATTCCAAAATAGCCTCAATCAAATGATGCAGTTCTACTCAGGATTGATGGGCGGAAAAATCGGTGATTCCCCTGAAATGCAAGCTCAGATGAGAAACTCTGCGTTAGATCAATTGATTCAACGTGAAGTGGTTTCACAAGTTGCTCACAAAGAAGGCTTTAGAGTTACGGATGCAGAAATCAGAGATATTCTTTTAAAAGCTCCGACATTTCAAAAAGACGGAGTTTTCCAAAGATCATATTATGAAGCTTATTTACAAAACCAAGGAACTACGGCGGCACGTTTTGAAAATCAATTAAAGCGTGATATGGTAGTGGATAGAGTTCGTCGCGTGATTTCTGAAGGCATTGTCCCGTTCAGTAGTGAGCTTAAAAAGATTCAAGTATTGAAATCAAAGGCTTACACCGTGGACTTCATCAAGATTAATGAGTCTGTCCTAAAAGATAAAGTGTCACTTGAAGAATTAGGCGGAAAGCTAAAAGATTCAAAAGCTTTTGAGGCGGAAGTCCAGAAGCTAGGATTGAAATGGCAGACGGCTAAGCCGGTATCGTTAGATTCGGATACAATCCCTGAGGTGGGTGCTTCGGAAAGAGTGATTGGAGAAGTGTTTAAGCTCACAGAAAAGGGACAAGTGGTTCCTGAGTTGTTGTCAACGCCTCAAGGCTACTTTGCTGTAAGATTGAACAAAATTGAAAGCAAGGCTGTGCCGGCAAACCCTGAAAATCTTGATGCCACTAAGAACCAAATCGGATCGCAAAGATCGAATGAGTTTTTATCA
>JANMFM010000327.1:0-2009 GCA_031374125.1 Bdellovibrionales bacterium
CACTCAGTGAAGAAGAGATCATGAGCGCCGTGAGAAAAGATGTTCTTGCGGGTGGATACTATTTGATCAACTACGAAGGTTACGCTGGGTACGAACCAGGTGATAACGTAGTAAATATCTTCTCGATGGGCTCACCAACAACTGAAGCCATCGCTGCGTCTGATAAGCTTTTAGAAAAAGGAATTTACGCAAACGTGATAGTTGTCACTTCGAATGATCTATTGATTGGAACGTTAGCTGAACAAAACGATCATCATCACTTAAGACAAAAACTTGGTGTTAATTCCAAACTTTATCTTCACACTTCACAAAATTCGCCATCACAAGCTGATCTCATAACTTTGTCAGGCAGAAGAATCCCAATCGTGAGCGTTCATGATGGTGAACCCGGATTATTAGATAATATTGGATCCATCATAGGCGTAAGACACGAAGTCCTTGCGGTAAAGAAGCATTCTAAGTGCGGAAGACCTTCAGAAATTTACAAGTACCACCATATTGATGCAGAATCTGTTGTCGAGGCATGTGGAAAAGTATTGTCTGAAACTGCATTAGAGGAAATCCAAGTTTCTAAAACTGTTTTAGAATCAGTAGGAAATTATTCTTCAAGAACAAATGACTGGAGAGAACTCTGGCCACAAAATGTTTCAAACAACACGAAACATTAAATTTAAATAAATTTCTCTCAGCCCAGCGGACAGTCCTCGGGGTACCTGCGGAACTCGGTCTGAGAAAAATTTATTTAAATTTAATTCCATGGAATTGAAAATTATATGACCAAGAAACTTATTAATCAGGGTGAACTTATTAAGTCTCCGAATAAGAAATATTCGGAGACCATCGTTTTTGTTCCTTTCTTTTTTGGAAAGAAGCAACAGATGAGACGTCATGCTGAGTTTGTGGCTGAGATTGGTTATGATGCCGTGATTTTTAATCTTTCTTACAAGTGGACGAGAGTTGTACCAAAACTTAGAAAATCTTTATCCCTAGGTTGGGGAATCAAGCATGTTTGGACTAGAGAAATCACGAAGATTTTAGATTCTATTCCAGGAGAGAAAATTTTATTTTCTTTCTCAAATCCTACAACCGCTGCGCTGGAAGCCATTGCCTTGAGAAACGCTAAAGATGTGCAAGCTTTGATCTGCGATGGGGGTCCTTTCTTTGATCTTTTAAAGTGCAATTGGAATTTCTTTACTCACGAAAAACCTCAAAAAAATCCAATTAAAAAAGTAGGATTGAACTTATACGCGCGTGGAATTTGGACTATCGATCATGAGAAGGAAATCAAGAGAGACCTGGAGACTCTTCCAAAAGACTTTCCAATCTTATCTATTAGAGGATGGTTAGATCCACTCGTTCCTACATCTGCAATTGAAAAAGCTTTCGCGGGTCACGACCAAATTGATTTAGAAATTTTAAATCTACCCGAAGGTGGGCATCTCGATGGCCTTAAGAACTTTCCTGAAGTTTATAAACCTCGCGTGACGGATTTCTTAGCTAGCATTTCAAAGTGATTTTCTAAAGATTCCTATCCACAAAAAAATTGCGGCCTTGGTGGGGGAACCAAGACCGCTTAGGGGAGGGGGATGAATGAGTTACTTATATATAATGCAAGTCGATTGCCAACTTTCCACTACTCCAAATCCATTAAAATTGGTTTTTAAGTATGCATACCAGCCTGAATTGGAACTACTTATTTACGGTGGAATACTATATATCTCTCAAATATCTGATATTATTGATAAATATACCGTTTGAACAACCCATTATCAGAGCGACAATTTTGGCCCCTTTAAAAGGTTTGAATCAAACATTGTTGTCAAAATGTTGTACGATTTTTCTAAATTATTTTATTTACCTTCAAAAACGGGCTTGCCCCTCGTTTAGTTGAAATTCGTAGGAAGAGTGGCGATTTGTTTCACGCAATTTCCTCGATTGAGCTGATTGTGTCAATGTGATTTTGTTCAGTCAATTTACGAAGTAAAATCCAAAGGCCGGGCAAATTCTGA
>JANMFM010000243.1:0-5822 GCA_031374125.1 Bdellovibrionales bacterium
AATTCCTGCTGACTCTTGTCCTCGATGTTGTAAAGCAAAGAGCCCAAGGTAAGTGAGCTTGGAAGCTTCTTTATCATTCCAAACACCAAAAACACCGCATTCATCTTTAAATTTTCCGGAACTGGTTTTTTCAGAATTTACTTTCTCCGAATTTACTTTCAAAATAAATTCTCCCATGAGTTTTTGTATTTCTCATTTAAGTTTGCAAGTTGAGTGTTCAAGTACGATTCAATGATTAGCTTATCTTTTGCTGTTACGCCAAGTTTTGCAAACTGAAGATTCTTTGATCTCAGCGCATCCTCAAGCTTTGGACCATTCTCTACTGCAAAAAGCACTTCATACATTCTCTCTCTGAAGAGATCTTCCTTAGTTTTAATAAAGTTTGGAAGTTTATCACAAACAACACCAAATTCCGTAGACGCTCTCGAAAGCGCATAGGCCAATCCAAATTTACCCAAGGTCTTTGACATTTTCACGTTCGAATCATTGGCTATATCCAAAAGATCCAGAATCCAAGACGCTGTATCCTTGATATTGATGTCTTTATCTTGGGCGTGGATTTTGTTCTTAAACATCTCTTCGATTTTTCCGCCCGTCTCCAATTGATGATTGCAAACAAGATAAACTGTTTGCTTTTCCCCGAAGTAATCGCTTGGAATATTTTCTACGGAAGCTCTCATGCCTACCATACCCGTAGCCGGCGTCGAAGTGATGGGTGAACCGAGTGTTTCATTATAAAAACTCACGTTACCGCTGATCACCGGAGCATTGAGTTCTTTGCAAACCTCGCTGATGGTTTCAACGCTCGTTACAAATTCCGTCATAATTTCTGGATTTTCCGGACTAGCGAAATTCAAACAATCCGTTAGTGCGAGCGGTTCAAATCCTTTTATCGCAAGATTTAGTGCAGGATATAGAACTGAATCCGCTGCACCAATTTGGCTATCCAGTCGCATAAGATAAGGACGACAGCCTAACGAAAGCCCTAAGCCACGTTTCGAATGCTCAAGTCTTGTGACACCGATAGAGCTTGAACAGTCCATCGCCGTTTGACTTCCCACTCTTTGATCATACTGACTGAAAATCCAATTTCTTGAAGTACCATATTCACTGGATAGAATTTCTTCTAATGTTTCTTTGACATCAAAAACTTCAAAGTTAGAACTCCCCCGATTTTTTCGCCCCTTCGACCCTGCCTCTCTGAGATTGTATGGTCGTTCGTATTTAGGCGCATTTTCCACCAAAAGATCTGGATCAATTTCACAGATTTTTTCATTTTGCCAGAAGAGTTGAATATTTTTTCCCGGTAGAACTTCGCCGATCGTTGTGGCGTCCAATCCCCATCGATGAAAAATTTCTTGGATGCGCTTTAATTTTTTGGGTTCACAAACCAAAAGCATTCTCTCTTGGCTCTCCGACAATAAAATATCTTCCGGAGTGAGGGTAGAATCTCTTAAAGGAACTTTATCCAGTTCCATTTTTAAGCCCACTTGTCCTTTGGACGACATTTCAAAGGAAGAGGACGTCAATCCCGCAGCTCCCATATCTTGAATTGCCACGACGAGATCTTCTCTGATGACTTCTAAACAGGATTCGATCAAAAGCTTTTCAAAGAACGGATCGCCAATTTGAACTGTCGGTCTATTTTGCGCAGACTTATCATCAAAACTTTCCGAAGCCATACTCGCGCCATGAATTCCATCACGCCCAGTCTTTGCACCTACGTAAACAACTAGATTTCCAACGCCATGAGCTTTGGATAATGCCAATTCTTCGCCCGGATATAGAACTCCGAGAGCAAAAGCATTGACGAGAATATTTTTATTGTAGCTCGGATGAAACTCAGTGAACCCTGTCACCGCAGGTACGCCTACGCAGTTTCCATATCCACTGATTCCACCGACGACACCTTCAACTAGAGACTTCATACGCGGGGCCTCTTTATCCCCGAAGCAAAGATAATTTGCTGTCATGACCGGTCTTGCGCCCATGGTGAAGATATCTCTCAAGATTCCTCCCACTCCCGTCGCGGCTCCCTGATATGGTTCAATAAAACTTGGATGGTTATGAGATTCCATTTTAAATGAAATCTTCTCCCCTTCTCCAAGATCAATGACCCCGGAGTTTTCCCCTTCGCTCACGAGAACTCTATGGTTTTTATTAAAGAACTTTCTTAAATGCACTTTGGAACTCTTATAAGAACAGTGTTCACTCCAAAGAGCTGAGAATAAAGCCAACTCCACACCTTGGGGTTCTCTTTTTAAAAGCCCACACATCATATCGTATTCTTTTTGATTGATACGGTATTTTTTAAATTTTTGTAGCAAGGTCTCATCAGACTCAATTTTTATAGCCATGAGAAAAATCCTTTCCCTAAGGAAGATCCCATCCAATCATAGAGAGCTCTTTCCGGATGCGGCATCAAACCCACAACGTTTTTTTTATCATTTGTAATTCCCGCAATATCATAAGCCGAGCCATTGGGATTGTTCGTATACGTTGCAAGAATTTGTTGGTTATCTTTAATTTTTTTAACCGTGTCATTTTCCGCAAAAAATCTACCTTCACCATGCGCGATAGGAAGTTTAATTTTTTGACCCACGGAGTATCTTTGCGTCCAAGGATTTTTATTGTCCACAATTTCCAGCTCTTCCCATTGATCAATGAATTTCATATTTTGATTTCTCATCAACACACCTGGCAGAAGTCCTGATTCACATAAAATTTGAAAACCATTACAAATTCCCAAGACCGGTTTTCCTTTTTGCGAGAATTCCCTCACCGATTTCATAACCGGTGTTCGTGCACTCAAAGCCCCAGTCCTTAAGTAATCCCCATAACTAAAGCCCCCAGGCAAAACAACAGCATCATAATCATCAATATTAAACTGATCCTGAAACCACAAAAATTCCGCCTTCGCCCCAAATTCCCGCGCAGCCTGAATAATATCCCGATCACAATTGGTCCCTAAAAACCTAACCACCCCAACCCTACTCATAAAAAGGTACCCCTTAGTTTTTCGCGTCCATACTGCGTCATAACTGCTCCACTTCATAGTTTTCAATCAAGGGATTGTAGAGCACAAACTCGGCCATCTTTGTGACTTGAGTTTTGGCTTCTTCAAAATTTTTAGCATTCACATCGAGCACGATATACTTACCTATTGTGCAATTAGAAACTGAAAAACCATTTTCAGAAAGACTGCTTTGCACAGTTCTTCCTTGCGTATCGAGAACTTCTTTTCTAGGTAAAACTTTGACTCCAATTTTCATAATTTCCTTCCTTAATATTTTTATCATAATTAACGCGGCATAGACGCGAAAAACTAGGGGGTACCTTTTAGTCTGTTGTAGATTTCGATGTAGCCTG
Organism: Bdellovibrionales bacterium; assembly: GCA_031374125.1. Lineage (GTDB taxonomy): Bacteria > Bdellovibrionota > Bdellovibrionia > Bdellovibrionales > JAEYZS01 > JAEYZS01. The sequence continues at coordinate 3,370 of JANMFM010000243.1, forward strand.
TTTTTACGTCGCCGAGATCGTATCTAAATCTGTCTTTGTCGAATTTTTCTTTGGTTTTTGAGTCCCACAATCTGCAAGAGTCCGGAGAAATTTCATCTGCCAGTAAAATCTGACCATCCTTATCAAAGCCAATTTCAATTTTGAAATCCACCAGGTCAATTCCAACTTTTGCAAAGAACGCCTTTAGATTTTTATTAACGGCCAGCCCCAACTCTTTAATTTGGGAAATCTGATTTGAATCCAATATTTTTAACATCAAGATATGATCGTCGCTAATAAAAGGATCATTGAGTTCATCATTTTTAAAGTAAAACTCCACCAGAGCGGGATTGATTTCTCTTCCTTCTTCCAAATTGAATTTTTTCTTTAGACTTCCCGCCACAATATTCCTCATAACCACTTCCAGCGGAATCATTTTTAATTTTTTCGTAATCATGACATTCTCACCGATCAAATCCACCATATGAGAAGGAATATTGTTTGATTTTAAATAATTGAATATTTTGGATGAGATGTCGCGGTTTAAGGAACCTTTAACATCAAACTCTCCTTTTTTAACGCCATTGAAGGCCGTTAAAGAGTTTTTGAACTCTTGCCAAAGTAAATTTTCATCTTCAAGGACCGAGAAAATTGTTTTAGCTTTCCCTTCGTAGAGCAAGGCACCTTTAGTGTAATTCATATGGTGTAACTCATATTTATTCCTGACCTTTCTTCCTAATCTCTCTAGAGATTTATTTTTTAATATCTCGTTCTAACTCCTTGAATCGTTTCAAAAGAACTTCCGTGTGTCTCTTGCCGCTAAAGATACTATTCAATTCTGGTATCTTTACTAAATTTGTAACTTCTTTATTTTTCTTTAAAGCTCCCAGAAGAGTTTCATTCTTCTTGAGTCCGTGACTCGATTTCTGTACCACCACATAAGCATCTTCACGAGATAAGCCTTTATCTACTAATGCCAGTAGCACATGGGAGCTAAATAAATTCCCTGCCGAAAGATCAATATTTTCTTTCATGCGAATAGAATTCACGTACAGACCTTTTACCAAATCATTCATGCGCGCAATCATGTAATCAGCTGCAATAAAAACATCCGGGAACATGATTCTCTCCGCAGATGAATGCGAAATGTCTCTTTCGTGCCAGAGAGCCACATTCTCTAGCGCGACACTCACGTAGGATCTCAAAACTCTCGAAAGACCCGTAATGTTTTCGGCGCTGATCGGATTTTTCTTGTGAGGCATGGCACTGGAACCTTTTTGCCCTGGCGTAAAACCTTCTACAACTTCACCCACTTCTGTTCTTTGTAAATGTCTTAATTCTACAGCTAGTCTTTCTAGAGCAGATCCAGTTTGAGCAATTGCCAAGATCACCTGCGCATGTCGGTCGCGCGGAATCACTTGGGTCGCGACACTTTCCTGCGTGAGCTTTAATAGATCGCCAACTTTTTTCTCGACCTGAACACTTTGCGCCGAGTAGGTGCCCACTGCCCCGCTCAACTTTACAATTTCGATTTGCTCCAGCGCATCTGAAAGTCTTTTTTTATTTCTTTTAAATTCAAAGGCATGTCCAAGAAGCTTATAACCAAACGTTGTTGGCTCAGCATGCATTCCGTGGGTTCTTCCCGCGCATAAAGTGTTTTTGTATTTCATTGAAGATTTTTTTAAAGTCTCGATCAACTGATCTAAAGTTTCAGAAAGTAATTCTCCGGCATCACGAATCTGGAGGCTGAGTGCTGTATCTAAAACATCCGAACTCGTTAATCCATAGTGAATGTATTTTCCATTGGGTCCGACGTTCTCTGCCACGTTAGAAACAAAAGCAATTACGTCGTGCTTTGTTTCTTTTTCAATTTCATTGATTCTTGCAATTTGAAATTTTGATTTCTTTTGAATGTCGATAGAAGCTTTTCGGGGAATGATTCCTGCAGCGGCTTGTACGCGCGCGACTGCCTTCTCCACTTCCAACATATAACGAAACCTTGCTTCGGGTTCCCAAATTTTTGCCATTTCCTTACGAGTATATCTCGCTATCACGACCGCGTCTCCTGTGTATGCCTTGTTTATCTTGCTCACCTTGAATAATATTTAAAATTTGAAGTTGGTAATCGAGTAGAAAACTTGTATCGAGTCTTTCCCAAACTTCTGGTCCACACCACATAAAGTTCTTATGCTTTGGTTTTTTCATCTCCTCCAATTTACTTTGCGAGTAGATCGGAAGATGAGGTGCATGCACTTGAAATTCCGTGGCCAGACATTCTAGTGGCAATTCCATCTGCTGCACTTTGATCCCAATGAATTTTTCCGTGAACACACGGTGAATCTCGGCACCTACATTCTCGAGCATATTTTGCTGTAATCTATAATTCGAAGGAATTCTCACCCAAGCGATAAATTCGTGGGCTCTCAAACCCCTATGAATCATCATTAAGTTATGATGAGTCCAAGGCATAAAGC
>JANMFM010000343.1:0-2793 GCA_031374125.1 Bdellovibrionales bacterium
AAAAATTGAAAGTTCACTCAGTGATCTTCCGTCCTGAAGATAGAACGTGCAATGGCCATGGTGTTGAAGCCTCTAAAGCTCCAATCTATGACAAGCTTTCAAAATTAACTGGTGGTGTAACAACAAACTTCTGCAATAGCATGGATAGAAAAGATATCAAAGCTATCGCCGATGAGATTAGCAAGTAAGCAATTATAGAATTTTCCCTGGGAGAGGTTTTCATCGAGACAACACTAGATGAAAACCTCTTTTTATTTAAGATCATACTTTTCTAAAAAATTACGAACCCTTAATTTTATTGTCCCTGATCACAACTTCATAAACGCAAGGCACGACGTAAAGAGTAAAAAATGTAGAAATAGCCATCCCACCAATAATTGTAAGCGCCATAGGAATGCGCGACTCTGCTCCCGGTCCAATCGCCAAAGCCGCCGGTAGCGCTCCCACGATGGTTGCAAGCGATGTCATGATAATCGGTCTTAATCTCAATGGACACGCCACCTTCAATGCTTCAATGACACTCAAGCCATCTTCTTCGCGCTTTTTATTCGTAAAGTCGACAAGCATGATTGAGTTTTTGAGCACCAAACCCAAGACCAATAAAATACCGATCATACTGTAGATGTTAATACTTTGCCCGAAGACCAAGAGCGCAAAAAATGCACCCGACAAACTGAAGGGAATCGCGAGCAAAATAATCATCGGTTGTAAAAAGCTATTGAACTGTGATGCGAGCAACATATACGTCACCAGAATTCCCAAAATCATTGCTAAAATCAAACCTTGAAAAGTTTCTTGAAAAGCCGCGGCACTCCCGCTGAACTTCATTTGGTAACCGTCCGGGAGGTCGGCAGCAAGATTTTTGGCAAAGGCCATGGCTTGTTCTTGCGAAGAATTTTCCGCGACGTTGGCCGTTAAACTAATTGCTCTTTGGCGATCTTCTCTAGTTATTTCTTGTAAAATCGTAGTTTGATTTAGAGTCACTAGATCTGAAAGAGGAATCATCTCTCCCCTATTATTTCTAACAAAAAGTTTTAAAATATCTTCTTTTTTACTGCGGTTGTCTTCTTTAAGCCTTACGCGAATATCATAACGATAGGCATCTTGCGTGTATCTACCAACCACCACGCCACCAATCATCGCCTGAATCGTAGAATTGATATCTGCAACGCTAACGCCTCTTAAGGCCGCAGCATCACGATTTGGAATAATTTGAACTTCAGGTAGTCCTTCACGGAAATTGCTATCCACGTCGGTCATAAATCCTGAATCTTGCATTTTCTTTTTTAAATCTTCAGAGAGTTTTGAGAGAGTTTGAAAATTCGGTCCCAAAACAGCAAATTCTACCGGATAACCTCGGCCACTCGAAAATCCTCTCGAAGCATTATCTTGAATAAGAACTTGTATTCCCTTAATGCTCTTCAATTCTTCTCTGAGTTTTTTTGCAACCTCAGCTTGGCCTTCCCTTTGATCTTTGGGTTTTAAAGTTACAAAAAGTCTTCCGGAGTTCACTTGGCCGCCACCAACAAAACCAAAAAATCTTTCTACCGAAGAGCTCTTTGCCAAGATAGCTTCGATCTCTTTTAATTTTTCATCCATGTAATTTATAGAAACTCCCAGTGGAGCCCTCAACATCACGGCCACTCTTCCCACATCTTGATATGGAGTGAATTCTTTAGGTACGCCTTTTAAAATTAAAAGGGACAATAAAAAGATCGCCACGGAAACCACAATCACCGAGATCTTATAGTTCAAAGCTACGGTTAAAGTTTTATTATAAAGACTTTCAATCGGATGCATGATTCTTTCAAAAAACGGAGCCTTCGTTGGATCATGAGCCTTTTTTCCCAAGGCTTCTTCACGCGCCTTAAATTGCGAATATCTCATCGGCGTAAGAGTCAGAGCCTCAATCATGGATAAAAATACTGCCACACTCAAAATCAAACCAAATTGCGCCAAGTATTTTCCGATCACACCTTGAACATAAGCCACCGGTGTGAATATCGCCAGTAACGAAAATGTTGTAGCAACAACGGCAAAGAAAATCTCTCTACCACCATCAATAGATGCAAGTAGTGGTTTTTTACCCATGGATTCGTGACGAGTAATATTCTCGTGCACCATAATCGCATCATCCACGACGATCCCTACCGCCATAGAAAGAGCAAGAAGAGTGAAAGTATTTAGAGTATAACCAAAAGCATTCACAAAAATAAATGCTCCAATGAGGGCTGTAGGAATTGCTAAAACCACATTCACCGTTGCTGCAAAGGATCCTAAGAAGATTAAGCAAACAATAGATGTGAGGATCGCTGCAAAAATTAAAGTGTGAATCAATTCATCGATAGCTTCTTTAATGAAAGTCGTCGTATCAAAGTTGACAGTGATATTCAGGTCTTCCTTGTACTGGTTTTGTACTTCTTTAAGCCTAGCTTTGACATTGTCCGCGACTTGAACCGCATTGACCCCACGCTGCTTTCTAATACCAAGACCCACAGAGGTCTCACCCATTGCTCTTGCCAAAGATCTATTGCTCTCTAAACCCAATTCGGCCGTCACCACATCAGACATTTGAATTGGAGAGTAATTAGGACTTCCACCGCGTTTTAAAATTGGAAGTTTTAAGAAGTCATCGATGGTCGTGGCTTCTCCGTATGTTCTGACATTCAACTCTTCATTTTGCGCTTCAATTAACCCTGCTGGCAACTCGGCGTGTTCAGCTTGAATGCTACTCACTAAGTCACTTACAGATAAATCCAACCTTCTCAATTTTTGAGCGTCCACCCAAACTCT
>JANMFM010000371.1:0-1622 GCA_031374125.1 Bdellovibrionales bacterium
CCACTGACTTTTACTTCGAAGAATCCATATCTCAAGCCTTACAAACAGCTTATGAAAGCAATGCCGCTTGCATTAGCCCTCAACCTCAAGAGTATCAATTGCTTGCAGATAAAAAACGACTTTTAGATTTCGGAACAGCAGGATTTTTAGAAAAATATTTATCTGCGGACGAGATAAAACTCTTCAGAAGCATCGTACTTGAAATTGTTGAAGTAAGAAAAGAAGATAAAGAAAAACTTTGGAGTGATAGAAAAAAATATTTCTTTAAGCCTAAAAATTCTTACGGCGGAAAAGGCGCCTACAAGGGCGAAAGCATTACGCACAAAACTTTTGATCAAGTTCTTGAAGCTGGTGATTACATTGCTCAAGAGTTTGCTCCACCGTCTACAACTCCAATCACAGACCAAGTGAGCCATAAAGTGGATGCAAAATATGACCTCAGATTTTTCGTTTATAACGGTGAAATCCAGCATGCGGCCGTAAGAACTTACATCGGTCAAACTACGAATTTTAGAACTTTGGGTGGCGGATTTGCCGCTCTATTCATTGAGTAGTTATTGCAGGAATAAACTCTCCTAATACCGAAACCTAAATCCACTGGAATCTTTACAAATCCTCCTCTCTTAAAGTATTAAATTTGCTAGTATTTTAAAGATATTAGATATTCCAGTGTGAATGTTAAAAATATTCGTGGGGAATAGTTTTGAGAATTCGCAATCTGGGGTTAATTGTCATATTGGGTTTATATTCATTGCAGCTGCAAGCGGCAATGTCTTGCTCATATCTTTTTAAAGATAAAGAAGAACCTTCAATTTTCAAAATCATAGGTAAAAATATTTCCTTACCACTAGATAACCAAATAGATTTGGTTCTTACCGATGTGAATTTAAATTCAAAAGCTAGAAAGCTCGGATCAGATTTTATCAGAACAAATAATTTTTTTAATACTTATCTTAACGACTTATTTCTTGAAATGAAAACGCCTTCACCAAAGCAATTACTTGAAATGGGAGACTTACTTTTTACATCCGCCATTGAATTTATAGATTCAGCAGATTTAAAATACACAGTTAAAGGCCAGGTATTTAATGGTTACCGACGCAAAGTCATTATTATCTCAGCCGACGGATCACACCCTCTCAATATAGAAGCCAAAGAACTCCAGGATAATTATGGCACAGAAGTCATGTATGACCCGTACACACTTTTAGAAAGTAGAATTGAGGCGATGTATGATCCTGATAAAAATATCATTTATTTGTCTGACAATTTACTCGTCAATGGAAGTATCAAAAAAGATGAGGTCGGCAATCACGAACTCACCCACCTCAAGGTGCAAACATATTATAACAATCTAATTCTTTACTTATTTCATGGCAGAGCATGGACAGCAAAGGGAACGCTCCCTGGCCGCAGAGGACATTACCATGAAATGCTTTACTTCGATGAAATCGATGCGTTCTTTACCAGCGTAGAAGTCAAAATAGAAGATCTCTTCAATACCAGATCTGTCATAAAACAAAAGAAGCTTAGCAAAATAGATGAGGCACAACTTAACTCTCTCAATTTAAATATTCTTCGTGATCGCCTAGATAACGGACATTTAGTCTCTAGCAGAAGTC
>JANMFM010000023.1:0-1904 GCA_031374125.1 Bdellovibrionales bacterium
CGTGATTTTTCTTTTCGGATTCATTTGTTGATCATAGCGCTAGGCCAACGAAATTAAAACGGCCACTTACTTTCGTAAGCAGCCGTTTTAATTTGGTGGAATCGCCCCGTTTGGCCTGGTTTCAACTACTTACAAAGAAATTTTGGCTAAGTTAGCCAAGTTTTTTTGCGTTCTATTTATTACGAAATTCAAAGAGATTAACGACTCTTCCCATGACTGCATCGTCAGACGGTAGAAACCGCAGTCCTTCTGTAGCACCTTGCTCTTCAATACCCGCTTGGCGAATATAGATTTGCATGGTCTTGATGTCACTCCAGCCACCGATCTTCATCACCCTAGTTGGTGCCACGCCATCAGCAATGAGCTGGGTAGCGAAGCACGCTCGTAGCGTGTGAAACTTGATCGATTTGAGCTTCTTGCCGATGCAGAACTTGCGAAGAACCGAAGCCTGTTGGCCTTTTGTCCAGAGCCAAAATCTTGGGAAGACATATTCAGAATTACCGGTCTTCTTTTTAAGATCGACAAGCTGAGGGTCCCCCCGGAAAATAGGAAATTTGCAACTTGAGTCTCAATGTGTCATGAAGACGCAAAAGGAGCTCGATAATGAAGAAGCGATTTACGGAAGAACAAATCATTAAAATAATCCAGCGATACAACTCTGGATCCAAAATAAAAGACCTCTGCCGAGAGTTTGGAGTTTCAAGTCAGACTCTGTACTCGTGGAAAAAGAAGTACTCAGACATGACGGTGTCAGAAGCGAAGAAACTAAAAGCATTAGAACACGAGAATAGTCGCTTAAAGAAGCTGGTCGCCGAGCAAGCGCTCGACATTGAGATTTTAAAAGAGGTGAACTCAAAAAAGTGGTAGGGCCCAAGGCCAAACGAATTGTTGTCCTGAAGGTCTTAGAGCGCTTTCAGATCAGTAAAACGTATGCGTGCCGGGTTTTGGGTCTAAATCGATCGACGCTTGATTATCGCAAGCGAGTAAAAGACGAGGGTGCAATTCGAACTCGGATGACCGAGCTTTGCGAGCGGCATCGGCGATTTGGTTGCCCTAGAATTCACTATTACCTTCGCAAAGAGAAACTCGTGATCAATTACAAAAGAACAGAAAGGATCTATCAGGATATGGGTTTACAGCTTAAGAATCGCAAAAAGAAGAAGAAATCAAACGTGATTCGAATGCCCCTACCGAAGGCAAGTATTGAGAATCAGATTTGGTCGATGGATTTTATTCATGATCGGTTAGAAAACGGTCGGAAGTTAAAAATTTTGAATGTGGTCGACGACTACACGAAGATCTGTGTCGGACAAATTATTGCCGATTCGATCACCGGTGAAGACCTCATTCAATTTTTTTCTTGTCTCAAAACACTGCCATTCTGGATTCGTTGCGATAACGGTCCAGAGTTTTGGTCAAACTCGTTTCAGCGGTGGTCAAATGGAAAGTTAAACTTCGACTTCATCGATCCAGGGAAGCCCACCCAGAACGCTTATATCGAAAGTTTTAATGGTAGATTCAGAGATGAGTGCTTGAATGAGAGTTTATTTTTTTCAATCGAACACGCAGAACAAATCATTAATAAATGGAGAAAGGAGTACAACGAACAGCGGCCACACTCTTCGCTAGGGATGAAAACCCCAAAAGAATTTGCAGAAGAGAAAAAAGTAGTTACAATTTAAGAAGCAAAAAATAATTGCTCAAGTTCAAACCTTCCAGAAAATGGGGGGACCCTCATTTCAATTCTATCTTTAGGAAAATCTAAAATCATCGCATTCCACGATTTCTTAAATTCGGGTATGCTAATTGCAACATTGAAATAGATGTTAAATTCCTTGAGTAATTTTTCGGTAGATATTTTTCCAGTTTCATAGTTTGAGAAGAAATCAAGTTGACCTTCTTTG
>JANMFM010000026.1:0-1569 GCA_031374125.1 Bdellovibrionales bacterium
CTTAATAGAGGCTTTAAAACAATTTCTTGTTGATGATTTATAGAATAAAATTGATAAGCAAAAAATCAGAGGTGTATAAAGATAAGTAAATACGGAAAAACATATATTAGGGTGATGTAAATATGGGGTCAAGGTTAAGGATATTCCTGACAAAAGACAAGATAGAGAGTTGTTTGACCTGAGAACAGCGAAAGTACCACAGAAAGTAAAAGATAGAGCTGAAGTAATCAGATTAAATGCAGATGGTTGGTATGTGGAAAAAATAGCGGCTCACTTTGATTGGGGAGAACAAACAGTAAGACTCGTGTTGAATAAGTGGGAAAAAGAAGGAATAGAAGGACTCCATGAGTTACCAGGTCGAGGGAGAAAGCCAAAATTGATGGAAGCTGACATTGAATATTTGGAAAAATGCCTGAAAGAAGAAGCAAGAACTTATAACAGTAAGCAATTAGCAGAAAAACTGGATAAAGAGCGTGGGATAAAAGTAAGTACCAACACAGTCAGACGGGGACTAAAAAAAAAGGGGTGAGATGGAAGCGAATAAGAATAAGTCATCAAGCAAAACAAGATCCAGTGAATCGTGCAAGTAAACAAGCCGATATGGATATGTTAGAACTGGCTGCGGCTAGTGGAGAAATAGACCTAAAGTATTTAGATGAATCAGGATTTTCAGCTTGGAGTGATTCAGGTTATACATACTATCAAAAAGGAGAACAAAAAAAGCTCGAACAAACAAAAAGACGTGGACGCAGAATCAGTATTATTGGGCTATTTCAGCCATTAATTAGCTTTATTTATGGTCTAGTAATTGGAGGAGTCAAGCGCAGTTCTTACATCAAAATGATGGAACAAGAGGCGCAAGAAGCATATGAGAATAAACGAATGAGAGTCATAGTTCAAGATAATGGACCAATACATCGTTGTCGAGAAGTTCAGGCATTATGGACAAAGTGGGAAAACATGGGTTTATATATGTTTTTCCTTCCTAAATATTGCTCGGAAATGAATCCAATTGAATTAGAATGGCAACATCTTAAACGAGATGAAATTGCCGGAAAAATGTTTGAGGATGAATTAGAACTAGCGTATGCAGTTATGGATGGTGTTGAAACCAGAGGTAAAAAAGGAAAACACCGGACAGAACGTACTAAATTTAACAAAGCTAATTAGGTTAACTTTTCTTTACATACCTTTAAATTTTTCTGTTCACCTACTTAGACTTAGGCACAGAAAAGTTAATTACGGCTAAGAGAGATAATCAAAAAATAGCAGTAGAGGTAAAAAGTTTTATAGGTCTTTCAGCAATTTCTGAATTTCATCTTGCCATTTGACCATAAAACATCTAATGGTGCTTTTGAAGGAATCAATAACAAACTCAAATTAATTAAACGCCTCGGTTATGGATTTCGGAATTTTGAGAATTTCCGATCCCGTGCTTTACTCCCTTGGTATTTCAATCCTATTTTTCCATAAAGGGAGCGATAGAACCGCTTTTTCTTTAACTTCTACTGAGATGAAATTATAACCTTGAGCATTTTCTGTAGGTTGTCCCAGGAGTTCAAATAACAG
>JANMFM010000073.1:0-5707 GCA_031374125.1 Bdellovibrionales bacterium
GCGAAGCCCGTTGGCCTCGACGACCCAAGAACTGGAAGATATCCTTATGCCGTTGTACAATTGAGACAGGATAATCTTGAAGGAACCGCCTTCAATATGGTGGGCTTTCAAACCAAACTCGCTTACGGCGAGCAGCAAAGAATTTTTAAAATGATTCCCGGATTACAAAATGCAGAGTTTCTAAAATTGGGTAGCATTCACCGAAACATGTACGTCAATTCTCCAGAGGTTTTAAATCAGGATCTCTCTAGCAAAAAAGATCCAGATCTATACCTTGCAGGTCAAATCACCGGAGTTGAAGGATACTTTGAATCCACTTGCATCGGGATGTTGGTCGCAAACTTTATAGAGCAAAAATACTCGGACAAACCCTTCAATCCCCCACCTCGAGAAAGTGCCATGGGCGCTCTTTTACACGCGATCACTCTAGAGAAAAAAGAAAATTTCCAACCCACAAACATCAATTTTGGATTACTGCCTGCGCTTCCTGTACCCAAAGGCAGAAAAATCCCTAAAGACATCAAAAAGAAAAGACAGATTGAGAATGCTCAAGTGGCTTTTAACGCATGGCTAAATAAATCTCTACCAAATCACTTATAGCTAAAAGTACTATCATAATTTTTTACCTATAATAGATATATATAAAATAGAGGTATACATTCTAATAAGAATTCGAATATCTTACCTCGAGAAGTAAGTAGTTTTTTAAACCAACGGGGGATCTATGAAAATCAACACTCTTATAATGTCATTATTAATTTCTTATTCAAGCATATCATATGCCAATAGCGCAGAATGTACTCCTAGTGAAAAATCACCTTGGACATCAGCATCTGTTTCTTTGTTAAAAGATGGAGCTCAAGCTCTTTACAAAGTAAAAGTTGAAGGAATTTTTCGCGTAGCTGACTTTATTTGTTCGTATCAAAACTGTGTAGGCTTTTTAAATGGCATCAAGTCAGACGCTGCTTTAGAATTCGATCATGTTAATGGAAAATATGTTCCTGTGGCTCTTTCATTCATAGAGGCAGATGGCAGCTCTCCTGAGATTTTCAACTGTACACAGAACTAAAAATAAAAAAGCAGATTGAGGAGGCTCAATCTGCTTTTTTTGATTGGCTAGGCAAAATGCCCAACATAAACACGGCCGAATAATTTCAGCCTATTTCAACCCTCTAGGGTAATTCTTTAATAGAACACCGGGCTTAGTCTTAAAGATCAAGTCGATTGCAAGTCGGAACTCCGCCTCTAAACCATCCGAAGTTTCACCAGTAATAATTCTATTTATGATTTCTACCTCATCAATATTCTTTTTTGTATCGAACAAGAATGCCGATCTTAAGTGTGTACCGTTGCCGAAGGAATCTTCGGTTTCATTGTGTACGATGTTGCATGAACTCACCGCCACAACACCTGCATCAGCTAAGGATTTGATTTCTCCGTCGTTCACCACACCATTTTTATTGGCGTCCGTCCATACTTTCACTTTGTCTTTATACAAGTCGCCATCCCACGGGCCGAAGTAACGATCTTTTACATCTTCGCTATCACAATCTTTTTTAGCTAGAGCTTGTAGAGCCAAGAATCCATTTTCATAAGTTTTTCCATCGACAACGGTATGATCACCAAACATATTTCTTGAGCTTCTTACTTTCCCGTCAGCGTCTGGCATCACCAAGAACCCATCGGTAACTTCTCTTCTCACATCTATTTTGAATGATCTTCCGTCCAATACAGAAGATTTTTTGTCCACGAGGCCACCGCCCAACCATGCTGTTTTATGTGGAACATTGAGAGCTTCTTTTCTAATTAGTGGATCTAAATTCTCAAGGGCTGCCATATTGAAGAATGAACCCCAATTTACACTTGAAGTGACAACTTTTTTCTCTCCAAGATCCAACGCGATTGGCGTGTACTGACTTGAAATTACGGTTCCTGATTCACCAGCCAATAACAAGTTATGTAACAATTGTGGTACACCAACCATCTCGGTAAAAACTCTGCCGCCATCCCCTGAGCGATCCGAACTTAAATTTCTAATTGCTTGGCCGAGATTTTGGAAAATCACATCGAGATCCACCAACTCTTTTAGGTCTACGGTATTCTCCGCACCTCTCGCCGCACCTTCGTTGACATTGATGACAGGATTTCCATTACTTCCAAGAGCCAAATGTTTTTCTCTAATGTCTGCCACATAAAGTTTTACGATTTGTGGTTCTGCATTTGGATCCACTCTTTGGAAAAGTCTATTAGCAAATTTATCTTTACCATAGTTACCATCCGCCGCGCATGAACCACCCGCACCGGCATCACACCATCCATAATACATGTAATGTACGTTGTGATTGTCCGAAATATTTCCGATGAAATCGTATCTTTCGTTAGATGGTTGTTTCTTTTCACCAGTGATTGTCACCGTATTGAAGAAACATCTATTACCTTTAATGTAATCTTCCTTAGCTTTGTCATGATTTACGGAATAATAAAGGTGCCCACCTTCCATCGTAGAGGATTTTTTAGGACCGACAGGAATATAAGAAACTCCAGCATTGTCTTTACTTAGAATTGCTCTTTTATGCGCGAACTGAGCAAGTACGTCCTCTTTATGTCCATAAGATACGGCATAGGCGATGGGAAGTGTTTTTCCTGTTGAGTCAGCTTTTACTTCTTCGAGTACTTGTTCTTTTTCTATTTCATATGTTTCTTGAAGTGAACAGTCTTTCACAAAGCTTTGCGCCGCTTCTTGCACGCTGTTCACTCTTAGGTTTTCCGTTGGCACAGTTCCGTCGATGGCATCAACACCAGCGACAAAGTCATTAGGGTTAAAGCTAAATGGATTTTCATTAATTACTTTTTGTTCGGATGGACTGAATTTCATTTGTGCGCAGTTTTGATACGTCACAAGCGTTGAACCCAGCGCAGTTACGAGTAATATAGGTATAACTTTTTTAGATGAAGCTGTAGACATTGTATCCCCCCGGACACTTATTAGTAAAGCAAGGTCCGTACCGGCCTAAAACAATTGGAGAGGCAATGAAATGCACAAGCGCATACACAAACAGCAGGTGTCTGTCAGTTTGACATTTTGTTTTTGATTTTATGTCTCATAATGAAACGGATTAATTTTTCACCGGATTAATTTTTCTCGACGGCAAGCATCTTATGAACTTCCTCGATATGCTCAGTTTCAATTTTGATCATTCCACGAATGAGTTCTTCGAGAGCGATATCTTCTGGATCAATAGCTCTTAGTAATTCTTTGTATTTTTCTACTGCTTTTTCTTCGAACTGTAGGCTTTCTTTGAGGATATCGAGCACTTTATGAGTCTTCGTTTCCGGCACGGGGCTCACTTTTAATGAAGGATGACCACCCAAAGCTGTTATCTTCTCACCAATAATAGAAGCGTGAGCATAACCTTCGTTAGCTTGTTCATGGAACCATTTCACAATTGGAATTCTATTTGGACCCGTGATCATCAGAGCATAATGCAAATATCTAACTACTCCAGAAACTTCTAATTCTAAAATATGATTTAAACTTTCAATAATTTTTGCATTCTTCATACTCTCTCCTCATTTATTCAAAAAGTGCCCTGCACCTTTACGTGTCGCAAGCGCATAAATTTTATTAATGCTTTTATTAATGTGTAGAGCGCTATGCTACTCAACTGTTACGGACTTGGCAAGATTTCTTGGTTGGTCGACGTCGTAGCCCAGGGAATCGGATACGTGATAAGCCATAAGTTGCAATGGGACAACTGCTAAAATTGGATTTAAACTCCAGTGCGCCTGTGGAAGAGTTAAATAATGTTGTGAAACTCTTTTCATACTTTCGTTTTGGTCAGACCCAATACCAATGACTTTTCCACCACGGGCCGCAACTTCTTCTACATTACTCATCGTTTTTTCGAAAACGTCATCATAAGGCGCAACAGCAACAATGGCCATCTTCTCATCAATCAAAGCGATCGGTCCGTGCTTCATCTCTCCAGCGGCATAACCTTCTGCGTGCATGTAAGCTAACTCTTTTAATTTCAAAGCGCCTTCCATTGCTATCGGGTAATTCACACCGCGACCTATATATAAAAAACCTCTGAACTTTTTTAAATCTTCCGCTGTTTCTTTAAAGAATGAATCGTAAGCTAAAACTTTTTCCATAAGACTTGGGAAATCCAAAAGCGCACGAATGTGTTTCTTCTCTTCATCAGCATTCACATGACCACGAATTTTTCCAAGATATAAAGAGAAAAGATTCAATAGAATCAAACTGCTTGTAAAGGCTTTTGTACTTGCCACACCGATTTCAGATTCACAGTTCATATACATCTTAAATTGAGTTGCACGATCAAGGGTCGAAAGCTTTACATTACAAAGGCTCATCGTAGAAATGCCTTGTTCTTTCACAAGCTTCATTGCTGCAATCGTATCTGCCGTCTCACCGCTTTGAGAAATAAATAAAACCAATGTGTTTTTATCAACGATAGGTTCTCTGTATCTAAATTCTGAAGCAAATTCGATTTCTACTGGGATCTTAGCTATTTTCTCTAAATAATATTCTGCAACCATTCCTGCATAGTAACTTGTTCCGCAAGCAACGATGATCATTCTATCAAATTTAGAAAGTTGCTTTGAAAGCATCTCGTCCGTTGTATTTGCAAGTTGTCCCATATTTAAAGACATTGTTTTTAAATCGATATAGGGTTGAATTGCACTGGCTACAGTTCTTGGCTGCTCAAAAATTTCCTTAAGCATAAAGTGGGGATAGCCTTTTTTCTCCGCCGCTTCTTGAGTCCATTCAATTTTTTCTGGAGCTCTACTGATTTTCTTTCCATCTCCCGTATACAGTGCATACTTAACACCATCCACATGGATCACTTCGTTGTCTTCCACATAGACAATATTTTTTGTGTGTTTAACGATGGCTTGAAGATCACTTGCAATGATGTTTTCTCCATCTCCCGCACCCAGGAGGAGTGGCGGACCATTTTTAAATGCTACGATTTCATTTGGAGTCTCCTGCCATAAAGTCACGATAGAAAATGCACCATGAAGCTTTGGCAAAACATTAAAGACAGCTTTTAATAAATTTTTTGTATTCTTAATTTCTCTAGAAATTAAGTGCGCCACAAGTTCAGAGTCTGTGTCAGAAGTGAATTTCACACCTTCTTTGGCCAATGTTTCTTTGATTTCAATATAGTTTTCGATGATTCCATTATGAACAATACTTACACCATCCACTGTGTGGGGATGAGCGTTTCTTTCTGAAGGAACTCCGTGAGTGGCCCATCTTGTGTGACCAATTCCTGTATGACCATCAAAAGAAGTATTTTTCAGAAGAACCTCTAGGTTCACTAATTTTCCTTCGGCTCTTACTCTTTTCACTTGGCCGTGATCAAAGATCGCAACACCGGCGCTGTCGTATCCACGATATTCCAGGGCTTTGAGTCCTTCCATGATAACGTCTTTAGGACTTTTCTCTCCGTAATAACCAACGATGCCGCACATATTATTTTCCTTTGCCTGATTTTTCGCCTGATAACCGCCAAATGATTTTTCAGTCGGCAAAATCCTTGATTCATAATTCCGAGGCTATCTACCTGAAAGCTAATGCACCACGCGCGCCGGTTGAGAAGTTGATCTCCTATGGTTTTGATGCGCGCTGGTCGCCGCAGGGAAACGCCATTGCGTTTCTACGATATGTTCCCAACCG
>JANMFM010000091.1:0-4349 GCA_031374125.1 Bdellovibrionales bacterium
GAAACTTGTAAGCTCAATCAGGTCAATCCAAGAGAATATTTTGAAAAACTAGCCCAAGATCTCCTTCAGGAACAAAATCCATATACCCCCAAAGACTTCGCCGACTTAGCTAAAAATTGACGTGCTAGAACGACGATGTACTGTAATCCGCACACCAAAGATCATTCGGATTTTCAACATGAAAGAGCGGCGTTCCTTCTGCCTTATATCTCTTTCTTCTTAAAGAACTTTTAACTAATCCATGACGATCTAACACAGCATGAATCGTACTGATTGCTGGTGTTTTTACATCGGGATATCTTCGAATAATTTTTTCCCTAATCTTTGGAGCGCCCCATTCCGGATATTCTCCTTTCAGCTCCAAAATCATCATCTCGATCTGTACCGGCAACTTATTTGCGTATCGGTAAGGAGTTCTTTTTTGCTCAATAAACGCCTCTTGACCAAATTTTTTGTACTTTTCCAATATCTGATAGCCAGTTTTCCTCGAAATATTAAACTCTCGACATAACGGAGCCATTTTCTCTCCGTCCAATAATCTCGCTATAAATTTAATCTTCTCATCCATTTTGTTACACTCCATCCACGGCATAAGATCTTTCTCCTATGCTCGTAAGTGTAACCCATGTCTCCGGTATCAACTGTTACCTATGTCTCAGGAAGGACAATGCCTGTCTTAGTCTTTGCACCTCCTTTAAATAATATTCTGATATTTTTAATGTTAATGTTCTCCCGTGGGAAACCATCTTCCCAGGGATCGCTATAAACATTCTTCTAAATCTTTTTGAAAACTTTGGCCTAGATGGATTATCGTGTATTGCTGCCCATCTTAAAAGGTTATGTGCTGCCATAGCTATTAATCCATAGGCATGATTGGCATTTAACTTTAAACATGGAAAGTGCTTTAAATCATATCCATATTTTTCTTCTCTTATAAAATTCTCTGCATTCCCTCTTCTATTGTGAAACTCTATCAACTCCTGATAACTTTTCTTAAATAAATCATGATTTGTTACCACTCCGTAATACTTGTATATCCCTTCAAAAAGATCGGGCTGCTCTTTCTTTGTTCTCTTCACTACCACAGGAAATTTCAACACTCCATTCCAACTTGGACTCCAATGAAATCTTCCCACTTCAATTTCTGAAAGCTCTATCCCGTGCTCTTTTGCATATTCTACTTCTTTCTCCGTATAAACCCACTTCTCCCAACTTGTAATCTCATGAATGTGATCCTCCCAGCCCGTCGTCGCTTGATTTGCCGTAAACGTAAACTTCACTCCCAACGATAAACACGTCTTCATCATCTCCTGATTACAATACGCAGCATCTCCAGAAAGATATTTCTCATCTTCAAAACTATAACCACTAAAGGCTCTTCTGACCTGTTCCTCTGCTCCGTCTCCTGATTTGGTATTTCCAGGTCTTAACTCAAAATCCCAACACATTCCCAACTCATCAAATATCACCTGTGAATCCAAACACCACTTGCTCTCATAATTATATGCTAAGCCCTCCATCTTTTTTCCCTCCTGCTCGTGAGGTGTCGAGTCTATGCTCAAATGTGGAGCTAATCTTGGCTTATACGGCTTCTTTAAATATCTCTCTAAATGTTTCCTGTAACTCTTTGCTTGCTTCGATAAAAATTGATTAAAATTATTAATATGCTCTAATTCAAAATCTCTTAAAAAATCTCCCATCGTTCTGGGTACTACTGTTTCTCCTCGCATGATCTCTAATAATGTCTCATCATGCCTAAACTCTATCAAATCTTCGATACAATCATGGCCCCTCACAAAGCTTGCAAGTTGTATTAATCCCAATCTATAGGATCCTTGTGATCTATTTCCACTTCTATCCGGCAAACACTTCTCAAATTCTTTGCTCAGTGGGCTCACATCAAAAGCTTCTATCAATGTTCCCAGTCCTGCTGCATTCGTGAGTTTATTCTTTGTTGTCTCTAATCGTAATACTCTTGGTGTAAACTCTTTTTTGCTCATTTCTAAAACATATTTTATTTTTCTATCCTTGAAAATATATAAATTTCAACTTCACCCAGCGGGTGATTACAACAGTCTCTCTAAATATTTGTTTTCATATATACACTTTAGGATTTCTCAATTCCTATCTTCTGATCTGGGTAATTTGATCTTTGGGGCGGCGGTGATGTTTGGCGCTGCTGCTGAAAAATTAATTTTAACCTTATTAGAAGTTTGCATTAAATCTGATTCTAATCCTACTACAAAAAAGAAAGGACAAGAACTTTTCGACCAGCCGAATCTACCTAAAATATTCGATTATATAAAAAAGAAAGTTCAAGACGATATAGATTCAAAATCGCTGCCCTATGCAATTCATCAAGGATGCTTACTTCACTTAAATTCCGCTTTTGAAATGATACGTGTGCAAAGAAACGATGCTGTTCATCCCAAAGTATCTAGAGTTGAAAAAGATAAAGTATTTTTAACTGTACAAACATTTCCTGTGATTGTTGAGACGACTTATAAATTAATCAATCATTACTCTACTACACTGGCGGTTTGATTGAGCGATTTAGCGAAGCTATTACTAAAAGTCCTCAATCAATCATATGAAAGATCCCCGAGACATCAAAATATGATAACCAAGCAGGAGATTTCTGGAGCTCATACAAATATTTACTTTGAAGGTTTTAATTTTACAGAAGAGTATTTGGACACTGAAACAATTAATGAACTTAATAGCGTTTACAAAGAGTACAAACAAAACATTTTGAATACCTGTCAAATGATATATTTGAATGCAATTTTGAATGCGGGCCAAAATCATCCCATGCACCCACACATTTTGACACCTCTTGTGTTAAAGGAAGCTCGTAATATTGAACTCTCACTCACAGGAAGTGAGGAATTCCTCGTTTCCGTCACCGTTTTAACTGAAATAGATAGAAGCTTCACATTTAAAGATTGGAAAAGAGTTCATTACGATATCTATCAAAAATCTATTAAAGCACATCAGTCTGGAATCACTGCAAGTGAGTATCTATCAAGAATGTTTCATAGTACGACTTTCGAAAAACCTCTTAAATTATTCAAAAATCAAAACCCTCAGGCTGTCGTCGATGAAGTAGAAATTTTTGTCCTAAGCTTGTCACTGGGACTCAGAAGGCCTATCGCCTTAGATGATATATCCATTCGACCTCGATACTGGATTCAGACTCCATCATATCCATTTGTTTTTCCAAGAATGTGGGGACATTATCAAGGAACTACTCGCGAAGCATCTTCAACCAAATTTTGGGCGCAAACGAGGATCTCTAATTCTTTTATGAAACCAGAAAATGTACAAGATATGCGTAGCTGTGAAGATTGGAAAAATATTTTATCATCCTCGCCTGGAGCCAAGTACCCCTTAAACACAATTCTACGCGGAGTGTGGCAAATTTTTGCATCCTCAAACAGCCCTTTTTATTTATCGAAGAGTCAGTGCATATCAGGCATAACTGATATTCTTCATGGCATGGAAGGGCTCACAAGGAGAAGCTCTCTGTCAGAAGATAATCAATATCGTATTAAGTTTCAAAAATCTTGGAAAAAGATCATTGAAGGCCACAGCCCTTATCGCCCCAAAACTCTATCGGCTAATAATTTATGTGGAAAGCTATACAGTTTGAGAAATGTAATAGCTCACGGAGGAATTGAATCTCTGGATGAAAATTTAAAAAAAGTAAAAATAGCTCTTGGCGATTCTTGGAATCCCAATGACTTTTCCTCTCAATCTACTGCATTTGAGCTTGCAACCTGGGTAATGCATACACTTCAATCTTTTAAAGAAAATAGCAACCTGTTAGGTGAGTTCTATGCAGACAAGACATCTCAAAGAAAATTTTCATTAAAAAAAATCTGGAATAACTTAGTATACAAAATTATTTTAGATTAAAGCTTAATTGTTTTTATCTGTTACGCTTTTTATGTTTCCAGCCCCTTATTAGTGGAGCAGATACTAACACGCGGTAGATTTACTTATGTTCTTCGCAGATTTTCATTTAATAGACCAGTATCTCGCCCTTTCTTACGGACTAATTGTCTTATTAATTATTAGCTCAAAGTCGTCATTATCTCTAACTCTAACCTCTGAGTCTAAAACTGTACCCGGAGCCAGATTGTCTTTATTTAGCTGAATAGCTGACTTTAATCTTTTCGCTTGGCTAAAACTATCTGTCATTGAAGCAAGTTCCTTTGCAACTTTCTTTTTGTTGGGAATATAAACAAATGAATTTTCAGTCTTAACTTCGGGCACTGCTTCTAAACTTTTTTCCCATAAAAGTACTTTTTTATCATTGGATTTTCCAACATTAGCACCATTCGATG
>JANMFM010000102.1:0-1994 GCA_031374125.1 Bdellovibrionales bacterium
GCAAAAACACGACAACTTTCTTGAAACATACCGGCGCCGCAAGTGCATTTTGACACTGAATTTACGAAGGCGCCGTTCGAATCTCAAGCTACCATTACTTTTCTACCTGTTGGACATTTTTACGATAAAAAATCTAAGAAAAGATTTTATGAAATTGAAATCAAACTCAAGGATGGCAAAGTTAAAAGATTCAATAGCAGAGTGGTTATTAGTTTCGCCGAAAATGAACAAGCCATCAGCGCCGTAAAGGGCAGTGGATGCCTCTAGAAGATTAATCATTAAGGAATGGGAAAAGGCTAGCTCTCTTGAGTAGAGCTAGCTGGATCAAGAGAGCATACGTTTTTAAGCCATTTCTCAAAGCTCTGTTACTTTCCCTCAGAATTGCTATGGTTGGCTTGGTGAGCAGTGCAAATATAGCCAATTTTCGGTCTTTGGAGATTGGATTGTTAATGGCTTGACTGCTGCTAATATGGGAAAGTATGGTCGACCTACATTTGAGGGTTTATGGGTAAATTATTATTATTTTTATTGTTTAGTTTTTATTCTATCGTTAACGCAGAGTCTTGTTACAAGGATTCGCAGAGACTAGAGATTGAATCAGTATTAGAAATTTCAAGATTCAGAAATGTGTGGACTGGTTACGATGAGCAAAAATTTCTATTCGTATTTTCTAATGCGCTAGACGGTTCAACATTAGTGGCTGGTGCATCTGAAGCAGAATTGAGCGTTGCTAACATTAATTTTGACGTCTGCGAGCCAATTGGTGGTCAGTCGATTTTTAAAATTAATTCTCCAGTAAATATACCTGAAAATGGGTTGTATGATATTCGACTACCTGATCAACCGGGCACAGATGTCCTTGGAAAATATGTAATCGCAAATAAGCAGTCAATTATACAGATCAAACAATCAAATGATTTCGGTTTTTCAAATACTCAAGTCGCACGAGTGGCAATTCATGAAGGATTTCACGGTGTTTATCAGTTCTTCTCTGGAAAGTTTAAGGTGTCAGATCCTCAACCAAGAGAATTTTTAGAAACCTGTGTAGCTAATGAGACCTGGCAGTTATCAACCATAAAACAGAATAGGCTACTGGCTCAATCTTTGGTTGAAGTTGATCTCGCTTCCTTGAAGGATAAACTCAGCCAAATTTTAAATGAAAGAAATAAGCTACTTTCGAATGACGAGGCGGCGAGTTGTTTGAAGGCTCAAAGATTTTGGGAGCGACTTGAGGGTAGTGCTCATTTTGTTGAAACGGAAGCGGCCCTAAAGAGTGGAATTCTATCTCAGTCAGACTTTAAAACGGAGATGGAAACTACCTTGGAAGATTCAAAGCTATCAGATGATTTCTTTTATAAATCAGGCAATGCTTTAATTCGACTGATATTAGCAATTTACGGACCGTCCGCAATTCAGCAAATCAATCAAGGTATTATCATTGAACATTCTCATTGAATAAAACCCCTAGTAAAACAGCTAAATAAAAATCAACAAACCTCCGCAGATCGATACGGAGGTTTTGCTTTTTCATACGGAAATTACCCTTGAGTAATCAGATCATTTTCGTGAGGAAGTGTTCTTCTAAAGCCTCTGAAATACGTTCTTGGTAAGAGTTCTAATAGATCATTCATTTTAAATCAAGATGCCTCGTCTTCAACCTCAACAGCCAAGCGGAGTCCCATAGATTTAAGGAGAGAAGTTAGAGTTGTTAACTCAGGATTTCCACTCTTAGATAGAGTTTTATATGTCGTCTTCGTAGTTTTTTATTTTTTTACTCATAATCACCTCAAATATTCTGCCCAAAGTTTTTGGGCTTTTTGTATATCTTTACAAGTTTAAAAATCGCCGTATTGGCTCTAGGTATTTTAAAAGTTTTTTTTCAGCAAATACTCCGATAGAGCTTCAGTGTAGATTTTAAAATCTAACCAGCCTTATTTCTTCTTATGTGGTTTTCCATCATAATTCGCATAAATTTTTGATAATCAAGTCCGAGC
>JANMFM010000141.1:0-17401 GCA_031374125.1 Bdellovibrionales bacterium
AGGTTGATAGCCTTTATTCAAGCAGGCTACTTGGCCAGAATCACAACCGTTAGTTAATACTGCACAAGTCGATGGTTGATAACCTTTATCAATGCATACGACATAAGGATTATTGCTGTCTTCGCAAGATTGATTACCGGAGTCATCTTCGCAAGATCCATTTGCGCACGTGCTGGGTTGATAGCCTTTATTCAAGCAGGCTACTTGGCCAGAATCACAACCGTTAGTTAATACTGCACAAGTCGATGGTTGATAACCTTTATTAATGCATACGATATAAGGATTCTCATCATCAGAACAAGAATTGGTGTTAGATGGTCCACAAGTCACTTGAGTAGAACCTATAGTTATAGATTCACCCCAGCTCAGCTCAACCTCGCCAGCTTGAACACTTATTACAGATAATAAAATCAGTACACTTAAAAGAATTTTCATTTCTCTCTCCTTTGTTAATTACTATTAACGGTGAACATGGAGAAAAATAAAGCTTATTAAAAATAGAGTGTGGCACCACAGTGCCACATGGAAATCCTATACATAAATGATATTAAAAACCGAAAAAATATTTCTCCAGAATTTTATTGCATGGCAAAGATCAAAAAAATTAAAACGCTTAAAACTCATTTTTTATTTCTTTTAAATCGCCAGGAATTGCATCCTTAGATGGAATCCATTTTTCAGGATCACCAAGAATAGCGATAGCTTCTGTTGGTCTGAACTCAACAACTTCTTTTACAAGAGAAAAGGGTTGTCTGATATCAATAACAGTTTGTTTTTCAATAGGAACAACCTCAAGCTTACTCAATCCTTTAAAAACCTCTTTATTATCAAATTTTCTTTAGTTGGGACTCCGACTTGGTGTCCACCAGACACTAAAGTCTTTATATTAGATGAAACCTGCTCAACCTCGACCTCACCTTTTAGAGTCGCCTGCATAGTGAGTTGCTTGTTCACATCATAACCCACATAAAAATCAGCTCCCCTGACTCCTACTACAGCAGTTGGAGTTTTAACTCTAAACTGAGTTTGGCTAGCTCCTTTTGCTTGCTCAGCTTTCTTACTTTTAAAAAGTGTTCTTATCTTGCCGTATGGATTCAGTAGACTTGGAGTTTGAGATCCTTTTATTACCTTTGCGATGGATATTCTAGAGTTCGGACTCAAAGTGACCATACTATTTGCCTGATGCTAAAGGTACAATTCATATATTCGTTTGTGTAATATCATTATTAAAATAAAGAACCGAATCTGATGGCGTTTGCTTTTCCTCTATCTGATTATGCTTTAAAAAAACTGCATAATTATAACCATTTTTATTTTTTAAACTTGGGTAGCAGATACCATTAATTAATAGATTATTATGTTTTACATGCAATCGGACATACTCCGTAAATATCTGACTTGGAATATATTCAACATGTTCACGCCCATCTCTTTGTACAGGGCTCATAATGCTGTTTTTAAATTTTTTGATGAACAGAAGAGAATCCCGGTCGCTTCGCTCTAAATGTCCAAAGATAGATGGTATTGAGGGTAAGTTAGTAAGGTCTAAAAAATACAGATCAGTCTTTAAAGAGAACGAAGCGCAAATAAGCCGGTCATGTTTTTCAGTGTATGTATTTGATTCGCTTGCCTCTAGCCTACTTGTTTCGCTGGAATTTGAAGAATAAAATAATGGAATACCTGCCGCACTCATTCGATTAGCTTGCTCAGCAAGAATTGGATAAGAAGGGAGAGTAATTTCACCAAAATCTAAAGATATAGGTTTTGCTGAATTATATGTTCTTGCTCTATAAATTTTGCTTCCTGCTTTTAATTTTTTAAATGTAGAAAAATTATTTATTATTTTTACTATATTATCAAAATAGAATTTGGCACCCGTAGGTAAAAAAATCTGTAAGAATGCTTTACATGCTTGCAAAATTCTTCCCAGTTTTCAAAATCTTGATCGGACTCAGGATAGCGGTTTTTTTCACACCAAAGCCCATCTTCAAATGCGCCATAAATATCATCCTGCAAATCAACATTATCAATTTCGAGTATATCAGATAATAGTTCTCTCGTATCAAAAGTAAGTCCTAAATATCCTCCCTCGGCAGTCTCGCAGGACATACTGTGAACGGGGTCTTCGTAATAATCTAGAATGCGAGATGAAATAAAACTCAAAACTTCGTTAATATTGCAACTGCTTCTTTCACTGGATTCATAATCGCTACAATAATCACACCCTACCTTAGAAATATTTTTAGAAACATATTCCTTTAATCCGTCATCTAAAAAGCAATGGGCGCAAACATATTTATCTTCATCAAGAGGCGAGTATCGTTCAGCCCAGGCTTTTTCCATTTCTTGTTTTG
This sequence comes from Bdellovibrionales bacterium, assembly GCA_031374125.1. Taxonomy (GTDB): domain Bacteria; phylum Bdellovibrionota; class Bdellovibrionia; order Bdellovibrionales; family JAEYZS01; genus JAEYZS01. The sequence goes on from JANMFM010000141.1 coordinate 2,355, forward strand.
CATGCCCCACAACTACCTCTCCTTAAAAGATTGAATTCCAGTTATTTATATACATATAACATATTTATTAAGATCAAGGCATTTTCATCAGATGTTTACGTCCCAAACAGACTCCCCGGGCTTTAAGTCAAAAATATCAGCTCAAACCTATGCGCAGCGCCTATCGAAAAGATTTGGTTGTTTGACAACATTCATGCAACAGTGATTTCTCTCCTTAGGCAAGGTATATCTTTTGCATATTACGGAAGAATGAAGGTAGTAATGAGCACATTTATTTACATAATTTTTTGTTGGATAATAGGCCAACAGAATGCCGCTTTTGGTCAGTCGACTGCTAAAATAGATTCTTCAACTACACCGTGTGAATCTTCAATTCCTTTTGTTGAATCAAAAATAGGAAAAAAACTTCCTTTATGTCAATCGAACTCACCGAAATTTGTATCTCACAATCAATTAACAACAGCCTTATTTGTGCTGTGTAATCGAAGAAGTGAAAAAAACTGCCTTGATATCGTTAATGAGTTTGCCTCCGCTTCAACTGGGGCTGTGATTAATATTTTAGTTGCAGATGGGCTACTGGTCGACGATCTTTTTCAAAGAAAAATAATTTTAATAAAATCAAAATTCCCAAGAGAAAAAATAAATACGATTAAGATTTCATCTGGTCATGCAAGCATGTTTATTAGAGACAATGTATTCTTTGAAAGAGGCTCGGCAAACACACTATATATGCCCAAACCATCTGAATACGATACGGAGGCAATTGATGAAGCCATGAGAGCTTGCAATATTTCAAAATCAGAGTACACGAGCAATTCAAATCAAGGAAGTTATAATTCAGTCGAATCCAGCGGAGGAAACTTCTTAACACTTCCTAATGGCACCGTCGTAATGGGAAGATCAACGAATTATCAGAATATTTTTCCAACTGTTTTGAATTATTTTACTTCGAAATCAAAACTTATTGAAGTTAACCTGCCTAGGCTAAGAGTTGGACATATTGATGAAATACTGAACATAGGGCCAAACCCTAACCCCAATGCTGGGGAGTGTGACTTTTCGCTAATTCGCGCATCACCAAAAAAGATGTTTGAATTTCTATCTGCAAATTCAGACATACCTCGTTATTCTAATATAATTTCTTCTGATAAAATTAAGCTTGAACAAAATATAGCACAAAATATTATCGAGGAATCTACCCAGATAATTTTAGATGAAATAAGAGGAAACTATAATAACTGTTCACCAAGAATAGTGGACTTACCTGTGTTGTTTTTGGAAGGAAAATCCATTTATCCAAATCCAGCAAATGGTTTATATGTGAATGGCCATTATTTTTTACCAAGGCAACTTACAGCTGAGTACAATAATCCAAATAAATATTATGAAGATATTAAGTTGGAAGCTGCAATCGAAAATAAACTGAAAAGCATTATTCCAAAAAGTATAAGATTTGTTGATACCACACAATATGATGCGTTCAGTGGGAATCTGCATTGCGCTACCCAAAATATATCTGTGTCTTGCAGTCAGAATTAAAAAGTCTATTTTTTCTGGAAAAAACCGCCGTAGCGATTGGACTTAAAGTAGCGTATACAACAACCACTGGTACAAAACCACTAGACAATAAGCCAAGGCTCACGAAGGATACCGTGAGCTTTTTTATTTTTCTGAGTTTGATCCATTGACTAGAACTCCCTGAAAACCTGAGCAACCTGATTTTTAAAATCCGTTTTTGCCCAGTCTGATTATTCAAAGTGCCTCTCCGAGCAGTGCATTTAAGCCTTGAACCTCAATATTGAGGAATAATCAAAACAAGAAGACCCCGAATGTAAAAGAATTAGATCGAAAAAATCATAAAAAATAAAGATTTTTTTGAAGTATTTTAATGATTTTCAAGAACATAACTATGCGAAATTAGAATTCTAATTCTTGCAGGGACGTTTATCGTCTCTGGTGTCAGAATCATTACATCTATTTTATTTCAACTAACCCTGTTACATTACACCGATAAAGGATCGTTCAGTTTGATAATATTGGAAATTAATCCAACAAACTTTCGAACGGTATCGAATTTTATGAAAAAAATGATTCTGGGATTACTTGTGCTGTCCACAGCATCTGCCTTCGCTTCACATACTACACTTGATTGTGTGGACACTACATCTTTAATCTCATATTCGGTGAAGGTGAAGCAAGCTAAAGTAAAGCTAATTAATAGACAAAATTCTAGTGTAGTTACGTATGACCTTATTGGTACGACACCGTCTGGTGGTAGGAGATATTACGGTAATGAAAAGGCCTCAAAGTTCGTGAGTATACAAAATCGCAACTGGGAAGAAAGCCTGATTGATCTGTATGAACAGATACATATTAATTCTGGAATCTGGATCAGATATCCTGAGCTTATTGAAACTAAGCTTCAACTAGATTGCTTAACCGTACTTACACTTGACACAAAATTCTAGCTAAAATTCCAAACCCTGTTCTCGTGACCAAAGAATAAGCCAATGGCCCCAACCTTAAAATCAACAAAGAAGTGGTTTGGTCATGGGTAATCGTCTAAATTCTCGACATAGTATTTTATTGCTCTGTCGTAGCCATCTGTTTGATCAGACGTCAGAGATGTGCAAGCGGCAAATAACAAGCGACTTGCCTCGTTTTGCTTGCCTAAATTGTAAAGTGAGAGAGCCGCAAATACTTTAATAGCGCAATTTTCTGAAAACTGTTGAACTCCCTCTACAAGGATTTGTGCAGCCTCCTTAAACTTTTTATTATTTCTAAGCGTACTTCCATATTGAATTATCAAACGCGTTTGCTTCTCGGCAGGAAGTTTTTGAAGCCCAAGCGAGAGCGCTTTTTCGTATGCAGGTTCAGCATTAAGTTCTTCACCTAGAAAATCATGACAAGAAGCTAAATCAAACCAGCTTTCGACATCAGCTGGCTCGGTATCAAGATGTTGTTTTAGAAGTTGAATACATGCTCTTCTATCTTCAGGGTTCTTAGAGTTTCGTAGTGTATTTATTTTCGAAGGTGTTGGCATAAGATCTCCAATACTAAAAGAAATCATAAACTCGAACAGATGCGCGGTCACCAATCAAAGGGATTAATCAACTATATAGATGAGCGAGAGCTTTCGATCGACGAAATCGATGCTCTGCCTCCTGAGATTGGCCTTGCAAATTCAATTTCCTGTAAATGAATTTACTCTGAGTGAGATTTTTTGTATTCCATGGCCACAAATTAATGTCATAACTGCATGACCAATTTCATGGCGCGCAATTTTCAACTTTTTCTGATCCACACCATTACCCCTACGGTTTCATTTCTAGGCCCTATAAGCCAATAGCCATGAAAACACCACGGAACCTGGCTTTACCTACTTCAAAAATCAGAATGTAATGGATTTATATACTTAAGCCGCATTCCTGGTTTCAAGAATGGTGGAGGTGACAGGGATCGAACCTGCGACATCCAGCTTGCAAAGCTGGCGCTCTACCAACTGAGCTACACCCCCAAATAATTGGGAATAAACTTTGTAGGGTTTTTTGTGAAATTCGTCAATAGTCTTTTTTGAACTATAAAAAGAAAGAAGACCCAATTAAGGATCTTCTACTACAATCTCAGCTAATTTTATGCCTAGATCTTAAGCAGAGGCAATTTTTGAAATCAGATTTGCGAACCAACTCTTCTCGTTTTTTAGATCGAAGCCTACAATTTCGCCACCCATCAAGATGGAATTGAAAACTTGTCTCAATACATCCACTTCCTCTACTTTTCCTGTACTTAAAGCCTCTTCTGCTGCTTCAAATACACTCACTAGATCTGATGTCGTCACTACTTTGGGAAGCTTGTGGATATCAAATCCTTGAAATGGGATGGGCTTAAATCCGATGAGTTCGTCGGTAATTAAAATCTTGTCACCGCTTGAGAAGTTCAATTGCAAGAAAGGCTTTTCCTGTGAGTCGTCTCGTATTAAGACATCTTCAATTTGATTGAATTGAAAACACAGTTTCTTTCTATCTACTGTTTGTAGAATTTCAATTTGCTGCTGATCGTGTTTTGTTTCTAGACCATGAGCCTGAGCTACAAAACTGATGATTACTTCTATGTGCTTATTCTTCTCTACCATGTTTTGATTCCTTGTATTTATCTTACATGAAACTATTCGACGCCGGAATCTTTAGACTTAAACTATTTGTATTTTAAACACGAAATCTAGTCTCCAGATCGGTAAGGATTTTAGACACTTTTGTCTGATTACAGAGGGAAATATCTCAAAAGAGAACAAGTTGATGAGTGACGCAACCATTCCGCAAACATTGATGACAAAGAAGAGTTTTTCGAGTTAGATATTCATCTATGGTTGTTACACGTTGGCAAGCGCCGATTATTCCGTCGATCGAACAGATCAAAATGATTTTTATGAACGAAGGTCTCGAGCCCATCGAAGAACTTTTTCCCCATGAATCAAAAATCAAAGAACATCGTCATCCGTTTGATGAAATTAGAATGGTTGTTGATGGTGAATTGCTGGTGAATGTTTCTGGTAATCAATTGTTACTTCGAGCTGGCGATCGTATCGAAATTCCCTCCAATACACGCCATCAGTATAGCGCGCATGGTCAAGATGATTGTCTTTGTGTTATTGCCCAAAGGCCTCCTCTTTAATACCATTTGTGTATGAAAACACACATCTTGATCGTCATCACATCCGTGATCTGTGCATCGCTTTCATATGCAGGGATCGAACAATCAATCCGCTACTACACCAATGGTAATTTAGTTAATCCAACAACTATACAGCCAGAGGCACCAGGGCTAGTTAAGATCCGAAGAACTAAGGATCGCACATACAGTACTCGCGAGTTAGCAACTATGATTGGAACTATCGCCCATGAAGTGGCTCAAAAGTATCCTGGCAGGGATCGCCTTCAAATTGGAGATGTAGCTAACGCTAAAGGTGGGACCATTGGACAACACAAAAGCCATCGCAATGGCCTAGACGCTGATATCGTTTACTATCGTAAAAACAATAAAGAACAAGATCCCTTTTGGGCCGGTAACTATGTTGAGAAGTTTGTAAAAAAAGGCAAACTCACGGAAAATTTTGATACTGAGAGAAATTGGCAGCTTTTGACAAAACTTGCGTCCTTTCCACAAGTAGAACGCGTTTTTGTTGATATTGGTATTAAAAGAGCTCTTTGCGCAATTCATGTGAACAATAGAGATCCAATCGCTCAACAGGCATTAAGGATCATGAGACCTGCATCCCTGCACGATGACCACATGCATGTGCGTATTACTTGTCCTCCCGGAAGTCCCCGCTGTATGGCGCAAAATCCACCGGCACCAGGAAATGGTTGTGGGAATAACAGAATGGAGCTGGACTTACTTGAATCTATCTTGGAAGAAGAAACTGGCTGTTAACGGTTTTTTAACCAGCTGAGATATTCGTTCATTTTTTTTTCGAAACCCAGACCTTTGGATTCGTAAAATTTTTTGTCCTTAATATCGTCTGGTAAGAACTGCTGCTCTTGCCAGCCTTTGTCGCCCTCATGTGCATAATTATAATCTTTGCCGTAACCCTGTTCTTTCATAAACTTTGTAGGTGCGTTACGAACAGAGAGTGGGATGGGAAGTTGTCCTGATTTTTGAACTTCTGCTTGCGCACGCTTTAGTCCCATGTATGAAGAGTTGGATTTTGGTGCTGAAGCCAAATAAACAACCACTTGCGCAAGGTTAATTCCGCACTCCGGAAGGCCAATCATCTCTACTGCATGAAATCCACTGGTTGCGATTTCTAGAGCTTTTGGATCTGCGTTGCCCACATCCTCTGAAGCTAAGATTACAAGTCTTCTGGCGATGAATTTTGGATCTTCACCACCTTCAAGTAATCTTGCCAAATAATAAAGTGCGGCGTCGGGATCTGATCCTCTTAAGCTTTTTATGAAAGCGGAGATTGTGTCGTAATGCGATTCTCCAGATTTGTCGTGATAAAGAGTTTTTGAACCTAAAAGATCTTTAAGTTTTTCTATGTCCACCGGAAATACAGATTTATCCGTGAGGTTTTGGTAATAAATTATGATTTCTTCTACGCGATTCAGAAGGCGTCTCGCATCTCCATCTGCCAATTGGAGAATGTACTGGAGAGAATCCTCTTTAAAAATATCATCGATGGAGAGTTCATATTCTTCAAAAGCACTATTTAGGATTTTTAAGAGAGATTCATCTACATGTCTTTTAAAAACTACGACTCTGGATCTACTGAGGAGGGCCGAGTTCACTTCGAAACTTGGATTTTCCGTTGTTGCACCAATTAAAATGATGTCGCCACTTTCCACGTAAGGTAAAAAAACATCTTGTTGAGCTTTGTTTAATCTATGAATCTCATCGATAAACAAAACTGTTCCACGCTGATACATTCGCTTGTTATTTTTTGCTAACTCGCAAATTTCTCGGATTTCTTTTGCGCCAGTTGCAATTGCATTTAGAGCGATGAATTGTTTTTTGGTATGAGTGGCGATGATTTTTGCAAATGTTGTTTTCCCAGTGCCGGGAGGCCCCCATAGAATTAAACTTGGAAATTGATCGGACTCTAGACTTTTTCTCAGCCAGCTGTCTTTTTTGAGTACATCTTCTTGGCCGACGATTTGTTCCAAAGCCTTAGGACGCAAGCGTTCTGCGAGCGGTCTATCCGTATCAAACTGTTCGTTTTGAGAGAAAAGATCCATGCTGTCTTTGTAAGCTATGGACCTCAAAAATTCAAGTTAATGACGCAAACCTTTGGAAAAGGTGCGGCTCACCTTTATAGGGTGTCGGAGCCGGCGTCGGTGTCTTCGCTCATCATGTTGAAAGCTTTGTCTTTATTGATCACTCTTGGAGTTAAGAAAATTAACAATTCGTTTTTGTCGTAGGTCATTTTGTCCTGACCAAATAACCAGCCTATGATTGGGATTTTTCTTAACAATGGAATACCGGCGTTGCCTTCGGTGTTGTCTGTTGAATAGATACCACCGAGGACTGCGGTGCTTCCGTTATCCACGAGGATTGTAGATTTGGCACTTCTTGAGTTGAGCGAACGAGCTCCTGTGTCTGGCGCCCTTGTATCCACAGCACCTGCAAATTCTCTTAGAATTTCTGTCTTTAAGATTACACCACCATCCGCTGTGATTTGTGGAGTTACGTTGAGGCTAAGCTTTACAGTTTTGTATTCTACTGTTGTTGTCTTCTCGTTTGTTTCTTCATCGATAGTGTTGATATATGTCGGGAATTGAGTCGACTGCTCTATATTTGCGGGTTGATTGTCTAGGGTCACAATCCTTGGTGACGAAAGAATTTTAACTTTGTCGTCTGATTCCAATAACGCGAGTTTTGCTGACAAAGAAATATTGCCTGTGTTGATCACATTTCCTGTCGCTAAATTAAGACCTACCGCGCCTGCACTGTTGTCTGTCCAGCTGATCCCAATTTCTCTCGCATTGGATGTTTTGCTCTCTACGATTTTACCCTCGATGTAAACTTGCGGAGTTTGCGTATCTAATCTCGTTAATAATTTTTCAATTTTATTTACGTTCTCGGCAATGTCTCTCACGACAAGGTTGTTTGTTCTTTCGTCTGCTTTTGCAGAACCCCTTGTGCTCAAGAAACCCATCGCTTGAGGCTCAAGATCTTTTGCCTTTGCATAAGAAATTGGGAATACCTTTACTTTTAAAGGTTCCAATTGTTTTTGTGCATCTAGGAGTTGTTTTGCAGAATCTGTTTCAGCTCGGATACTTGTCAGTGTTGAAATTCTTAGGATATTTCCTTGGCGGATGTAGCCCAGTTGTTTTGTTTGCATGATCACAACCAAAGCTTGGTCCCAAGGAATTTGTCTTAATTTTACAGAAATTTTTCCTTTGATTTCATCGGAAAGAACTAAGTTCACACCGCTCTCTTCCGAGATGAAGGTGATAACGTCTCTGATTTCTCCGTCGATGATTTCAATTGAAATCTTTTTTCCGTAAAACTTTGTTTCGCCCATCAAAAACTCATCTAGAGTTTTTGAATTCAAGGCTGTTGGTCTTTCACCGGTTTGACCATCATCTCCAGCTACGGCTACTTCTTGACCACCCATTGAGGATTGCGAAGCTCCAGATGAAGCTTCCGCTGAAATTTCTGGAGTCGGAGTTGCCGCTACAGCAGCACCAGGAACCACCACTAAAGAGTTTCCTTCTTGCACTACAGAGACGGGCGTTGGTTTTTTTAACTGAACAATAATTCTAACTTTATTTGTTCCAGGTCTTTGATAAGCATTGATCATGCCCACCACACCGGAAAATTCTTTTGTATTGTATGGTCTTTGGAATTGAGAAGGAAGTTCGGCATTATCAATTTCAACGATGTATTGGTTATTTGCACCATTCTCTTGAGTCGTGTACTTCGCAGGTCCGCTCGTTTGAATGACGATGGTTCCGCCGTTCTCGTTTGCTTTGTAATCCAAACCTGTCACACGCACGTTTGAATCCACGGCTGACAATTCGTCTTCGTAAGCTGGAGTTTCTGCAATTTCTGGCTCTGGAACTTGCTCCGGCTCATTTTCTGCTTGAAAAGCTTCATCTAAATTTTCTTCGTCGGCAAAATCTGTTACAGGTTTTTCTTGGGCGGTTTCTTCTGCGGCCACTTCTGATTCATTGAGATCAACTTCTTGTTCGGAAGCTTCCGCTTCGTTATCTGCATTTGTTTGCTCAGCATCCTTTTGCTCTGAATCCTTTTCTAGCTGTGCGGTTTCCTGTGCCACTTCGTCGCCTTCTTCTCCGTCTGAGAAAGATGACGTACAGCTCAATTGAGAAATTGCCATGATGGAAACTACCACCGTTGCTACAAGTCTCTTCATAAGATCTGACCTTGTTGTTATTTTTTTCATTGCACAACCCCTTTTACGCTAGAAAGCTTAAGTATCTTTGTTTGAAATGATTTTCTTCCTTCAGCATTGACCAACTGCTCTACCACGATGATTTCACCTTCGCGGATAGCTGCTACATAACCCATCTCTTGGCCCAATTTCGTATTTTCAATGATGATATGACTTCTGCCCGAAGGATCTTCCACGAGAGCCTTAGGCCTTCCTACATCCCAAATGATTCCAACTAACTTCAATTGTGTTAATGCAAATTTTTGTAACGGCTCAAGAGGAATGCTCGGAGCCTGAGTCAGCTTTACTGTTGGACTTAAATACGGTAAGAATGGATCTCTGCGATCCGTTGGTGTGTAACCAATGTCCTCAAAAAAATCTTCTAAGAATGGATCTGTCATTTGCGGCGAAAGAGATGGTGCTAGCGCATTTGTTGGAGCAACCGTTTGATCGGGAATCTCTTGCATATCTTCTAAAGAAGATGGAGCAATTGGTTCTTGAGGATTTTGACCTAAAGATTTCAGTCCTACAGCCAATAAGCCCGTAAAAATGATTCCTAAGAGAGCAAACTTTTTCATCGTTTAGCCTCCTTGTATTTGAATCCTACGAGTTTACCTGCCATCTTGAGATTTGTTTGACCATCAACGATTTCTTTTGTGGATAGATTCATATCTGTTGCATGGATAATCAATTGGCGCTTAGAAAGTTGATACATGAAAAGCGTAAGCTGAGAAAATGAACCTTCAAACTCATACTCCATCGGCAATTCATCAAAGTAGTTTTTTGTCTGACCATCTGTAGGGCGAGCCTGAGTCACTCTAATTCCGGCATTTTTAGCTTCTTCAGATACCACCATAACAACATCTCTCGTTGTACTACTCGCCGGGATCAATTCTGTGGCTTTGCTTAAAGACTGGCTGAGCTTTGTAATTTCCTCTTTCATCATAGGGATTTCAGAACTTGAATTCTGAGCTTTTGTTAGGCCTACTTTTTTCTCTTGAAGTTGAGAGTTCAGCTGAGCAATTTGATTTTGTAAAGTTTCGTTAATCGAGAGACTTCCCATGTAATTGTATCCCGCAAAGGCTACGCCAATCAAAAGAAACACTAGAATGGGCATGTTTTCTAATTTTTCTTTCATTAGATATTCTCCAAGTTGAGTCGAATACTGAATGACTTCACTAATCCTTGAGGCTCATTCACTTCTGCTGAATTCACCCAGGTTACATTTGAAAAATATGCACTTTCTTCTAAATTTTGCATGAAAGACGAAATGATCGCATCTTCGATGGCTCGTCCTTCTATGGAAATGATTTGGTCTTTTATGGTTAACTTTGTGACCCATGCTTTTTCTGGGATTAAACTTTGGAGAGAGTCGAGAATCTTAACGTAGGTGTATCTTTTCTTAGAGAGTTCTTTGATCGCGCCTAACTCTGTTGAAAGTTTATTTTTTTCACCTTTCAATTGCTCAATAGTATTCAGCTCAGGCTTTAGGGCTTCCAATTGGCCATCCAAAACTATCGCTCGTTTATTTAATTTCTCCATGTCAGATTTCAATCCACTTTCTACGCTCCAGGTATAAGCAAAAACCACGACGATAGGAATTATCAAGAATGCAATTCTCTTGATGATGGCATTGTTTTCACCAACGGCACCTCCGACTGTATTTCGGAAATCAGAATCCAGAATGGTGGAGTCCCCACCTTTCTTTTGTTTTTTTCCGGCATCCTTAAGTAAATTGACCTTAATCATCTGTCACCCGCTTTACGTAAACCCAATCCAATAGCAACTGCCGCAAGAGGCGCGATTTGAGAAATATATTCTGAAGCTATAGCATTCTTATCCACTTGAATGCTGTGGAAGGGATTAAACATTTCCACCGACAATTGGGATAGATTGGCCAATGATTCTTTAAGACCGATCATTAAACTGCCGCCACCCGTAAGATAAATTCTTTGAATTTTTCCTTGATTCGAAGTTGATGTGAAAAAATCTAAACTGCGATTCAATTCATCACAGAAATTCTCATGGGAAGATTGCACTATAGTCTTAAGTTCTTCTGGAGCAGGTCTGCCGAGAGAAATATCAAGCTTTAATCCCTCAGCCTCTTCTACACTTATGCCCATTCCCTTTTGAATGTCTGAAGTGTAATTGAATCCACCCATTGGAATATCCCTAGCAAAAACCACTTCGCCATTTTCAACTACAACAAAATTTGTAATCCCACTGCCGATATCAAAAACGGCAATAGTGTCGTTATTGAACTCTGGATGATTTTTCATAAAACAATTTGCCAAAGCAAAACTACTTACATCTAAAACTGAACAAGAAATGCCAGCACTCTCTACCGTTTCTAAATAGTTCATGATTAAATCTTTTTTAGCAGCCACAAGAAGAATATCCATGGTGTCAGCGCTGGCTTGAGAGGAATTTAAAACATGGTATTCCAAATTGATTTCTTGAATATCGAATGGAATATATTGTTCTGCTTCCCAACGAATTTGTTCATCGAGCAATTGAAGATCCATCTTTGGAAGACCAACACGTTTTACGATTACGGCTGTTCCCCAAATCCCTACGCTGGCGTGCTTTCTTTTTGTGTTTATTTTTTCAATGAGAGATTTGATTGCCTGAGAAAGAGTGATGGGATCAATGATTTCACCTCCTGCAATTGTGCCCGCAGGAGTCGGAGCTACGCCAAAAGCCATGACTGTTGTCTTGCGCTGACCTACATCCAACTCAACTATTTTTATTGAGTTCGTTCCAATGTCGAGTCCAATGACTTTATTTGAATCAAAAAACATCCGTGTTGTCCCAACTTACATCTTGCCGTACTGGTCATTCTTTGACCGGTAGATACACTACATTCTTAATTAAATCGCGGATTTGGACTATTAGTCAAATTAGCGGAGGTCTAGCATCAGCTAGACACACATCTTTGTGACTTAGGTCTTAGGACTTTAGGTAACTATTAGAGCTCGGTAAACAATCAGAGTCCTGGCATAAAAAGATTGATGTACCATTTTCCGATGGCTTCGCCGCCAAAAATGTACAAGATTGCCGCGAATGCGATGTAAGGTCCGAATGGAATTACGGTTTTCATTCCTGAAGATTCAGGGCCTTTGGATTTCCAAATGATCAGTAGACCCACGATGCTTCCAAGGATAGATGAACCCAAAATTATAAATGGAATACTCATCCAACCAAGAATTGCGCCGATCCAAGCAAGAAGCTTGATGTCCCCGCCGCCCATACCTTCTTCTTTTTTTAAAAGAAAATAAACATAAGCCACAGCCCAGAGAAATCCTCCACCCAAAAGCATTCCCAATAGTGAATCCACAAAAGTTCTCTCTGGATTGAGAAGCCCACCTACTAAACCTATAACTATTCCTGGCAATGATATTTTATCTGGAATAATAAAATGATCTATATCGATAAATGAAACTATCACTAGCCCTAGAATTAAAACCAGAACTTCTAGAAGAAAAAAGCTCCAGCCTAATTTCATAAAAGTTCCTGCAAATAAAAATGCGGTGATGATTTCGACTAAGCAGTATCTAAAAGAAAATTTTGCACCACAGTTTCGGCATTTTCCCATGAGGATCAGCCAAGACAAAATAGGAATATTGTCATAAAACTTTACAGGATTTTTGCAATTGTAGCAGTGACTGCCAGGAGTGACGACGCTTTCTTCTTTGGGAACTCTATATATGGCCACGTTAGCAAAGCTTCCGAAGAGAGCCCCTAAGATAAAAAACGCACCCGTCCAATAAAAATTCATGTAAGGATTCATAATTTCATCAAACAAAATCACGCCTCCTGAACAATACGATGGCAAGACTTAAGAAGAAAATGACCCAACCCAAGGTATAAACCGATGCAAATAACATTGTTCTACCTGGAATGATCTCCGCATATACAACTTGATTCATCCAATTCATGTTTTCTAGGTTTGGAAGTGACCATTTTAAAATTTGGCTTAAGGTTTTTAAAAATTCATTTTGGCCACGAGCAACGATTTCCGCAAAACCGTTCATTCCGTGTCCGATGAGGAATAATCCTACGACTGCACCAACTACAAGAATTGGGCGAATAATAACTCCAAACAAAAGTGTCATGCTTAGAAGCAAAAGAATTTCCAAGAAAATTCCGTAGAACGCAATTAAGAAAGAAACTGTCGGCTCCCATTGAATCGCGAAAAGCAATGCAGCGAGGGCAATTCCTAATCCTACCATCAAAGTACAAAGCATCATTGAAAATCCTATGAATTTTCCCATGATGAATTGGCTACGGCTTAAGGGATAAGACATTAAGAAAAGAATCGTTTTCTTATCAATTTCTCTAAAGACTAGAGTGCTTCCCACAAAAAGTGTCATGGCAACGATGGCTAAGAAAATTCCTGAAAATCCAAAATCAATTGTGAGTCTTAAGTTCTCGTGAATTGAAAGCTGAGAAAGTAAAATACTCAATGCCAAAAGGCCCATAGCAAAGAAAATTAAAATGTATAATGCTTTATCACGAATCAATTCTTTATAGGTATTTTGAGCAATAGTTAAAATTTGATTCATAGGCCTCACTATTTTTTTTAAAATGACTTCCCAATAAAACTCTTAAATGCTTCTTCCAGAGATTTTTGGTTTTGAATTGTAATGATATTCAATTTTTGATTTCTTAATTTGTCGATTTCACTTTGAAGTTTTTCTTCTGAATCTACCGAAACAGTCTTGAAGCTGTTTTGGCTTTCAAAAGTGATTTCAAATTTAGGATTGAGCTTGTTGATAAAACTCAATGTCTGCCCAGTGTACTTCATCTCACCTTGATTTAGAATTACGATTTCAGGACAGAGATCTTCGATATCTTGAAGTAAATGGCTACTGATAAAGATTGAAACTTTTTTCTCTGACTGAATTCTTTTTAAAATATCTTTCACGAGAGATCTTCCCGCGGGATCCAGATCAGACATAGGCTCATCTAGGATGACCAGCTGAGGATTTCTGATGATTGCCTGCGCAAGTCCCATTCTTTGGTACATACCCTTAGAGTATTCCCTGAGTCTGGATTCCTTTGCATTCTTAAGATCTACAAGTTCTAAGATTTCATCGATCTTTTTTTCTGATTCCGCATTGGACGTCGAGATATCGTTTCTGGAAAGCTTTAGAGCAAAATCTAAAAATTCTCCGCCTGTTAAATGATCGTAGAGCTGAGGTTTTTCAGGTAAAAATCCGATTCTCTTTTTTACATTTCTCGAAAGTTCTTCACCAAAGAATTTAATATCTCCCGAATCTGGAGTGATTAAATCTAAAACACATTTGATAGTTGTTGTCTTCCCAGAACCATTGATTCCAAGAAATCCTGTCATCACACCTTGTGAAAGTGAGAAGGAAATATTATGTAACACTTCTTTGGGCTTTGACCACGGATTGCGCTTAAAAGATTTTGTTAAGTTTTTAACTTCTAATACATTTGCCATGTGATTATTTTGTGGACTTTATACAGTAAATGCAATCCCTTGAACTGCAACCGCAGCCCTGCGTTGTAAATGAAAAATAAAGTTTGGAGGAATTTTTCTATTAAAAGCTAAAAGCCTCCCTTATACCATTAACCATGTTTCTGATATTTAAATTTATTGTGAGCCTGGCAGAGAACTTGGAGGTTTTCAGGTTGATTACTGCCATTGCTGCTTACAGATTTTATGTGATCGATCTGTAAGAAGTGGTTTTGATTGCATCCTGGGTATTGGCATTTGTAATTGGCTTTTTGAAGTAGATGGTTCTTAAGTGAGACCTTAATTTGTCTTGGGTTTTGAGACTTGGATGCGCTATTATTTGTTTTGCTGTATTTCGCAAGCTCTTGATCTATTAATAAGTTGATAAGAGTCTTTACATCTGTAGTTTGATGAGATTTTAAGGCTTTTAGTTTTTCTAATTTTTTATATTCTTCTTCTGAAAGATCCAAAGTTAAACGAATTGTATTCTCGCTGACATATCGCTTCACACGGCCTGGACTTTTTAATTCTAAAGGCATTTCGCGAGCCAAAATCGTACATCGTCGTTCTAGCACGTCAATTTTTAGCTAAGTCGGCGAAGTCTTTGGGGGTATATGGATTTTGTTCCTGAAGGAGATCTTGGGCTAGTTTTTCAAAATATTCTCTTGGATT